>NZ_BAAANT010000010.1:0-202525 GCF_039529945.1 Kitasatospora kazusensis | reverse complement strand
AAGGCTCCCAGTAGACGACTGGGTTGATAGGCCGGATGTGGAAGCCCTGTAAGGGGTGGAGCTGACCGGTACTAATAGGCCGAGGGCTTGTCCTCAGTTGCTCGCGTCCACTGTGTTGTTCTGAAACAACGACCCCGCTTCCCGGGCCACGGGGGGTGTGCGGCGTGTTTCGCAGTGTTTCGGTGGTCATAGCGCGAGGGAAACGCCCGGTTACATTCCGAACCCGGAAGCTAAGCCTCGTAGCGCCGATGGTACTGCAGGGGGGACCCTGTGGGAGAGTAGGACGCCGCCGAACAATTATTCACAAATGACCCCTCATCCGGGAACGGATGGGGGGTCATTTGCATGTCCGGGGACGTAATCCCCTGGGTGCTGTCTGACGAGGCGTGAGACGATCTGCGCCTACGATGCGTGCCACGGGGGGAAGATCATCAAAACTCGAACAGGTGCACTCGCGGGGGCCGTTGTACTCGGCCTGGTCGGCGTGCCCGGCATCAGCCAGGTCGGGGCGGCAGCCGCGACCACGAACCTGTACGTCGACAACGCGGCCGCCGCGCACTGCTCGGACTCCGGCAGCGGCGCGCAGGCCGCGCCGTTCTGCACCGTCCAGCACGCTGCGGACGTCGCGCAGCCCGGCCAGACCGTGAACATCGCGGCCGGCAGGTACCCGGAGCAGGTCAAGATCACCCGCTCCGGCGGGGCGGGTGCCCCGATCACGTTCGTCGGGACCGGCTCGCCGGTGATCGCGAGCGACCGGCAAGCCCCCTACTCGGGCACGGCCGGCCTGGCGATCCAGGGCGCGTCCCACATCAGCGTCCAGGGCCTGGCCGTCGGTTTCGTCCGGGGGCAGGAGACCAAGGGCTATGCCCTGCAGAAGGTGACGGTCGACTCCTCCGAGGATGTGACGCTCACACAGCTCACCTCCGGTGGCGTCGCATTCACCGGGCAGTCCCAGGACGTGACGCTCGCCAGGAGCCGGTCGACGGGGACCGACGATCCCGCCGTCACGGTCGGCAAGGGTGTCCGGCACGCGGTTGTCACAACGAACGAGTTGGCTGTCCTCGCGACCGGGAATGCCTTCGGCGTGGCCCCCGGCATCGTCTGGGCCCAGGATGCGCCCGGCACCGTGGTGGTCAGCAACACCATCTCCGTCCGCTGTGACATCGCCGTGCGTCTGGACGGCGCGTCCTCGGGATCGAGTGTCAAGAACAACGTGCTCATGGGGTCGGAGCTCCGGGAGGGCCCGCCGATGGACTGCGGCAGGGGACCGGGATCGGGCGACCCGTCCTACCTCGGCGCTGTCACCGTCAGCGGCGGATCCGTCGACCGCACGGCCGTCGACTACAACTTCTTCGACAGCTTCCTCGGCGGCAGCGGCTTCCAGTCCTACGACTGGGCCGGGGTCCAGTACCCGAGCGCGGACCAGTTCGCCAAGGCGACCGGCCAGGGGACCCATGACACGTCGGGGTCCGGGCGTCCTGACGGCTCGGGGGACATCGGCGACGGGAAGCCGTTCTACGGCGGCTGGTCGGACTCGGCGGACGAGACGGCCGAGGGCGAGCTCCCCGTCGACCTCTACGGCAACGCCGCGGTCGACAACGCGCTGGTGCCCAACACCGGCACCGGTTCGGGCTTCCGCGACCGCGGTGCCGTCGAGTACGTCGACCTGGGCAGCGTCTACACCCCGGACGGCCCGACCCGGTTGCTCGACACCCGGAGCGGGCTCGGTGGCACCCACGGGCCGGTCGCGAGCGGTCGGACGATCGACCTGCAGGTGGCCGGGGTCGGGGACATCCCGCCGACCGTGACGGCGGTGACGTTGAACGTCACGGCCGTGGACCCGACGAACACGGGCTTCCTCACCGTCTTCCCGTACGGCAAGGCCCGTCCGACCGCGTCCAACCTCAACTGGACTCCCGGCAGGACGATTCCGAACCTGGTCACCGTCCCGGTGGTGGACGGCAAGGTGTCCCTCTACGTCGGCGGCACCCCCGGTCAGACCTCCCTGATCGCCGACCTCGCCGGGTACTACAGCGCCCGGGGCAGCCTCTACACGCCGACCGACCCGACCCGCGTCATGGACACCCGCACCGGCCTCGCGGCCCCGAAGCAGCCCCTCGCCACCGGGACGACGACCGACCTGCAGATCGCCGGCGTCGGCGGCATCCCGAAGACCGGCGTCACCGCGGTCACCCTGAACGTCACCGTCACCAACCCGACGGGTGCGGGCTTCCTCACCGTTTTCCCGTACGGCAAGGACCGTCCGACCGCGTCCAACCTCAACTGGACGGCCGGCCGTACGATCGCCAACCTGGTCACCGTCCCGGTCGTCGACGGCAAGGTCTCCTTCTATGCCGGCGGTTCCCCCGGGGCTGTGGACGTCCTGGCCGACCTGGCCGGGTACTACGACGCCACCGGCTACCAGACGTACTACCCCGGTGGCCCGGACCGGATCATGGACACCCGCCGGGACCTGAACGTCCTCGTCGACACCTACGGCACGACGGCGCTCCGGAAGGCCGCTGTGATCCCGGCCGGTGGCACGCTGACGCTCTTCGTCGCGCCTGCGCACCTCTACCAGGCGGTCGCCGCGACACTGAACGTCACGGTGACGGAGCCGGCCGCCGCCGGATTCCTCACGGTCTACCGTGCCGGTGCAAGCCGGCCGACGACCTCCAACCTCAACTGGTCGGCGGGGGAGACCATCGCCAACCAGGTGGTGGCGAACACCGACGGCTGGGCTCAGAGCGTGAGCTTCTACAACGGCAGCAGCGGCAGCATCCACCTCGTGGTCGACCGCTTCGGCATCGAGCGTCCCTGAGCGGTCCCGAGCATCCCTGACCGGCATCCCAGCGGCCCGTCATCGCTGATGACGGGCCGCCGCGCTCCGGCCCGCCTGGTGCTCCGGCCGGGTCGGTCGGGCATCGGGTCTCCGGCCGGCCGCGCGCGCGAGCCGGGTGGAACGAGCGTGCGGCGATACAAGCACCCACCCACCCCGACCTGACGCGACGTAAGGTCGGAGCATGACTGCTACCGCCAGCCCCAGCCCCCAGCCCCGTCGGTCCCGATCCGCCAGCCTGGGGGAGGTCGACAGCCTGGTGGTCGTCTCACCGGTGCTCTCGGAGGGCGAGTCCCGGGCCGCCGCCGGGATCCTCGGCGCGGCGGCGGCCGAGGACGGGCGCCAGGCGGTGTCGGAGGCGGGCCGGCTGCGGCTGAAGGCTCCGCTGCCCCGGGCCGGGGTCGTCCATCTGCTGCAGTCGGTCACCGGGCCGGCGGGCGGCGACGAGCGCGAGGACGTCGGGTACGCGCAGCTGGAGCTTCCCACGGCGGACCGGGCGGGGACGGCCGAGCTGGCGGTCGAGCCGGGCCGCCGGGGCGCGGGCTTCGGCCGGCAGCTGGTCGAGGCGGTGCTGGCGGAGGCCGCCGAGGCGGAGCGCGCGGGCGCCGTCGAGTTCTGGGCGCACGGCGGCCACCCGGCCGCCCGCCATCTCGCCGAGGCCTACGGTGCCGAGCTGGTGCGCGAGCTGCGGCAGATGCGCCGCACGGTCGGCGCGGACGGGACGCCCGAGCAGCCCGTGCTGCCGGAGGGCATCACCATCCGGACGTTCCGTCCGGGACGGGACGGGGCCGAGTGGCTCCGGCTGAACGCGCTGGCCTTCGCCCACCACCCCGAGCAGGGGGCCTGGACCGAGCAGGACCTGGCCGACCGGCTGGCCGAGCCGTGGTTCGATCCGGCGGGCTTCTTCCTGGCGGTCCGGGGAGAGCGGGTGGTCGGGTTCCACTGGACGAAGGTGCACCCGGAGGGTCTGGGCGAGGTGTACGTGGTCGGGGTCGACCCGGCGGAGCAGGGCAACGGCCTGGGCCGGGCGCTGACGGCGGTCGGCCTGCGCCATCTGGCCGAGGAGCGCAAGCTGGAGACCGTCCTGCTCTATGTCGACGCGGACAACGCGGCCGCCGTCCGGGTCTACGAGCGACTGGGATTCACCGTCCACGAGGTGGACCTCATGTACCGCGTCGGGGGCGGCCGGGAGGCAGTGGCGATCACGGAGCGTTAGCTCCGGCCACGGGGGTGACCGCCTCAGCTTTCCTCCTGGCCATGCGGTGTTTACCGTGGATTAAATTGCCGCCGCGAAGATCACAGGATGACGTCCGTAGTGCCTCGCCCCAGCGCGGCCGGCCGGCACCCTCGGGCCGGCCGTCCGCCGGTCCCGCCCACCGGGCGGGGACCGGCGCCGCAGGACGGCAGCCACATCGCGGAGGACGGCGCGCACGCCACAAGCGGCCCGCGCCGAGCGAGCGGTGCGCACCGCCCGGACATCGTCCTGCTGGAGGAGCTGGAACCCATGAGCATCCCCCGCCCCGCCCCGCTGACCACGCCCGGCCGGCGTTCGGCAGCGGTACCGCCCGCGCTGCCGCGCGACGAGGTCGCCACGGTGGTGACGGCCGCCGTACCCGGTTTCGACGGGGAGCTGCCGGAAGGCCGCTTCCTCGACCGGGAGCGCAGCTGGCTGGCCTTCAACGAGCGCGTGCTGGAGCTGGCCGAGGACCCACAGATCCCGCTGCTGGAGCGGACCAAGTTCCTCGCGATCTTCGCGAGCAACCTGGACGAGTTCTTCATGGTCCGGGTGGCCGGCCTCAAGCGCCGGATCGCGACGGGTGTGGCCCAGCGCTCCGCCTCCGGGCTCCAGCCGCGTGAGGTGCTGGACCAGATCTGGACCCGCTCGCGCGAACTGATGGCCCGGCACGCCGCCGCCTTCCAGCACGAGGTGCTGCCCGACCTCGCCACCGAGGGGATCGAGCTGGTCCGCTGGTCCGAGCTGTCGGAGAAGGAGCAGGCCCGCCTGCACACGCTGTTCCGGCAGAAGATCTTCCCGGTGCTGACCCCGCTCGCGGTCGACCCGGCGCACCCCTTCCCCTACATCTCGGGCCTGAGCCTCAACCTGGCCGTGGTGGTCCGCAATCCGGTGTCGGGGCACAAGCACTTCGCCCGCGTGAAGGTCCCGCAGTCGCTGGCCCGCTTCCTGGAGGCCTCGCCGCAGCGCTACGTCCCGCTGGAGGACGTGATGGGCGCGCACCTGGAGGAGCTCTTCCCGGGGATGGAGGTGCTCGCCCACCACGCCTTCCGGGTCACCCGCAACGAGGACCTGGAGGTGGAGGAGGACGACACCGAGAACATCCTCAAGGCGCTGGAGAAGGAGCTGATGCGGCGGCGCTTCGGCCCGCCGGTCCGGCTGGAGGTCGAGGAGTCGATCGACCCCTACATCCTGGACCTGCTGATCCGGGAGCTGAACATCACCGAGGCGGAGGTCTTCCCGCTGCCCGGCCCGCTCGACCTGACCGGGCTGTTCGGCATCGCCGGGCTGGACCGGCCGGAGCTGAAGTACGCCAAGTTCATCGCGGGCACCGCGCGCGGCCTCACCGACGTCGAGTCGGCCTCGCAGCCGGACATCCTGGCGGCGATGCGCGAGCGGGACGTGCTGCTGCACCACCCGTACGACAACTTCTCCACCTCGGTGCAGGCCTTCCTGGAGCAGGCGGCGGCCGACCCGGACGTGCTGGCGATCAAGCAGACGCTGTACCGGACCTCCGGCGACTCGCCGATCGTCGACGCGCTGATCGACGCCGCCGAGTCCGGCAAGCAAGTGCTGGTGCTGGTCGAGATCAAGGCGCGCTTCGACGAGCAGGCCAACATCAAGTGGGCCCGCAAGCTGGAGGAGGCGGGCTGCCACGTCGTCTACGGCCTGGTCGGGCTCAAGACGCACTCCAAGCTCTCGCTGGTCGTCCGCCAGGAGGGCGACACGCTGCGCCGCTACGCGCACGTGGGCACCGGCAACTACCACCCGAAGACGGCCAGGCTCTACGAGGACATCGGGCTGCTGACGGCGGACCCGCAGGTCGGCGCCGACCTCTCGGACCTGTTCAACCGGCTCTCCGGCTACTCGCGCCGCGAGTCCTACCGCCGACTGCTGACCGCCCCGCGCGGCCTGCGGGACGGTCTGGTGTCGCGGATCCACGGGGAGATCGCGCACCACCGGGCCGGGCGCCCGGCGTACGTGAAGTTCAAGGTCAACTCGATCGTGGACGAGGAGCTGATCGACGCGCTCTACCGGGCCTCCCAGGCAGGGGTGCCGGTGGACGTCTGGGTGCGCGGCATCTGCGCGATCCGGCCGGGGGTGCCGGGGCTGAGCGAGAACATCCGGGTCCGCAGCATCCTGGGGCGCTTCCTGGAGCACTCGCGCATCTTCGTCTTCGCCAACGGCGGCGAGCCCGAGGTCTGGTTCGGCAGCGCGGACATGATGCACCGCAACCTGGACCGCCGGATCGAGGCGCTGCTGCGGGTCACCGACCCGGGGCACCGCACCGAGCTGTCCGAACTGCTCGCCCTCGGGATGTCGGACGGCACGGAGTCCTGGCACCTGGGCGCCGACGGCAGCTGGACCAGGCACTCGCAGGACGCCGACGGCAGGCGGCTGCGCGACGTACAGGAGCTGCTCATCGACTCCCGGGTGCGCCGCCGCAGCTCCGGCACCGGACGCTGAGCACCGGGCGCTGAGCACCGGGCACTGAGCACACCCCGGGCCCGGCACACCGCACACCGAGCACCGCCACCCTGAGCACCACCCAGCTGAACACCACCCACCAGCAGTCGGCCGTCCGCCCGGGACACCCTTCCCGGGCGGACGGCCCTCGGGGGACGAGGATTTCCTGTCATGACCGAATCGCCGATGACGGCTCGGACCGTGGCGAGCGCCGGCGCGAGCGCCGGCACCGTCG
This sequence comes from Kitasatospora kazusensis, assembly GCF_039529945.1. NCBI lineage: Bacteria > Bacillati > Actinomycetota > Actinomycetes > Kitasatosporales > Streptomycetaceae > Kitasatospora > Kitasatospora kazusensis. Next base: position 195,751 of record NZ_BAAANT010000010.1, on the reverse strand, counting down.
GGGAGGTCCTCTCCGGGCACCTCACCGCCCAGGCCGGTGCGTTCCTGCGCGCCCTGCCGCAGGCGGTCGGGGAGGCCGGGTCGAGACCGGGCGAGCGGTCGGCGGCTGCGGCGGGGGCCGGTGCGGCGGGTACGGCGGAGCTGCTGCGGTGCGTCCGGCGGATCGGCGGGGCCCTGCACACCTTCGCGGCGGCCTTCGACTGCGGCTGGGCGGAGGAGACCCGGACGGAGCTGCGCTGGCTGCTCGACCTGCTCGCGCAGGAGCCCGCGTACCTGCGGCGGGCGGTCCGGTTGCTGGCGGCGCTGGACTCGTTGAGCGAGACCGACCCGGCCGGGCCCGGCATGCTGGCCGGGCACGCGGGCGCGCCGAAGGCCCGCGCGCTGCTGGAACGCCAGCTCACACTGGCGCGCACCCGGGCGCACACCATGCTGCTGCAGGAGCTGCGGTCGTCCCGGCTGCACGCGCTGGCGGACCGGATGACCCTGCTGGCCAGTGACGTCCCGCTGCTGGCGGGGGCCGCCGGCCAGCCTGCCGAGGAGCTGATGCCGCAGGCCGCGGCCGCGCTCACCGCGCTCACCGCCGGCGCCCACCAGCTGCCGCTGCTGCGCGCCGCGACCCCGTACGGCGGGGAGGGGCTGCACCGGCTCGGCGCGTCACAGCCGGCGCTGCCCTCGGCCCGGGCTGCCGAGCGCCCGGCCCGGGCGGCGGCGGGCGACGCCGACGCGGTGGTGGCGGCGGACGACGCCCCGTGGCACCGGGTCCGGATCCTGGCGAAGCGGGCCCGGTACGCGCTGGAGGTCTGCGGCGCGCCGTCGGAGGAGCTCGACGCACTGGACCGGACGCTCGACCGGCACCAGGAGGCCGCCGACGCGGCCGTCACCGTCGCCACGGCGGCCCGGACGCCCCGGATCACCCCGGCCACGGCCTACGTGCTGGGCGTGGTGCATGCTGATCAGCGACTGGAGGTGGAGGCGGCCAGGTACGCCTTCGGCCGCCAGTGGCCGAATCTCCCGCACCACGGATGGCATGAATGGGCGACCGCCTGAGCGCACCGCAGCGCTCGAAGCGTACGGAACGCAGAGAACACACGGAACGCCCGGAGCGCACGGAGCGGGGCAAGAGCGGGAAGAGCGTCAGGAACCGGTCGAAGGGGTCGAAGGGTCCGAAGGTGGCGAAGGCGGTCCGGCGCGGGCAGACCATCCTGGCGGCGGGGGCGGTGCTCTGGGTGCCCGGCCCGCCGAAGAAGCACGGGACGGGGCGGAAGAAGCCCCGGCTGGCGCTGATCCACCGGCCCAAGTACGACGACTGGAGCCTGCCCAAGGGCAAGCTCGACCCGGGCGAGGGCTGGCAGGAGGCCGCGCTGCGCGAGGTCCGCGAGGAGACCGGGCTGAGCTGTGTGCTGGGGGAGGAGCTGCCCGCCCAGCACTACCTGGCGCAGGGGCGGCCGAAGGAGGTCCGCTACTGGGCGGCGGTGCCGACCGGCGGCTCGTTCACGCCCAACCGGGAGGTGGACCGGCTGGAGTGGCTCGCGCCGCGGAAGGCCCGGGCCCGGCTGACGCACGAGCGCGACCGCGAGCTGGTGGACGCGCTGCTGGAGTTGCTGTCCGACCGGGCGTGACAGGGACCGGGCCCGGGGGTGACATGACCGGACCACGGCGGGCCGGTCGGTCTTTGCCTGCGGGTGACCTTGCCGCGCTCTGCCCGTGACGCAACCGTTACTACCGGGCCTAGTTTCCTGCCATCCGTCCGAGGTTCACCCCCCGTTCATTTGCGACCGGCTGACGCGTCACCTGCCCCGCCTAACTTCGAGGTTACCGGCGGGCCGAACAGGCCCCGGACCACAGCAAAACCTGTGCCACCGAGCCACTTCCGGCCCGGCAGCGCGCGGGTTGTGCCACAGAAAGGGACACCCTGTGAAGCTCCAGCGGAACGGCCGCACCAAGGCCCTCGCAATCGGTGCCATGGCGCTCGTCAGCTCGCTGTCGCTCGCTGCCTGCGGCTCCGACAACAACCCCACCCCGGCGCCCTCCGGCTCCGCGGGTACCTCCGCCGCCGCGATCGCCTGTGGCAAGGGCGGCCAGCTGCTCGCCTCGGGCTCCACCGCGCAGAGCAACGCGATCGATGTCTGGAAGGCCGCCTTCGGCAGCGCCTGCTCCAGCACCACGATCACCTACGGCGGTGGCGGTTCGGGCACCGGTGTCCAGCAGTTCAACCAGGGCAAGGTCGCCTTCGCGGGCACCGACTCGGCGCTGAAGCCGACCGAGGTCGACGCGTCCAAGGCGGTCTGCAAGACCGGCCAGGGCATCGACCTGCCGATGGTGGCCGGCCTGGTCTCCATCGTCTTCAACGTGGACGGCGTGAAGAACCTCGTCCTGGACGGTCCGACCATCGCGAAGATCTTCGACTCGAAGATCACCACCTGGAACGACCCGGCCATCGCCGCCCTGAACCCGGGCGTGACCCTCCCGTCCGCTCCGATCCAGGCGATCCACCGCTCGGACGACTCGGGCACCACCGCGAACTTCACCACCTACCTCTCCAAGGCCGGTGGCGGCAACTGGACCCACGCCCCGAGCAAGACCTGGGCGGGCACGGGCGGCCAGTCCGCCGCGCAGAGCGCCGGTGTCTCCGCGCAGGTCAAGCAGGTCAAGAACTCGATCAGCTACGTCGAGCTCTCCTACGCCCAGACCAACAACCTGACCAGCGCCTCGATCGCCACCGGCGCCAGCAAGCCGGTCGACGCGACCGCCGTCAACGCCGCCACCACCTTCGCCAACGCGAAGATCGTCGGCACCGGCAGCGACCTGACGCTGAGCCTGGACTACGCGACCAAGGCCGAGGGTGCCTACCCGATCGTCCTGGTCACCTACGAGGTCGTCTGCGACAAGGGCAACGCCCCCGCGACGCTGGACACCCTGAAGTCCTTCCTGACCTACACGATCAGCGACGCGGGCCAGCAGGCCATCGGCGACAAGGGCTACGTGCCGCTGCCCAAGGAGCTCGCCTCCAAGGTGCAGGCCGTCATCCCGACCCTCGCCTGATCCAGCCCGGCCCGCGGCCGAGCCGCAGGACCGACTGAACGACCGGCAGAGCGGCCCCCGAAGGGGGGGCGGGGCCGCTCTGCCGGGTCACACCACCACAAGTCCGGGGCACCGCCGCCATGGTGCCGTCCCCCTGCGGGGCAGCACCACCAGACCGGAGAACACCACCATGACTTCATCCCCGCCTGCCGAGCCACAGGGCAGGGTCCGCCGCAGCCGGATCGACAGCCGGATCGGCGACGGCATCTTCTTCAACCTGTCCCGGGGTTCGGGCATCCTGCTGCTGGTCATCATGGCCGCCATCGCCGGATTCCTGGCCTACCGCTCCTGGCTCGCCGTCAGCAAGGACCAGGCGAACTTCTTCACCACCTTCGAGTGGAGCCCGGACGCGGCCAAGCCCGTCTTCGGCATCGCCGTCCTGGCCTTCGGCACCATCGTCAGCGCGGTCATCGCGATGGCGATCGCCGTCCCGGTCGCCATCGGCATCGCACTCTTCATCTCGCACTACGCGCCGCGCCGGATCGCCCAGCCCTTCGCCTACCTGGTGGACCTGCTGGCAGCCGTCCCCAGCATCGTGTACGGCCTGTGGGGAGTGCTCTTCCTCGTTCCGCACATGGCCGGCCTGACCGCCTGGATGGACCAGTACCTCGGCTGGACCTACGTGTTCAAGCAGACCCAGGTCGGGGTCAGCCCGCGCAACCTCTTCACCGTCGGCGTGCTGCTGGCGATCATGATCCTGCCGATCATCACCGCGGTCACCCGCGAGGTCTTCCGGCAGGTCCCCCGGGCGCACGAGGAGGCGGCTCTCGCCCTCGGCGCGACCCGCTGGGAGATGATCCGCACCGCCGTCCTGCCGTTCGGACGCCCGGGCATCATCTCGGCCTCGATGCTGGGCCTCGGCCGCGCGCTCGGTGAGACCATCGCCGTCGCGACCGTGCTCTCGACCAGCAGCGTCCTGTCGCTGCACGTGCTCGACCTGGGCGGCGGCACCTTCGCCCAGAACATCGCGCTGAAGTTCGGCGAGGCGATGCCCTTCGGCCGGGACGCCCTGATGGCCTCCGGTCTCGTCCTGTTCGTGATCACCCTCGTGGTGAACGGCGCCGCCCGACTGATCATCGCGCGCCGCAAGGAGTACTCGGGGGCCAACGCATGACCGCCATCACGGATGCTCCGGCCCTGCCGCAGCTGAGCCGCAACCTGACCACCGCCCGGCTGCCGAAGTGGGCGCCGGCCGTGGTCGCCGTCCTCTCGATCGCGCTCGGCTGCGCGATCGGCGCGGGCACCGGGCTCACCAGCCACATCCAGTGGGGTCTGATCGCCGCGCTGCTCTTCCTGGCGCTCAGCTACGGCCTCTCGGCCAGGATCGAGGGCCACCGGCAGGCCAAGGACCGGTTCGCCACCTCGGTGATCTGGGTCGCCTTCATCCTCGCCGTCGTCCCGCTGATCTCGCTGATGGTCTACACCGTCCAGCAGGGCGCGAGCGTCGTGGACGGGAACTTCCTCTCCCACTCCATGCGCAACGTCGTCCAGTCCGGTCCCGGCGGCGGCATCTACCACGCACTGATCGGCACGCTGGAGCAGGTCGGCCTGGCCACCGCGATGGCCGCCCCGATCGGTCTGCTGACCGCCGTCTACCTGGTCGAGTACGGCCGGGGCCGGCTGGCCAAGGTCGTCACCTTCTTCGTCGACGTGATGACGGGTGTCCCGTCGATCGTCGCCGGTCTGTTCGTCCTCTCGGTCTGGAACATCCTCCTCGGCTTCGCCTTCTCCGGCTTCTCCGGCAGCCTCGCGCTCGCCATCCTGATGATGCCGGTCGTCGTACGCTCGACCGAGGAGATGCTCAAGCTCGTCCCGAACGAGCTGCGGGAAGCCTCGTACGCCCTCGGCGTGCCGAAGTGGAAGACCATCCTGCGGATCGTCCTGCCGACCGCGATCGGCGGTATCACCACCGGCGTGATGCTCGCGGTGGCGCGCATCGCCGGTGAGACCGCTCCGGTGCTGATGCTGGTCTTCGGCGCCGACGCGATCAACACCGACCCGTTCAACGGCCCGCAGCAGTCCCTGCCGCTCTTCATCTGGCAGCAGTACGCCTCGGTCAACAACTCCTTCGGCTATGCCCGCGCCTGGGGCGCCGCGCTGGTGCTGATCGCCTTCGTGATGGGGCTCAACCTCATCGCCCGGGGCATCGCACGCTGGCGCTCGCCCAAGGCCGGACACTGACGACACCGACTGACGTACGACCGAGAAGACGAGAGAAGACGAAAGATCATGGCTAAGCGCATCGACGTCAGCGGACTGTCTGCCTACTACGGCTCCACCAAGGCCATCGAGGACATCTCGATGACCGTCGAACCCCGCTCGGTCACGGCCTTCATCGGCCCGTCCGGCTGCGGCAAGTCCACCTTCCTGCGCACCCTGAACCGGATGCACGAGGTGATCCCCGGCGCCCGGGTCGAGGGCAAGGTGATGCTGGACGACGAGAACCTGTACGGCTCCTCGATCGACCCGGTCGCCGTCCGCCGCACCGTCGGCATGGTCTTCCAGCGCCCGAACCCCTTCCCGACCATGTCGATCTTCGACAACGTCGCGGCCGGGCTGCGGCTGGCCGGCGTCAAGAAGAAGTCCGTGCTGGAGGGCGTGGTCGAGAAGTCGCTCCAGGGCGCCAACCTCTGGAACGAGGTCAAGGACCGGCTGAACAAGCCCGGCGCCGGCCTCTCCGGCGGCCAGCAGCAGCGGCTCTGCATCGCCCGCGCCATCGCGGTCGAGCCCCAGGTGCTGCTGATGGACGAGCCCTGCTCGGCCCTCGACCCGATCTCCACCCTCGCCATCGAGGACCTGATCGGCGAGCTGAAGTCGCAGTTCACCATCGTGATCGTGACCCACAACATGCAGCAGGCGGCCCGCGTCAGCGACCGCACCGCCTTCTTCAACCTGGCCGGCGTCGGCCAGCCCGGCAAGCTGGTCGAACTGGACGACACCCAGCGGATCTTCTCCAACCCGTCCGTCCAGGCCACCGAGGACTACATCTCCGGCCGCTTCGGCTAAACCGCGGTACCCCCACCTGCTGCTCCGTGGCGCTGCATGGCGGTGCCGCCGCGGAGTACGAAAGGGCCCGCCCCCGAGACGTGGGGGCGGGCCCTTGCCATGTGGCTCCGCCGGACAGTCGGGGCCGACCCCCTGGGGCGCGAATCCGGCAGCTGCGCTGCCGCACGCTCCGCTGGGTTGCCCCGACAGATAGGGCCGACCCCCTGGGGGCGCGGGGAACTGCGCGAATCGGGAGTGACGGTCCGGTGCCTTCCGCTCTCGCGCAGTTCTCCCCCAGCCTTCGGCCGGGAGGTGCCCCCACGCGCCCCTGGACAGTGCAAGTTCGGGCGAGCTGCACAGCTGAGCCGCACAGCTGCCCCGCGACTACGAGAAGATCAGGTGGGTGATCCAGTAGACCGCCGCCGCGACGATCGCCGCGGCCGGCATCGTGATGAACCAGCCGATCACGATGTTCTTGGCGACTCCCCAGCGGACCGCGCGGACCCGCTTGGTGGCCCCCACGCCCATGATCGCCGAGGTGATCACGTGGGTGGTGGAGATCGGCGCCTTGAAGACGTACGAGGTGATGTACATGATTGTCGCGGCGGTGCTCTCCGCGGCGAACCCCTGCGGCGGGTCCAGCTCGATGATCTTGCGGCCGAGCGTCCGCATGATCCGCCAGCCACCCGCGTAGGTGCCCAGCGAGAGCATCGTCGCGCAGGAGACCTTCACCCAGATCGGGATCGCGTTGCCGTGCTGGTGGCCCGAGATGGTGAGGGCCATCACCACGATGCCCATGGTCTTCTGGGCGTCCTGCAGACCGTGCGCGAGGGCCATGGCGGCGGCCGACGCGGTCTGGGCGACCCGGAAGTTGCGCTTGGCCTTGTGCGGGTTGGCGCGGCGGAAGATCCACAGGATCGCCAGCATCACCAGGTAGCCGGCCACCAGGCCGACGACCGGCGACAGGAACATCGGGATGATGATCTTCTCGATGACACCGTGCCAGATCACGCCGGTGCCGCCCGCCAGCGCCGCTCCGACCAGCCCGCCGAAGAGCGCGTGCGAGGAGGAGGACGGGAGGCCGTAGTACCAGGTGACCAGGTTCCAGACGATCGCCCCGACCAGGGCGCCGAACAGGATCGTCATGCCCTGGCTGCCGCTCGGTGTGTCGATCAGGCCTTTGGAGACGGTGGTGGCCACGCCGCTGCCGAGGAACGCACCGGCGAGGTTCATCACGGCGGCCATCGCGAGCGCGGCCTTCGGGGTCAGCGCCCGGGTGGAGACCGAGGTGGCGATGGCGTTCGCCGAGTCGTGGAAGCCGTTGGTGTAGGTGAAGAAGAACGCCACGCCGAGGACGACGATGAGTGCTGCCATGTCCACGCTGGTCAGGACTCCTTGACGGCGATGGTCTCCACCGTGTTGGCCACGTGCTCGAACGCGTCGGCCGCCTCTTCGAGAACGTCCACGACCTGCTTGAGCTTGAGCACCTCGATGGCCTCGTACTGGCCGCTGAAGAGGTGGGCGAGCAGCTTGCGGTGGATCTGGTCCGCCTGGTTCTCCAGCCGGTTGATCTCGATCCAGTACTCGGTGAGGTTCGACATGCTGCGCAGGTTGGGCATCGCCTCGGCGGTCAGCTCGGCGGCCCGGGCCAGCACCTCGATCTGCTGTTCGACGCCCTTGGGGAGGGTCTGGATGTCGTACAGCACGACCAGGTCGACGGCCTCCTCCATGAAGTCCATGATGTCGTCCAGCGACGAGGCGAGGTTGTAGATGTCCTCGCGGTCGAAGGGCGTGATGAAGGAGGAGTTCAGCTGGTGGAACACCGCGTGGGTGGTGTCGTCGCCGGCGTGCTCGGCAGCGCGCATACGCTCGACGATCTCCGCGCGGCCGGACAGGTCTGAACCCAGCAGTTCCAGCAGGAGCTTCGATCCCACGACGAGGTTCTCCGCGGCTGCGGCGAACATGTCGTAGAAGCTCGTCTCCTTCGGGGTCAGGCTAAAACGCACGGAAATCTCCGATGTGCGGGGTAGGGACTGAACGATGCTAGGCGCACTCCGTCCCAACCACGCAAACGGGGTGACGCCGTAGAACCGGATGTTCCCCTTCCGGACGGTGCGCAGACCTGGTGGCCGGGTCTGCACGGCGGCGTGCAGAGCAGAGCCCTCAGTCTGACGGAACCTCCGCCGGATTGTGCCCGCTTTGCACCCCCGGGACGACCGCTGCCGCCCGTACGGGGTAACCGGGCGGCGCCTGGCGGGCCGTCACCCTGCGGATTCGGGGCCGGTGCCTGCCTCGTCGTGGTCGAGCAGCACCTCGTCGATCCGCTCGGGTGCCAGCCGCTCCTCGGCGCTGGCGGTAGCGGCGATCATCAGCTCGCCCGCCAGCTCGATCTCGTCGAGCGCAGCCTGGTCGTGGCCGCCCTTGCGGGCTTCCGAGGATGCGACCATCTGCCAACCACCCCCTCCGACCGTGCCCGGAAACGGGGCAGCGGCCCCCGGGTCCAGCGTAGGCAGCGGGCGCCCCGGGCCCCATGGCACGGACGGGTCATCTCTGTTGCCGCAGGAACTATTTCGGCTGCGGTCGGCCCCCGGCCCGGCCCGCCGGCCGCCGCTACTTGGCAGCCGCGGCGGAGGGCGACTGGGACGGCACCGTGTACAGGTCGGCGGCGGACGGCTCGACCACGTCGACCGGCTTGCCGAAGTCCGCGAGGGTGACCGTCGACACCACCTTGACCAGGTCCTTCGGATCCTTGGAGCCGGCCACCCCGGCGAAGCCGAAGTTCTCCACCACCTTGTGCACCCGGCCCTGCTGGTCGAGCCAGACCTCGTACGGGACGTCCTTGACGGTGAAGGTCTGGGCGGCCATCCGCAGCCCGTCCGCGGCCCGCCCGCCGGTCGCCTCGGCGGCCTTGGCCAGGTCGAGGGTGCCCTTGTAGTGCTTGAGCTCCAGGCCGTCCGCCGTCTCGCTGCCGACCAGCTCGGCCTTCTGCACACCGCGCAGCGCGCCGGTCGCGCTCGCCGGGTCGGTGGCGCCGGTGCTCACCAGGTTGCCGTCGGGCAGCTGGCGGACGTCCAGCTTCACCCACTTGCCCTCGGGGATCTTGGCGGCGCTGTTCTGCAGGTAGACGATGCCCGGCAGCAGCACCTCGGTGATCTTGCCGGAGGCCGGCGACCCGGCCGGGACGTCGACCTCCAGCTTGCCGATCCGCTGGACGTAGTCGTAGCCGCCGGCGCCGGTGAACGAGGTCTTCTTGTCGCCGGCCTCGGTGGTCAGCTGGGTGGTGGCGTGGATCGATCCGGTCCGCCCGGTGATGTCGGCGGCGCTGCGCACCGCCGTCAGCGGGTCGGCCGAGAGCTGGTCCGCGGACACGCTCGACGGCTGGGAGGCGCCGCCGCAGGCGGTGAGGGCGGCGGCCAGCACGGCCACGGCGGTGGCGGCGCGGGCGGCCTGCGGCAGCGGCTTCGCCGTGGCCGGGTGCTTCGGACTCTTCACGATCGACACAACCCCCTCGGGCCCGGTGCCCGGCAAGCCACCACCCCGGGTGGGCAGAGCTCTTCACCCTCCAACGAGCCGGAGCGGGGACGGTTACGCGGCTCCCGGCGTACGGACCTCGTCGCGCGCCGGGTGCGAACCGGGCTACGGTGAGGCACGTGTCCAGCGAGCTGCCGGCCTGTCCCGGCGCAGCCCAGACGTCCGTCCACCAGGTGACCATCGAGGAGCGCGGTTCCTTCTGCACCGCCACCTGCACCTGCGGCTGGTTCGCCCCGGCCCGCAGATCGCGCGACCGCGCCCGCCGCGACGCGGCCGACCACCTCGCCGACCCCGACGACTAGCGCCACCCCGCCGCAGGGCTCCCCGAGGGACAGAGGGCCGGCCTCCTACCGACGGAGGCTCAGGCCGCGAGGTCCGACCGCTGTCCCGGGTCCTCGGTGGGAGCCGTACCCCGGCGGCGGCGGCCGCGGCTGCCGCCGGTCGTGGTCGGCGGGTCGGCGACCAGCAGGGGGCCGAGTTTCGTGCGGGCCGCCGCATGGCAGAGCGGTACCAGCGCGGCCATCGCGATCGGGGCGAGCAGCAGCACCACGGCCGCCGCCAGCGCGTAGCCGCCGATCACGTCGGTCGGGTAGTGGACGCCCATGAACATCCGGCAGAAGCCCTGGAGCAGGGCGAGGACACCGGCGATCATGCCGAGCCGCCGGTTGGCCAGGTAGAGGCCGATGGCGATGGCCATCGACATCGCCGAGTGGTCGCTGACGAACGACAGGGTGCCGGCCTTGCCGCTCACCAGGACGTCGAGGTCGGGGTGGTCCACGAAGGGGCGCGGCCGGTCGACGATCGAGGAGATCGGCAGGTTGGCCAGTTCGCAGAGGGCGGCCGCCAGCGGGGCCCAGAGCACCGCGGCCACCGCGGTCGGCCCCTTCGGGCTGCGGCGGGCCTGCAGCCAGCCGACGGCGCAGAGCGCGGCCAGCCCGAGCAGGATGCCGTACTCGCCGATCAGCGAGACGGTGCTGTCCAGCCAGCCGGGGGAGGACTTGGCCAGGTTGTTCACGGCACGGAGCAGGCTGAGATCCGGGCCGGACGTGTCGGCAAGCAGCGTCGACACGCCGCACCTCCCTTGTGGTCCGCACTGGGCGAAACATCGGTTCGTTGTTGCTGGTGACACACATCGCGTCGTGCACCACCGGACACAACGTCACCTGCGGGACACAGGGTTCCACGGAAACGCGCTGTTATGGAAACTTGACTGACTGTCCACTTCGCTCCCACACTGCGCCCACGGTGCCCCCGCACCCCGGGCGGCCCGGCGGTCAGTTCTTGGCGGCCGGTTGACCCGGGGCGGTCGGCCCGCCCGGGGCCGGCTGGCCGGCGGCGCCGGCCGAGGAGGTGATCGACCCGTCCTTGCCGCGTACCGGCAGCGCCTCGGCGCCGTCGGAGGTGACCCGGGTGGCGCCGATGTAGTCCTTCTGATCGATGGTGTCGTAGCGGATCACCGCGCCGGTGTGCGGGGCGTCGATCATGTACCCGCCGCCGACGTAGATGCCGACGTGGTGGATGGAGCGCGGGTCGGTCAGGTCGTTGGCGAAGAACACCAGGTCGCCCGGGCGCAGCTGGTCGCGGGACGGGTGCGGGCCGGCGTACCACTGGTCGTTGGCGACGCGCGGCAGGGTGATGCCGACGCTGGCGAAGGCCTGCTCGGTGAGCCCCGAGCAGTCGAACCGGTACCCCTGCGAGGCCAGGCCCTCGCCGCCCCACAGGTACGGCGTGCCGAGCACGTTCTGCGCGAAGTAGATCGCCCCGGCGGACTGCGCGGAGAGCGCGACGGAGCTGGTCGGCGCGGTGAAGCTGAGGGCCAGCGACTTGATGTTGCGGACGTAGCCCTGCGTCTCCTGGTAGGCCGGGACGCCGCCTGCCTGGATGACCGCGTACGGCCCGGCGTTGTAGGCGGCGAGCAGGTTGGCCTGCCGGTCGCCCGGGACGCTCGCGACGTCCTTGGCGAGGGCGCAGTCGTAGCTCGCGGCGGAGGCGATGGCGTCGGCCGGGTCCCAGATGTCGCGTTTGCCGTCGCCGTCGGCGTCCACGCCGTACGTCGCCCAGGTGCTCTCCAGGAACTGCGCCATGCCGTAGGCCTTGGCGGGGCTGCGGGCCGACGGGTCGAAACCGCTCTCCTGGTACAACTGGGCCGCGAGCATCGGCGGGGAGATCTCGGGGCAGAGCACGCCCCATTTCTGGATCAGCGGTTGGTACTGGGCCGGTACCGTCCCGCTGGAGAGGGCCGCATTGTTGCCGGAGGCCTGGGAACTGCCGCTCGCGGCAAAGGTGCCGACCCCGAGCAGGCCGGTGAAAGCGACGGCCACGAAGCCCGCAGCGGCGGCGGCAGTGCCTGCCTTCCGGAGTACCATCAGCACCATCCCGACGTGGCGTCAGTTGTCAGCGTTATGGAAGGCGTTGCTCAACGCAATCATCGCCGATACAAAGAGTGAGCGGTATCCTTCGTACGGTGGACATCCTGTCGTACGTGTCCCAGTCCGCACGACCAATCCGCGAGAAGTAGCCAAGTCGACATCAGATCTGGCCAAGAATAGGTCCCGGCTCTTCGCGAAACCGTGCTGTGGGGCCTTGAATTTGGTGATCGGGCGGTGAGATGGAAATGAACCTGAGCAGCGTGGACAGCAAGCTGATCGGCCAGTTGGCCGCAGACCCACCCAAAAAGGCCAATATCGACACCATCATCGGTGGCATCGCCCCGGACTGGGGGCCGTTCTCCAGCCTGGGCTCCTCCGCCCGGACGATGGTGGAGGTCGTCATGGCCGTCGCCATCCTCGGCTGCCTCGCCATCGCGGTCTGGGGCGCCGCCAAGCAGCGGATCGGCGCCACCGCCATGCGGGACACCTTCAGCGCCGAACAGGGCAAGGGGTTGATCATCGCCGGGCTGACCGGCGTGTTCATCATCGGTTCGCTCGGCACCCTGTTCACCATTGTCTACGGCATGGCTATCTGACGATCAGATAGTCATCCCGGCGGTGCGGCCCGGCCGCTCCGCCGGGGCTGTCGCGCATCCGGACGGATGCGCAGCCGACCGCGGGGCCCGCCCGGGCTCCCCCGTACCAGGAGGGCCGCCGTGCCGGTGTCCGACGACCAGCCGCACACCCGTACGCGGCTGCCGGTCGGCGAGCAGTCCGTCTACCAGCCGACCGGGCGTCAGTCCCGCCCGCTGCGCACGCTGCTCACGGTCCTGGTGGTGGTGACCCTGCTGGTGCTGGCGATCTCGATCGCCAACCGGGGCAAGCCCCACCCGGGCCGCGCCACCTCCGCCGACCAGGCCGTCCCCTCCGGGGCGCCCGGCAGCGCGGCCGCCACCGCTCCCAGCGGCCAGGAGCCGGTCTCCACGACCACCAACGGCATCGGCAGCGGGTACCCGCACACCGACCAGGGCGCCCAGTCGGCCGCCGCCAACTACGCCGTCGCGCTCGGCTCGGCCGACATGTTCCGCGCCGACGCCCGGCACACGGTCGTCGCGACCGTCGCCGACCCGACCGTCCAACCGGGCCTGCAGGCCAGGCTGGACCAGGCGTTCAGCGCCGACACCGCCGCCAAGTTCGGCCTGGACGCCCAGGGCAGGGCGCCGAAGGGCCTCACCTTCGTCAGCCGTACCGTCCCGGTCGGCACCAGGACCACCAACTCCGCCGACACCGCCACCAAGGTCGACGTCTGGTGCACCGGCCTGGTCGGGCTCGCGGGGGAGCACTCCACCCAGCCCGTCTCCCAGAGCTGGTACACCCTGACCGTCACCCTGCGCTGGACGGGCAGCGACTGGAAGCTGACCGACTTCAGCCAGCAGTCCGGCCCGGCCCCCGTTCCCGGCGACCAGCAGGCCGCCACCGCCGACGAGATCACCCGCGCCGTCCAGGACTTCGGAGGCTTCCGCTATGCCCGCTGACGGCAGGTACCGAGCTTTCCTCGGCAGAGCGAGCGCGCTCGGTGGCGCGCTGGCGGTGTTCCAGCTGACGGTGCTGATGGCGGCCCGTCAGGCCTTCGCCGACCCGACCCCGAGCCCCAGTCCGAGCTGCAAGATCAACCTGCCGATCCCGTCGGCCGGCCAGGCGTGCGGGGTCCCGTCCGGGGTGGTCACGATCCCCGGCAGCGGCCCGGTCGCCAGCGTGACCGACCCGCTCGGCGCGCTCGCCAAGGACTGCGCCCAGGGCGCGGCCTGGCTGGTCCGCCAGCTCTCCGGCGCGATCGACGGCACCACCCAGGTGGACTTCACCAACGCCGCGTTCCTCCAGCAGTACGCCGTGGTGTTCGCCGGCTCGACCGTCATCACCCTGGTGCTCTGGCTGCTGGCCGTCACCAAGCGCGCCGTCCGGGGCGCCTCGCTGGCCACCGCGTTCTCCGAGGCGGTCGGCTTCCTCTGGCTCACCGTGGTGGCCTCAGCCTTCACCCCGCTGATCCTCTACACCGTGGTCAACGTCACCGACGGCCTCACCACCGCGATCGCGGCCGGGACGAAGTCCGACACCGGCACCTACCTCGGCGGCTTCGCGGACACCCTGGAGAAGGGCAGCATCGGCGGCGGCCCGCTGATCCTGATCATCGTCTCGCTGGTCGCGGTGCTGGCCGCCGCCGTGCTCTGGATCGAGCTGCTGATCCGCGCCGCGATGCTCTACGTCGGCGCGCTGCTCGGCACCGCCGTGTACGCCGGGCTGGTCGACAAGCAGCTCTGGAAGCACGTCCGCCGCTGGGCCGGCGTGATGATCGCCGTCGACCTGGCCAAACCGATCATCGTGATCATCCTCGGGCTGGCCGGCGCGGTCGCCACCGGAGCCGGCGCGAGCAACGACTTCTCCACGGTGCTGTCCGGGCTGGCCATCCTGTTCCTCTCGATCTTCGCCAGCGCCTCGGTCTACCGCTTCGTCCCCGGCTTCGGCGACGAACTGCTGCACATGCGGTCGGCGCGCGCGAGCGCGGTCTCGGCCGGATCGGCGATGATCAACGGACCGGCCAACCTGGTGAAGCAGGGCATCAGCGCGCACGGCTCGCGCGGCGGCGCGGAGACCGCGAACGCCTCGGGCTCCGGCGGCGGCGCGGGCGGCGGCTCGGTCGCTCCCGGCATCGCCGCGCACGCCACCCGCACCCCCGTCCCTCCGCCGCAGGCCCCGCCAGTGACCAGCAATCCAGGGAAGGGAGGGTGACGGGTAAGTGAGCAGCGAACCGCTCGGCCGCTACGGCGCCCAGTACGCCCAGCCGTACGTGCACCAGCGCCGCACCTATCTGATCGGGAAGTCCCGGCCGAACGCGCCGATCGGCCGCAACCGGGAGTCCGGCGAGATCGTGCTGATCATCTTCGGCGCGTTCCTCGGCATGCTCTGGGGCCTGCTGATGCCGGTCCTGCCGCTGCGGATCGCCGGCCTGGTCGGGCTGCCGCTGCTCGCCATCATGGCGGTCTACGTGCCGTACCGCCGCCGCACCTTCTACCGCTGGGTGGAGATCAACCGGACGTACCGGCGCACCGTGCGCAGCGGGCGCGCGGTCTGGAAGTCGGACGTGATCGACGCCGGCACCCGGCTGGACGGCCGCGAGGTCGAGGTCGGCCCGCCGCCCGGCGTCGGGCGGCTGCGCTGGCTCTCCGCGCCGTTCGGCCCGGACGAGGTCGGGGTGCTGATGCATCTGGAGCGCCGGACGGTCACCGCCGCGATCGAGATCGAGGGGCCCGGCGTCGGCCTGCGCGACTCCGAGGACCAGGAGGCGCTGGTCGACCGGTTCGGCACGCTGCTCAAGCACGTGGCCAACGGCGACGGCTTCGTGACCCGGCTCCAGATCCTGGCCCGCACCCTGCCCGCCGACCCGGACGCGCACGCCAAGGACGTCGAGCGGCGCGGGGACACCGCGGCCCCCGGCTGGCTCCAGGACTCGTACGACCAGCTCCAGTCGATGGTGTCCACCTCCTCGGAGCAGCACCGCGCCTACCTGGTCGCCTGCATGCACTACAACCGCGACCTCGCCGCCGAGGCGCACGCCATGGGCCGGACGGCGGGCAGCGCCCGGACCCGCGACGACGAGGGCCTCGCCGCCGTGATGGCCCGCGAACTCACCGACATCTGCGCCCGGTTGGCCGAGGCCGACATCCGGGTCCGGCAGCCGCTGGGCCATGCCCGGCTCTCCTCGCTGCTGCACTCGATGTACGACCCCGACCACCCGATCGACCACATCCAGGCGATGTCCCAGCGGAACGCCTGGCCGGCCGAACTCGACGCCACCCACCCGCAGTTCCTGACGGCAAAGACCCGCGAGTCGGTGACCCGGGAGCCCTGGTGCCACGCCACCGCCTGGATCAAGGAGTGGCCGCTGACCCCGGTCGGTGTCAACTTCCTCGCGCCGCTGCTGGTCCACACCCCCGACGTGATCCGCACGGTCGCCGTCACGATGGACCTGGAGCCCACCGACGTCGCGATCGAGCGGATGCTCACCGAGAAGACCAACGACGACGCCGAGTCCAGCCGGGCCGCCAAGATGAACCGCACGGTCGACCCGCGCGACCTGGCCCACACCGGCCGGGTCGACCAGCGCGGCGACGACCTGGCCTCCGGCGCGGCCGGGGTCAACCTGGTCGGCTACATCACCGTCTCCTCCCGTAATCCCGAGGCGCTGGCCCGCGACAAGCGCACCATCCGCGCCTCGGCGGGCAAGAGCTACCTGAAGCTGGAGTGGTGCGACCGCGAGCACCACCGGGCCTTCGTCAACACCCTCCCGTTCGCCACCGGCATCCGCCGCTGACCCCTCCCGGAGGCCCCCGTCATGGCGATCGGCAACCTCACCGACGCGTTCACCAGCCTGATGTTCGGCAAGGTGGAGACCACCCGGCTGCCCGTCCGGACCTCCACCGGCCAGGCCCAGGCGGTCTACCTGCCCACCGCCGCACCGGGGTTGGGCGACTCCGGCGTGATCATCGGTCGTGAGGTGTACAGCGGCAAGGGGTACGTCTACGACCCCTTCCAGCTGTACGGGCAGCAGCTGCCCGCGCCGCACTGGCTGGTGCTCGGCGAGTCCGGCAACGGCAAGTCGGCGCTGGAGAAGACCTACGTGCTGCGGCAGTTGCGGTTCCGCGACCGGCAGGTCGTGGTCCTGGACGCGCAGGGCGAGGACGGCGTCGGCGAGTGGAACCTGATCGCCAACGCGCTGGGGATAAAGTCCATCCGGCTCGACCCGATGGCCGCCCGCGACGGCGGCGTCAAGCTCAACCCGCTCGACCCGGCGATCACCACCACCGGCCAGCTGTCACTGCTGCGCACCATCATCGAGGTCGCGATGGGGCGGGGGCTGGAGGAGCGGGCCGGCTTCGCCCTGAAGGCCGCACACGCCCACGTGATCGCCTCGGTGACGGACCGTCAGCCCGTGCTCGACGACATCATCAACACCCTGCGCAGCCCCGAGCTCTCCTCCGTCGAGTCGCTCGGCGTCGCCGTGGACGACGTCCAGTCCTGGGGTCTCGACGTCGCACTGGTGCTGGACCGGCTGGTCGACGGCGACCTGCGCGGCATGTTCGACGGGTCCACCACGGACGGCATCGACCTGGACGCCCCGCTGATCGTCTTCGACCTCTCGCACATCGACCGCAACTCGATCGCGATGCCGATCCTGATGGCGATCGTCGGCGTCTGGCTGGAGCACACCTGGATCCGTCCCGACCGGAAGAAGCGGATCTTCCTGGTCGAGGAGGCCTGGCACATCATCAACAGCCCGTTCGTGGCCCAACTCTTCCAGCGGCTCCTGAAGTTCGGCCGCCGCCTGGGCCTCTCCTTCGTCGCCGTGGTCCACCACCTCTCCGACGTGGTCGACGGCGCGGCGGCCAAGGAGGCCTCCGCCATCCTCAAGATGGCCTCCACCCGCACCATCTACATGCAGAAGGCGGAGGAGGCCAGAGCCACCGGCCGCGTCCTCGGCCTCCCGCGCTGGGCCGTCGAGATCATCCCCACCCTCTCCCCGGGCATCGCCGTCTGGGACGTCAACGGCAACGTCCAAGTCGTCAAGCACATCATCACCGAGGCCGAACGCCCCCTGGTCTACACCGACCGCGCCATGACGGAGGACGCCGTCTTCGAACGCCACCGCGCAGAGGCCCAGTTGGCGGCGGAGCCGGGGGTCTGAACGGCCGCCCGAAGCAGGAGCGGCGGCGGGTGGGGCACCTCCCGGCCGGAGGCTGGGAGGAGAACCGCGTGCACGCATCCGAAAGCTTCGTCGGCGCCTACGCCCTGGCCTTCAACACCTCGTGGGTCACCCGGGTCAGCTGGGCATCGGTCGGCAGCAGGGCCCGCATCTCGGGAGGCAGGGTCTCGTAGGTGCTCACCGCCATCGGCTGGGTACTGCCGCGCAGCGCGTACTGCACGACCTCGCTGTTGCGGTCGGCGGCGATCAGGATGCCCAGCGTGGCGTCGTCCCTCGACGGGTCGCGGACCTTGTCGTCCACCACGGCGGTGTAGAAGCTCAGTTGCCCCAGATGGGCAGGCTGTGCAGGGACGGTCTTCAGCTCGATCACCACGTACCGGTGCAGGCGTAGGTGGTAGAAGAGCAGGTCCATCCGGAACTCCTGGCCGCCGACCTGCAACGGGTACTGCCGCCCGACGAACGCGAACCCGACACCGAGCTCCTGCAGGAACCGGACCACCTGGTCGACCAGTGCGTCCTCCAGGTCCCGCTCGGCGTGGTCGGTGCCCACGTGCGTGAAGTCGAGCAGGTAGGGGTCACGGGTGATCTCGCGCAGCAGGTCGGAACCCTCGGGGACGGTGGTGTCGAAGTTGCTGAGGGCCATCCCCTGCCGGAGATGGAGTTGGCTGGACACCATGTTGCCGAGGACGGCCCGGGACCAGCCGTGCTGCACGGCCTGGGCGGCGTAGAAGTCCCTGGTCGGACGGTCGTCGAGGGTGTCCAGCAGGACCATGATGTGCCCCCACGGCAATTGTGCAGCAGGCTGCTGCACAATTCCGTCGGGCCAGCCGCGAGCTGCCTTCTGCATGTACATGAGAGATCGGCGGGAGAGTCCTCGCTGTTCTGGAAATGCGGTCCTCAGATCGGTGGACAGGCGGTCCACGACCTTGGAGCCCCAGCCTTCCCGTTCCTGCCGGAGGACGATCAGGTGGCCCAGCCGCCAGTAGTGGTGGACCAACTCGGTATTGACGATGCGACGGGCTCGGATCCGTGCCGTGTGGATCTCGGCCTTGATGTCACTGAGCAGGTCCGTGTAGCCCGAGGGCAGACCTGCGGACGTCGCCTGGGCGGGAAGGTCGGCTTTGCTGGTGATCTCGTTGCTCATGGCGCGGAGCCTTGCAAGGCTTTTGAGGCCGTTGAACCGAAGAAACGATTCTGTTCACTCGAACGGAGTGGCGCGCGGAGGGCCCTACCGGCGCGCAGAGGAAGCGGCGGCAACGATTGAGGGCGGGCGCCCGACCGGGTGCCCGCCCTCTTCACGCCGTGCCGGCGTCAGTGGCCGGCGAAGTAGCCGAAGACGTCGGCGGTGGCGCGAGCGGTGCCGGAGTGCTTGTGGACGTCGATCGCGCCGTCACCGCTACTGCGGCACGTCGGCCTGCCCCGGCAGGCGGACGGTGGCCAGGGCTCCCGGGCCGCCGTCGGTGGCCGGGCCGAGGGTGACTTCGCCGTCGGTGTCCCGGATGGTCTGGGCCACGATGGAGAGGCCGAGGCCGGAGCCGGGGAGCTGACGGGAGGACGGGGAGCGCCAGAAGCGGTCGAAGACGTACTGGAGTTCGTCCGGGGGGATGCCCGGGCCGTGGTCGCGGACGGTCAGGACACCCTGGTGGAGGGCCACCTGGATGGCGCCGCCGGGCGGGCTGTACTTGACCGCGTTGTCCAGCAGGTTGATCACGGCCCGTTCGAGGGCGGCGGCGTCGCCGTGGACGTACCAGGGCTCGATGGCCAGCTCGAAGGCAAGCCCGGGCCCGCGCAGCCGGGCCCGCTCGACCGCCCGGTCGGCGATCTCGTGCAGGGCGACGACGGTGCGGTTCTGCCCCGGCTTGGGGGAGTCCGGGCGGGAGAGCTGGAGCAGGTCGCCGATCAGGAGGGTGAGTTCCTGCATCTGGGCCTTCATGTTGCCGAGCAACTTGGTGCGGGTGGCCGGCGGCAGCGGGCGGCCGGTGTCGTCGCTGCGGATCATCAGGTCGACGTTGGTGCGCAGCGAGGTGAGCGGCGTCCGCAGCTCGTGCCCGGCGTCGGCGATCAGGCGGGTCTGCCGGTCCCGGGAGTTGGCCAGCGCGGTGCTCATCGAGTTGAACGAGGCTGCCAGCCGGGCGATCTCGTCGTTCCCGTGCACGGGGATGGTCGAGCCGACCTCCTCGGTACGGGCGATGTGCTCGACCACGTCCGTGAGGTCGTCCACCGGCTTGAGCGCGGACCGGGCGACTATCCGCCCGATGATCCCGGCCCCGACCACGCCGAGCGCACAGACACCCAGCAGGATGAGGCCCAGCTGTTGCAGGGAGTCCTGGACGGAGCTGATCGGGGTCGCGGTCAGCACGACGTACGTCCCGCTGGTCGACTTGGGTGAGGGGTCGGTGATCGTGCCGGTCCAGCTGTTCAGCCGGATTCTGGCCGGTGTCCCGTCGGAGAAGCTGCCGAAGCGGTACGTGACCTTGTGCCTGCCCAGGGACAGCGCCTTGAGGTCGGATGCCGCAGGTGTGATTCCCCTGATCTGGCCGGACACCAGCATGCAGATGCGGCCGGAGGATGACAGCAGTTCGGTGTTCCACTGGGTGGGTCCGCCACGGCCGCCGATGGGGCCCGATCCGGCTTCGGACTCCAGCGTGAGGGCTGCGGTCTCGGCCGCGTCCACCGCTCCCTTGACCGTGGAGTCACAGCCCGCGAGCGTCAAGGGGGTACGCTCCGGCGTTATCACGTTGGCGCGGACATCGGCGGGAGCCAGAGCGAGGTTGGCGTCGACCTGGCCGTACAGCCGGTCCCTGACCAGGAACCAGCACGCCAGCGCCGAGAGCGCGATGGCCACCGCGACCGCCGCCGCGGTGAGCATGGCGAGCCGGCTCCGCAGGGAGCGCCCGCGGAACCAGCCGGTGAGTCGGTGCCGGAGTCTCACGCCGAGACGCCGGTCGCTGCCCGCAGTGCGTAGCCGACGCCACGGACGGTCTGGATCAGGCGCGGCATGCCGCCCTGCTCGGTCTTGCGCCGCAGGTACATCACGTACACGTCCAGCGAGTTGGAGGACGGTTCGAAGTCGAAGCCCCAGACCGCCTTGAGGATCTGCTCACGGGTCAGCACCTGCCTCGGGTGGGACAGGAACATCTCCAGCAGCATGAACTCCGTGCGGGTCAGCTCGATCGGCTTGCTGTCGCGGGTGACCTCGCGGGTCGCGGTGTTCATCCGCAGCTCGCCGAAGGCCAGCACCTCGCTGTCGTCCTCCTCGACCGCCGCCCGGGCCGCCTCCGCCGCGATGGCGTTGCGCCGCAGCAGGGCCCGGACGCGGGCGAGCAGTTCGTCGAGTTCGAAGGGCTTGGCGAGGTAGTCGTCGGCACCGACGTCCAGACCGGTGACCCGGTCGCCGACCGCGTCGCGGGCGGTGAGCATCAGGACGGGCGCGGTGTCGCCGCGCGAGCGCATCCGGCGGACGGTGGTCAGACCGTCCATCCGGGGCATCATGATGTCGAGCAGCACCAGGTCGGGGCGGTCGCGTTCGACGGCGTCCAGGGCCTCGTACCCGTCGGTGGCGGTGGTGACCTCGTAGCCCTCGAAGGCGAGGCTGCTCTCCAGGGCGTCCCGCAGCGCGGGCTCGTCGTCGACCACGAGCAGTCGGGCGGGGGCGCCCAGGCCCTCGGCGGGGGTGCGGTCGTCGGCGGGGGGAGTCATGGGCGCGGGCCCTTTCTGAGTCCGTGTGCTGCGGGAGGTGCTGCGGGTCGAGGTGTTGCCATTGTCCGTCGTCCGGGCGCCCGGGACGGTACGGCGGGCGGAACCAGGGGCGGGTCAGACGGTCTGGCCGGCCTGGAGCTTGGGCAGGACCTGCTTGATGTCGTTCATCGGGATGGCGAAGCCGAGGCCGACACTGCCGGCGCTGCTGGAGTCCGCGCCGGAGCCCGAGTTGCTGGAGGAGTACATCGCGGAGTTGAGGCCGATCACCTGGCCGTTGGCGTTGATCAGCGGGCCGCCGGAGTTGCCGGGGTTGAGGGCGGCGTCGGTCTGGAAGGCCTTGTAGGTGGCGGTGTCCCCCGAGGAGCTGGAGGAGGAGCCGGAGGAGCGTCCGCCGAAGCCGTTCATGCCCGGCAGGTTCGGGAAGCCGAAGCCGCCGTTGCTGCGGGTGGTGCCCTCGTCGACCTGCACGCTGACCTGGCGGTTCTCGGCGCTGATGATGCCCGAGGTGACAGTGCCGGTGAGGCCCTCGGGATTCCCGATCGCCACCACCTGGTCGCCGACGGCGACGTTCGCGGAGTTGCCGAGGACGGCCGGGGTGAGGCCGCTGACCCCGGAGGCGGTGACCACGGCGACGTCCAGCGCCTTGTCGGTGCCGGTGACCGAGCCGCTCGCGGTGGAACCGTCCTTGAAGGTGACGGTCATCTGGCCGCCGTCGTTGACGGCGCCGGAGATCACGTGGAAGTTGGTGAGGATCTGGCCGGTCGAGGTCAGGATCACGCCGGTGCCGGTCGAGGTGCCGGAGCTGGTCTTGACGACGATCTGGACGGTGCTCGGCGAGACGGCGGCCGCGATGGCGGAGATGTTGGCCGTGCCGTTCGAGTTGATCGAGACCGGGCTGACGATGGTGGCGGAGCTGCCGGCGGCGGAGTTGTCCCGCCGTTCCGCGATCACGCCGCCGGCGACGCCGCCGAGCAGGGCGGCGATGGTGGCCACGGCGGCGACCAGGGCGAGCCGGCCCTTCAGCAGTCCGCGCCGGGCGTGCCCGCCGGGCGAGGCGGTGGCGCCGGGCTCGGCCGGGATGGGCGGTTCGCCGCCGTGTCCGTCCCCGTGTCCGCCGCCGTGTCCGCTTCCGTGATCGCCCCCGTCTTCGCCCCCGCCGAAGCCGGGCAGGGCCGACGGGGCCGACGGCTCGGGGTGGCCGAGGTCGGGCCGCCCGGGCTCCGAGTGGCTGTACGTGCCGTGCTCGACGACGGTGCCCTCGACGATCCGGACCGTCGGTGCCTCGTCCCGGGACGCGTCGTAGGGGTTCTGGCCCGGCGGGGGCGGCTGCGGCGCCTCCCAGCCCGCGTAGCCGTACGAACCGGGGGTGGTCTGCTCATCGGAGGTGCGGTGCTGGTCGCTCATGGGTCCAAGGTCCGCCCGGATCATGAAGGCCCGATGAGAGGTGGGTCAGAACGAGCCGAGAAGCCCGTTGACTTCTCATAAAGCCTGGTCAGCGCACGGACTACCGGGGCTTACTCCCCGTCAGGCCCGCCGCAGCCGCAGGAACGCCGTACGACCAGGCGCGACGGGAACTTCCGCACCCGCTCGGTGTCCGATCCGGGCACCATCAGCGAGTCGTCCAGCACCAGGTCGACGGCGGCCCGCGCCATCGCGTCCCGGTCGGAGGCGACGGTGGTCAGCGGCGGGTCGGCGAGCGCGGCCTCGGGCACGTCGTCGAAGCCCGCCACCGCGAGGTCCTCGGGCACCCGCAGGCCGACCTCGCGGGCGGCCCGCAGGACGCCGATGGCCTGGTCGTCGGTGGAGCAGAAGACGGCGCGCGGCCGGTCGGGGGAGCTCAGCAGGCCCAGCGCGACCTGGTACGCGCCGTACCGGTGGAAGGGGGCGTCGACGAGGTACCGCTCGGTCGGCAGGCCGTGGGCGTCCATGGCGCGCTGCCAGCCCTCGACGTGGTCGATCACCGGGTCGCCGGGCACCGGGGTGTCCACCGGGCCGCCGAGGCAGACCACGTACGGGTAACCGTGCACCTCCAGCAGGTGCCGGACGGCGAGCTCGGCGCCGCCGACGTCGTCCGTCACCACGGAGACGTCGTCGATCGCCTCGGGCCGGCGGTGCAGCAGCACGACCTTCGCGCCCTCTATGGCGGCGAACTCCTTGGCCGCCTGCTGGGGCGCGCCCTGGCTGACCAGGATCAGGCCGGAGACCCGCATCCCGAGGAAGGCGCGGACGTAGTGCATCTCGCGGTCGTCCACGTAGTCGGAGTTGCCGATCAGCACCAGCTTGCCGCGGTCGGAGGCGGCGCGTTCGACCGCGTGCGCCATCTCGGCGAAGAAGGGCTGCCGGGCGTCCGGGACGACCATGCCGATCAGGTTGGTCCGGCGGGAGGCCATCGCCTGGGCGACGCTGTTCGGCCGGTAGCCGAGCTCCTCGATCGCCGCGAGGACCTTCTCCTTCGTCGCGGGCGCGACCGGGCGCGGCCCGTTGTTGATGACGTAGCTGACGACCGCGGTCGAGGTCCCAGCCAGTCGGGCTACATCGTCGCGCGTCACCTTGGCCACGGAGGGAGTCTACGCGGGTCGCTCCCGAGTGGAACTGTGACCTGTGACATCCTGCCCGCTACCCGGGGACGGTATCGGTCATATCCGGACAAGCCGGGCTTCGGTTGGTGATCGTGGACCGAGCCCGGCTCTCCCTCAGACCTCGTTGGCGACGCCGGCCCGCTGCTCCAGGCCGGGGCGCTCGCCCTTGTCGGCCTTCTCCGGCACCACGAACCGGTAGCCGACGTTGCGGACGGTGCCGATCAGCTGCTCGTTCTCGACCCCGAGCTTGGCCCGCAGCCGCCGGACGTGCACGTCGACCGTCCGGGTGCCGCCGAAGTAGTCGTAGCCCCACACCTCCTGGAGCAGCTGCGCCCGGGTGAACACCCGGCCGGGGTGCTGCGCGAGGTACTTGATCAGCTCGAACTCCTTGAAGGTGAGGTCGAGCACCCGGCCCTTGAGCTTCGCCGAGTAGGTGGCCTCGTCGACCGTGAGGTCGCCGCCGCGGATCTCCATCGGGCTGTCGTCCGCCGTCACGTGCATCCGGCCCGTGGCCAGCCGCAGCCGCGCCTCGACCTCGGCCGGGCCGGCGGTGTCGAGCAGGACGTCGTCGATGCCCCACTCGGCGGTGACGGCGGCCAGGCCGCCCTCGGTGACCACCAGGATCAGCGGGCAGCCGATACCGGTCGAGCGCAGCAGCTGGCAGAGGCTCCGGATCTGCGGCAGGTCACGGCGGCCGTCGACCAGTATGACGTCGGCGCTGGGGGTGTCGACCAGGGCCGAACCCTCGGCCGGCGCCACCCTGACGGTGTGCAGCAGCAGGCCCAGCGCGGGCAGTACCTCCGCGGAGGGCTGTAGTGCGTTGGTGAGCAGGAGGAGAGAACTCATACCCGGTTAGTCCCCTTTCCGGGTCGTCGCGGTCACGGCGGTACGGCGGCCGCCGCAGCGGGCGGGCGCA
This sequence comes from Kitasatospora kazusensis, assembly GCF_039529945.1. NCBI lineage: Bacteria > Bacillati > Actinomycetota > Actinomycetes > Kitasatosporales > Streptomycetaceae > Kitasatospora > Kitasatospora kazusensis. The sequence goes on along the minus strand of NZ_BAAANT010000010.1, from coordinate 170,834 downwards.
CTCGCAGTGAGGGGTGGGGGAGACGTGTCCGCAGGGTGAGATCCGGCAGATGCGCCGGTGCGCAGCGCAGTACGGGGCGCGCGCCAGGGGTCCCGCAACCCCTGCTGCTCCGATACCGATCTGCTCATCCGCGAACCTTCCGGTCTGCTTCCGCACCGGGCGGTGGACCCGGCGCCGGCCTGCCGCTCCCGGCCTGATCGCGAGCACGTCGTTGTGCCGATCGGGCGGGGCGGGCCTCGCCTGCCGGTCCGGGTGGGGGACCGGTACGCGAGGACGTCCGTACTGGCGTCCTGAAAGCGCAAAAGGACCCGGGGGCGACTCTGCCCGGATCCCTTACGGCACCGAGAATAGCCGACCACTCCGCGCTGCGGGAGGGGCACGGGCCGCCGCTTCGTCAGGTCGGGCCGCCTGCGGCGTGACCCTTGACACGTCCGGCGCGTTCTTCCGGTGCGGGGGCGCCGCCCCGCCGACCAGGGAGGTTGCCGCGCCGGGGGCCGCCCGGTCCATCATGGGAGCCGCACCGGCCGCACGGTACGTGTACACCTTTTGTGTGGGTGGTCGGCAGACAGAGCCGGGCCACCGCACCGGGCGAGGACGACGAGGAGGGGTTGCCATGGCCGCGACCGCCAATGCCGGCACCGAGCGGAATTCAGCCGGGAGAGTGACGGGCGACCGGGAGTTCCCGGACGCCCCGGCCGTGAACGGGGTCGTCCGCTACTGGGCCGCCGCCAAGGCCGCCTCGGGCACCGGGGAGGAGCCCTACCGGGCCGCGACGCTGGCCGAAGCACTCCAGGCCGTGCGCGCCCGGCACGCGGACCGCCCGCGCCTGCTGCAGATCCTCGACCACTGCTCGTACCTGGTGGACAGCGATCCGGTCGGCGCCCGGGACCACGCCTCGGTGCGGCTCACCGAGGGCGGATCGGTCGAGGTGCTGCCCCCCTTCGCGGGCGGGTGAGATGAACCCGCCGCCCGCCGTGCCCGCTGTCGCACCGCCCGTCCCGGCGGCCCGGACCGGATCGCCGGTCATCGGGCCCGGCCTGCCGTCCGCGCTGCTCACCGCCGCCCTGGCGGCGCCGCTGGCGGTGGGGGCCGTCGCGGGGCAGCTGCCGCAGGCGCTCGCCGTCGCGGCGCTCCAGACCCTCACCGCGGCCGGGTGGTTCCGGCTGAACGGGATGTGGCCGGCCCGGCAGGGCATCGCGCTGGCCGCGCTGACCGGCTTCGCCGCCGACGCGGCGGTGTTGGCCGGGGCGGGCGCGGCCGGGGTGCTCGGGGTGCTCGGCGGGGCCCTGCTGCTGGTGCTCGTCCTGCAGACCTTCCGCCCGTCCGACCCTGCGGAGCGGTTCTACGCCCTGACCGTGCTCGGTTCGGGCGCCGCGCTGGCCGGGCTCTGCTCGGTACTGCTGCTCGGCACCCACGTCCCGGCCGCCGTGGCGGCGGTCGCCGTCACTGTCCTGCTGGCCGCACTCGCGGCGGCGCTGCGCCTGCCCGGCGCGGTCGCGGTGCCGGTGGCGCTGCTACTGGGGGCCGGTACGGCGGTGCTCGCGGGCGCGCCCGTCGCGGTCGGGGCGCTCGCAGCGGTCGGCGCGCTGGTCGGGCGCCGGGTGGCGTCGTACGACTTCCCGTCCCGCTTCGTGCACCTGACGGCGGGGGTCGCCCTCCCGCTCGCGGTCGCGGCGCCGCTGGTGTGGACGGCCTCGCGCCTGCTGCCGCACTGACCCGCCCGGCCCGGCCCGCCCGGCGCGATACGGCTGTGCGTCACCCGTGCGTCACCTGTGCGGCACGGCCGTGCGACCGCCGGGCCGGAACCACGGCCCGGCTCCGCACGTCGTAGGTCTGTACGTTTGTACGCCTGTACGTCGGACCATCTGAGGGGCACACGATGCGCGGCTGGCTGAAGCTGACGATCGGGCTGGCGGTCATCGCCGGGCTGCTGATCGGCGCGGACCGGGTCGCGGTCGGCGTCGTCCAGGACGAGGCCGCCGACAAGCTGGTCTCCAGCGGCCGGCTCAGCACCCGGCCGGACGTCTCCATCGACGGGTTCCCGTTCCTCACCCAGGCGCTGGCGGGCCGGTTCGACTCCGTACGCCTCTCCGGGGCCGGCGCGACGGTGAGCGACGGCAGGCAGCAGGCGGCGCTCACCTCGTTCAGTGCCCGGCTGTCCGGGGTGGAGCTCGGCGACGGCTACCGCAGCGCGACGGTCCGCAGCGGCACCGGCAGCGGTCTGATCTCGTACCCGGACCTGGCCAAGCTGATCCAGGGCGCCCAGCGGATCGACCTCTCGTACGGCGGCCCGGGGAAGGTCAAGGCCTCGGTGGCCGGGGTCGAGCTCGGGCAGGGCAACGTGCACAGCAGCGGCAACACCATCGCGGCGGACGGCTTCCAACTCGCCGGTATCGGCTCCCTGTTGGGCGGCCAGGCGAACGCGGCGCTCGGCCCGCGCAGCTTCACGCTGACCGACCTGCCGGCCGGGCTGAGCCTGGCCTCGGCCGCCCCGCAGCCGGACGGACTGCTGCTCAGCTTCCAGGGCAGCAACCTCAAGCTGATCGGCTGACCCGCCGGCTGTCCCGGACGCCCCCTGTCCCTGCTGTCCCGCTCTGCGAGACGTTCTGTCCAGTGCCGTCGCACGGAGCGCTCCCGTACCGCTCCGCGCCGCTCCGTGCTGCCCCGTGCCCGCCTGTGCCGCCTCTCCGTGGGCCGCCGGACGCCCGACCCGGGCGGCCGCAGGACACGGGAGGGCAAAATCTCAGCATTCGAAGAAATCAGTCTCACTATTCGATACCCTGATGACAGGGGGCGTCCGGTGTCCCTAGCATCGTCGGCATGAAGCGACAGGCGGATCTCACGAAGCGGCGGGCGGTAGACCTGTGCCGCGTGTCCTCCTGCCTGTGTCGAATGCGCTGACAGGGCGGTTCTGACCGGTATTTCCGGCCCGCCCCACCCCTTGCCCGTGGTCTGAGCTGGCACGCTTGCGTGGCAGGCCGCCGGGCGACCCCGGGTACACCCCGATCAACCGCACGGCGCCACCCGCACACCGCCCTGTCTCGACATTCGGACAGAAGTTCGGACGGGACGGACGCCGAGCTCCTGAACAGCCTCTTCCGCCAACCGCCCCCGGATGGAGAACATCACCATGAGCCGCAGTGACGTCCTGGTAGACGCCGACTGGGTCCAGGCACACCTGGACGACCCGAAGGTTGTCGTCGTCGAGGTCGACGAGGACACCACCGCGTACGAGAAGAACCACATCCGCAACGCCGTCCGGATCGACTGGAAGCAGGACCTCCAGGACCCGGTCCGCCGCGACTTCGTCGACCAGGCCGGCTTCGAGGCGCTGCTCAGCGCCAAGGGCATCGCCAACGACGACACCGTGGTGCTGTACGGCGGCAACAACAACTGGTTCGCCAGCTACGCGTACTGGTACTTCAAGCTGTACGGCCACGGCGACGTCCGTCTGCTCGACGGCGGCCGCAAGAAGTGGGAGCTCGACTCCCGCGAGCTGGTCGCCGCCGTGCCCGAGCGCGCCGCGACCGAGTACAAGGCCCAGGCCCAGGACACCTCGATCCGCGCCTACCGGGACGACGTCCTGGCCGCGATCGGCAAGCTGAACCTGGTCGACGTCCGCTCGCCCGACGAGTTCTCCGGCCGTCTGCTCGCCCCGGCCCACCTCCCGCAGGAGCAGTCGCAGCGTCCGGGCCACGTCCCGTCCGCCCGCAACATCCCGTGGGCGAAGAACGCCAACGACGACGGCACCTTCAAGAGCGACGACGAGCTGCGCGAGCTCTACCAGGCCGAGGGCGTCGACCTGGCGAAGGACACCATCGCCTACTGCCGCATCGGCGAGCGCTCCGCGCTCACCTGGTTCGTGCTGCACCAACTGCTCGGCCAGGAGAACGTCAAGAACTACGACGGCTCGTGGACCGAGTACGGCAGCCTGGTGGGCGTGCCGATCGAGCTCGGCAACTGAGCCCCGGCTCCACCCGTAAGTCGAAGAGGAGACACAGACATGTGCGGTGCGAAGGCCGGCGGCCCGGATCTGGCAGGAGTTGACGTGGCGAAGGAAACGATCATTCAGGGGTCGGTGACCCGCGACGGCGAGCCGCTCAACGGCTACGTCCGTCTGCTCGACGAGAAGGGTGAGTTCACCGCCGAGGTCCCCACCTCGGCCACCGGGCAGTTCCGGTTCTTCGCCCGTCCGGGCACCTGGACGCTGCGGGCCCTGGTGCCCGGCGCGACCGTGGACCGTCAGGTGGTCGCCTCGCAGGGCGGCAGCCCGACCGAGGTCGCGATCGCGGTCTGAGCCGGGCCGGGTGAACAGCCGGGCCGGTGAACGACCCGACCGGGTGAACGACCGGGCCGGGTGAACCGTCCCTCCCTGAACGTCCCGAAGGCCCCTGCCCAGGCAGGGGCCTTCGGCCGTACCGTGGAACCGTGCAGGCACACCAGAGGCACGTGCGCTACTTCGTCATGATGGGCTGCTGCATCGGCACCTTCGTCCTGGCGTGGAGCGTCGTCAGGTTCGTCTCGGTACCGGCGGCGATCGGGATGTGCGTCTTCGCCATGGTCATCCCCCCGCTCGCGGCGGTCTTCGCCAACAAGCGGGACCCGGACGACGACTGGTGGAACGACCCCCGCTGGGACAACCCGGGCTGGGACGACCCCGGCCACGACCGCGACCACCCGGACCACGAGCCGCGCCCGTAGTACCCGTGCCGGACGACCCCGGACGACCCCGGACACCCCCGGCCGGGGGTGCGGCCCGGCGTACGGCTCAGTAGACGAGCGCCTGCACCCCGTCCGCCATGATCTCGCTGACGAAGACCTGGGCGCCCGCGATCCGGACCCCCGGCACGGTGTCCTCCTGCACGATGCCGCGCCTCGTCGCGCACTGCGTGCACAGCGTCACCGTCCCGGCGGCCAGCACGGATTCCAGCAGGTCCGGCAGCGGCGCCGCGTGCGGCAGCTCGAACTCCGCCGCCCGACCGGGGAGCGCGAACCAGGAGGACTCGCCCGTCAGCCAGAGCGACACCTCCACCCCGCTGGCGACCGCGACCGCCGCCACGGTGAACGCCTGCGAGCACCGTTCCGGCGCGTCCGCTCCGGCGGTGACCTTGATGACCAGCTTCTTCGACATGGGCGCCATGGACCCAACCCTAGGGCGTGTCCGGGCCGGGTACCCGCGTGTCCGGGCCGGGGTACCTGACGTGTCCGGGCTCACCGGGACCGCCCACTGCGACAGCCGGAGGCCGACGGATAGACTCAGCGGCGTCGTACACCCCGCTTTTCCCCCGCCTACCGCCGCAACTGGGAGTGCCCCGTGACCACCCTGGAATGGTTCTTCGACGGTCTGCTGGCCCTGATGGCCGTGCTGATCACCTGGTTCGCCGTCTTCTCGGTCATGAAGCTGTACCAGGGCCAGCGCTGACCCAGCCTGCCGTACGGTTGACGCAGGCCCCACACCGACGACAGTGACCAGGAACATGATCGAGATTCCCTCCGACCTCCACAAGGACGTCGTTCCGCTCGCCTTCCTCCTCGGTACGTGGGAGGGAGCCGGCGTCTTCGACTTCCCGGGCGCCGAGAAGTGCAACTTCGGCCAGGAGATCGTCTTCCGGCACGACGGCCGGCCGTTCCTGGAGTTCCGCTCCCGTACCTGGGTGCTGGACGGCGAGGGCGAGAAGGTCCGTCCGCTGGAGAACGAGCACTCCTTCTGGCGGGTGACCAGCAACCAGCACGGCGCGACCGGCGAGCGCGAGATCGAGATCTCCTCCGTCCGCGACGACGGCACGGTCGAGATCTGGTACGGCAAGCTGCACGACGGCAAGCCGCAGATCGACGTCGCCACCGACGCCGTCGCCCGGATCGAGGGCTCGGACCCGTACACCGGTGGCAAGCGCCTCTACGGCATGGTCAACGAGGAACTGCTCTGGGTCGGCGAGAAGGCCGCCCCCGAGGTCCCGCTGCGTCCGTACATGTCGGGCCAGCTGAAGAAGGTGCTCAACCAGGCGAAGCTGATCCAGGACATCGCGGACCTGCCGGACGACGGCATCGCGTTCTTCCGCTGAGACGCCGGGGCCGCGCCTGACCGCGGACGCCGAGGTAGGGACCGGTCGGCCGACCGGTCCCTACACTTGTTCCCACGACCTCGATCCGGGCAGGGACAGACTGTGGCGAACACTGAGACTCCAACTGACTGGCACCTCTCGTCGGACTGGAAGGCGGACCTGCGCGAGCGCGGCTACCGCCTCACCCCGCAGCGCCAGCTGGTGCTGGAAGCCGTGGACGTGCTGGACCACGCGACCCCGGACGAGATCCTCGGGCAGGTCCGGCTGACCGCCAGCGGGGTCAACATCTCCACCGTGTACCGGACGCTGGAGCTGCTGGAGGAGCTCGGGCTGGTCTCGCACGCGCACCTGGGCCACGGCGCCCCGACCTACCACCTGGCCGGCCGGCACACCCACCTGCACCTGGTCTGCCGGGACTGCGAGCAGATCACCGAGACCGACACCGCGATCGCCGCCCCGCTGGTCGAGAGCCTGCGCGAGCAGCACGGCTTCGACACCGACCTCAAGCACTTCGCCATCTTCGGCCGCTGCGCCGACTGCACCGCGAAGCTCGCCGACGCCTGAGGCCCGCCGCCGTGAGCGGTTCCCCGGATCCGACCCGGCGGGAGCGGTTCCCCGGACCCGACCCGGCGGGAGCCGGCCGGAGCCGGCCCGCGGAGCCGTAAGCTGACCGGTATGACCGGTACGAAGAGCCCGCTGCTGTCCCTGCCCGGTGCCGTCGCGGCCGAGGGCGCCGACGAAGGCGTGGCCGCGCACTACGGCGACATCTTCCGCGAACAGCGCGAACTGGCCGAGGGCCGGGGTTTCGTGGACCTCTCGCACCGCGACGTGCTGACGGTGACCGGCCCGGACCGGCTGAGCTGGCTGCACCTGCTGCTCACCCAGCACGTGAGCGCGCTGCCGCCGCAGCAGGCCACCGAGGCGCTGATCCTCTCCCCGAACGGCCATGTCGAGCACGCCCTCTACCTGGTGGACGACGGCACGACCACCTGGGCGCACGTCGAGCCGGGCACCGGGCAGGCGCTGATCGGGTACCTGGAGAGCATGAAGTTCATGTACCGGGTGGAGGTCGCCGACGCCACCGCCGACTACGCGGTGGTGCACCTGCCCGCCGGGTCCGAGGCCGCCGCCGACGGCGCCGCCGCCGTCCGCGAACTCACCTACGGGCGCGACCTGTTCCTGCCCCGGACCGAGCTGGTGAAGCGCACCGAGGGGTACGGCAGGGCCGCCGGGATCTGGGCGTACGAGGCGCTCCGGATCGAGGGCCACCGGCCGCGCCTGGGCTTCGAGACCGACCACCGCACCATTCCGCACGAGGTGGACTGGCTCAGCACCGCCGTCCACCTCCAGAAGGGCTGCTACCGGGGCCAGGAGACCGTCGCGCGCGTCCACAACCTGGGGAAGCCGCCGCGCCGGCTGGTCTTCCTGCACCTGGACGGCACCGAGGAGGTGCTGCCCCCGCACGGCACCGAGGTGCGGCTCGCCTCGGACCCGGACGGGCGGGCGCTGGGCTTCGTCACCTCCTCGGCCCGCCACCACGAACTCGGCCCGATCGCCCTCGCCATCGTCAAGCGCAACGTCCCCCTGGACGCCGTCCTGCTGGCCGGCACGGTCGCAGCCGCCCAGGACGTGATCGTTCCTCAGTAAGGGCCGGCCCGACAGGGGCGCGGGGCCCTGCTTGATCAACTGCGTGCGCGACCAGCCACGACGTACGTACACGGTTGCGCCCACAGTCCCGACGCCCCTGTTGTGGTTGCTCGCTTGCCTAAACCTCGACAAGCACCGTGAACGGCCCGTCGTTCACCAGCGCCACCTTCATGTCCGCCCCGAACCTGCCGGTGGCGACGTCCGCGCCGAGCGCGCGGAGTTCGGCCACCACCGCGTCGACCAGCGGTTCGGCGACGGGCCCGGGCGCGGCGGCGTTCCAGGTCGGGCGGCGCCCCTTGCGGGCGTCGCCGTACAGGGTGAACTGACTGATCACCAGCAGGGGTGCGCCGAAGTCCGAGCAGGACCGCTCGACCCCGTCCCCGTCGCCGTCGAAGAGCCGCAGCGTCCAGAGTTTCCGGGCCAGTTGGGCCGCCTTGGCAGGTGTGTCCCCGTGTGTCGCACCCACCAGGACGCAGAGCCCCGGCCCCTCGATCGATCCGACGGTCTCGCCGTCCACCGTCACCCTGGCCTCGGCCACCCGCTGCACCACTGCTCGCATGCCGTCATTCTGCCGGAGGCGCGCGGGGCCTCCGCGCGCGCCGGGGTGGTGACAGGTGCGCCCCTGGCGCGGGTGTGCTGCCAGGGGGTTGTCCCGGTCGTATCAGCCACCCCCCTTCGCCAGGGGGCCGTTCGGGTGCACGAGCGGTGCACCGCACGGGCCGGGGTGGCACGCTGTGGGCGGTACCAGGACCGACCTCCATGTGCCGGTCGGTCCAAGGCTCGTCGCCCCGTCGCCGAACCGGCCGGACAGGTGTTCCGGCCGGGATCGCCCGGGGGAGTGGTACCGGCGCCGCAGGGGAACCAACGGGGGCGTTCCGGCGTGCACCAGAACAGGGACGGGCTCGGCCGGGGACCACCCGGCGGGGTGGCACGACGGGGACAACACACGGCGCGACCGTCGCCGTGGGGCGGGGGCATCGGACAGCGTGACCAGGACAGCGGCAGGTGGTTGGTTGATGGACGCGAGCAGCACGGCCCAGGACAGCACGGCCCACGACAGCACGGCCCACGCCCGGTCCGACCCGTCGTACGGGTTCACCGAGCTCGGGCTGGACCAGCTGAGGCTGCTCCGCCGCGACGCACAGGAGCAGGAGGCCGACCTCTCGTACCTGCGCCGGCTGCTGCACGGACGGATGGACATCCTGCGGGCCGAGCTGGACCGGCGCCGGGTGCGGCCCGCCCCGGCCACGGAGCCCGCGGCGGCACTCCCGGACCGGTTGGGCGGGCTGCTCGACCGGCTGCCGGCCATCCTCGCCGACACGCCCTCCCCGGTGCGGCGCCCGGCCCGGCACCTCACCGTCGGGCCGCCGCGCGGCGAGAGTTACCAGCGGGAGGCCGACGCGCTGATGGGCGACGTCCAGCTGGCCGACCTGGACGCGCACCGGACGGCCGAACTGCTGGCCGCGGTCGAGCGGCTCGCCGTCCACGAACGGGGGGTCTCCGAGCGGCGGCAGCGGCTGCAGCGGACGGCGGACGACTGCAGCGCGGAGATCACCCGCAGGTACCGTGAAGGGGAAGCGCGGGTCGACGACCTGCTCGCCGGCGGCTGACCCCGCGGGTGGGCGGTGCGGGCCGTGCCCCTCCCCGACCCGGCCACCCTCACCGTGGAGCATTCCGATGCCGCAGTCCTCCGCCCTGCCCGTTCTCGCCGAAGTCATACGCTCCGGCTTCACCGAGGGCCACCACCGCGGCTCGCTGGTGCAGCTCGCCGCCGACGGCACGGTCGAGTTCGCGCTCGGGACCCCGGACGCCCCGCTCTTCCCGCGCTCCTGCGCCAAGCCCTTCCAAGCCGTGGCGACCCTACGGGCGGGTCTGGCGATCGAGGGCGAGCTGCTCGCGCTGGCGGCCTCCAGCCACTCCGCGGAACCGTTTCACCGGGACGCCGTACGGCGGATCCTGGCCTCCGCCGGTCTCACCGAGGACGCCCTGCAGACCCCGCCGGACCTGCCGCTCGACCCGGTCGAGGCGGAGGCCCTGCTCGGCGGCGGCGGGCGGCGTGAGCCGATCATGATGGACTGCTCCGGCAAGCACGCCGGCTGGCTCGCCGCCTGCGTCGCCAACGGCTGGGACACCGCGAGCTACCTCGACCCCGCGCACCCGATCCAGCTGCTGGCCCGGGAGGCGCTGGAGGAGGCCACCGGCGAGACCGTCGCGGCGGCCGGTACGGACGGCTGCGGCGCACCGCTGCTGGCCGTCTCGCTCACCGGCCTGGCCCGCGGCTTCCGGGGGCTGCTCGCCGCCGAGCCGGGCACCCCGCAGCGCCGGGTGGCGGACGCGATGCGGGCCCACCCCGAGTACGTCGCGGGCACCCGCCGCGCCGACACCTGGCTGATGCGGGCGGTGCCCGGCGCGCTCGCCAAGATGGGCGCCGAAGCCGTCCAGGTGGTCGCGCTGCCGGACGGCCGGGCGGTCGCCTTCAAGATCGACGACGGCGCCGAGCGGGCCCGCGGCCCGGTGCTGGCGCAGGCCCTGCGCCGGCTCGGCGTCGAGACCCCCGACGGCACGGTCGACCGGATCGGCTCCGAGCCGCTGCACGGCGGCGGCGCCGTGGTCGGAGCCGTCCGCGCGGCATTCTGACGGCCGGACGGGTGAAGGCCGTACCCGTGGGGGTGGTCTTCCGACGGCTCGTCCCGGGGTGCGGGGCCCGGCCGGGTGCGGCACGGTGGACCGGGGGGCCGTGCCGCCACTCAGGGAGACAGTCATGACCGACCACACCTACCGCGTGACCGAGATCGTCGGCTCCTCGACCGAGGGGGTCGACGCCGCGATCCGCAACGGCGTCGACCGGGCCGCCCGGACGCTGCGCAACCTCGACTGGTTCGAGGTGGTCCAGGTGCGCGGGCACATCGCGGACGGGCGGATCGAGCACTTCCAGGTGGGACTCAAGGCCGGCTTCCGGCTGGACGACGAGGACTGAACCCCACCGGGTCCCGCCGGGCAACGCAAAGGCCGGGGTGAGCAGCTGCCACCCCGGCCTTCCGCGCGTCCCCGGCTCAGTGGCCGGAGTCCGCCAGCCGCTTGATCGAGGCGACGATCTCGGCCTCGGCGGCCGCACGGTCGACCCAGTCGGCGCCCTCGACGGACTTGCCGGGCTCCAGGTCCTTGTAGACCTCGAAGAAGTGCTGGATCTCCAGACGGTCGAACTCCGACACGTCGGTGATGTCCTGCAGGTGCTTCCAGCGCGGGTCCGACGCCGGGACGCACAGCAGCTTGTCGTCGCCGCCGGCCTCGTCGGTCATCTTGAACATACCGACGGCGCGGCACTTGATCAGGCAACCGGGGAAGGTCGGCTCCTCCAGGATGACCAGGGCGTCCAGCGGGTCACCGTCGTCCGCGAGGGTGTTCTCGACGTAGCCGTAGTCGGCCGGGTAGCGGGTCGACGTGAAGAGCATCCGGTCGAGGCGGAGGCGACCGGACTCATGGTCGACCTCGTACTTGTTCCGCGAGCCCTTCGGGATCTCGATCAGGACGTCGAACTCCAACGGTTCCTCCAAGGTAGTACTGACAGAATCCAAGTGTCTCCTACGGCAGGGTGTGCTCAGGAAAGGGGCCGGTCGGTGCGGGAAGGTACAGGGGCGGGTCGCAGGCGCAGGGTTGCGGCTGCGGGAGTGCTGGGGATGGCGCTCGCGGCCGCCGGGCTGACGCTGGAGCCGGGGAACGCGCTGGCCCAGCCGGTGCCGGGCCCGAGCCGCAGCCCCGGCAAGGTCTCGCACGACGCGCTGGGCCTCGCGCCCGCCGCCCGCCGCCAGGCCGTCGCGCTGGACGGCCCGGTGCTCGCGGCCGCCGTCGCCGGTACGGAGGCGCTGCCCACCACCCAGGGGCTGCAACGGGACCTCGGCCCGCTGCTCCAGGACAAGTCGCTCGGCACCCTGAACCTCGCCGTGGCCGACGCCGCCACCGGGCAGCTGCTGTTCGGATCGGGCGAGAACACGCCCGCCACCCCGGCCTCCACCACCAAGCTGCTGACCACGGTCGCCGCCCTCGCGCTGATCCCGCAGGACACCAGGATCAGCACCAAGGCCGTCCTGGGCCCGGGCCCAGGTGAGATCACCCTGGTCGGCGGCGGTGACCCGACCCTCACCGGCCTCCCGCTGGACCAGTACCGGGTCGCCACACTGCCCGTCGACGCCGACACCGCGCCCGCCTCGATGATCGAGCTGGCCCGGCAGACCGCGGCCGCCCTGAAGGCCGCCGGCACCACCTCGGTCAAGCTGAACTTCGACACCTCGCTCTACTCCGGCCCCGTCCTGCACCCGCAGAACGACTCCACCAACATCGCGGCCGTCACCCCGCTGATGGTGGACGAAGGCAGGGCCGAGCCGAGGGACCAGGAGGAGGCCCCCTCCCGGGTCTTCGACCCTGCGGGCCAGGCGGCCGACGTCTTCACCACGCTGCTCCAGGCCCAGGGCATCACCGTCCAGGGCAAGCCCAAGCCCGGTACGGCCGCGCCCGGCGCCCGGCTGCTCGGCCAGGTGCAGTCACCGACCATGGCCCGGCTGATCGAGCGGCTGCTCACCACCTCGGACAACACCCTCGCCGAGGCGGTGGCCCGTCAGGCGGCCCTCGCGGCCCACCAACCGGCCAGTTTCGACGGCGCGGTCAAGGCCGTGACGGACACCCTGAGCAGGCTCGGAGTGCCGATGAACGGCGTCGTCCTGTACGACGGCAGCGGCCTGCACACCGGCGACCTGATCCCGCCGCTGGTCCTCGCGAAGGTGCTGGCGCTGGCCGGCTCGCCGCAACACCCGGAACTGCGCCCGGTGCTGACCGGGATGCCGATCGCCGGATTCACCGGGACGCTGGCCACCAGGTTCGGCGCCACCTCCGGCGCCCAGAACGCGGCTGGCCTGGTCCGGGCCAAGACCGGCAGCCTCAGCGGCATCAACACCCTGGCCGGCACCGTGGTGGACGCGGACGGCCGCGTCCTGGTCTTCGCCCTGATGACCAGGACCACCGCCGGCGCGGTCGACGCCCGCTCGGCCGTCGACCGCATCGTCGCCCGCCTCGCAGCCTGCGCCTGCCGATAGCCCCCCGATCAGCAGCTCCCCTCGGGCAGCGGTTCCCCAGGGGCGCGGGGAACTGCGCGAAACCGGAAGCCCCCGCCGCCGCACCCGCCCTCGAAGAGCCGGCCCCGCCCCGACGGGTCTCCCCCCGGAGGGCCCCAGCACGTACGGTGAGGGCATGACGAGCGCGAGCGGCGGTGCTGACATGGTCGACTGGAATCTCGCGGTCGCGACGGCGACCCGGTTGGCCCGGCCGGGCCCCGAGGTGACGCGGGGCGAGGCCCGCGAGGTGGTCTCCGAACTGCGCAGGCACGCGCTGGAAGCGGAGGAGCACGTCCGCGAGTTCACCGGCATGCGCTCCACCAGCCTGCTCTCGGCGGCGGCCACCCCCGTCCTGGTGGTGGACCGGCCGGGCTGGGTGCGGGCGAACGTCGCGGGCTTCCGCACCATCGTCCAGCCGCTGGTGGACAAGCTGGCCGCCCGCCGCTCCGACGGCCCCGGCGCGGCCGTGTTCGGCTCGCTCGGCGAGAAGGCGACCGGTGTCGAACTCGGCGCGGTGCTGGCCTTCCTCTCCACCAAGGTGCTCGGCCAGTACGAGACCTTCGCACCCGCCGACCCCGCCCTGGCGCTGCCCGGCTCGCCGGACACCCCGGACAGCCCGGCGGGGCTGTTCGACCGGCCCAGGCGCGGCCCGCAGGCGCCCGGCCCCGGCCGGCTGCTGCTGGTCGCGCCGAACATCGTCCAGGTCGAGCGTGAACTCGACGTCGACCCGCACGACTTCCGGCTCTGGGTCTGCCTGCACGAGGAGACCCACCGCACCCAGTTCACCGCCGTGCCGTGGCTGCGCGACCACATCCAGTCCGAGGTGCAGTCCTTCCTGACCGAGACCGACGTCGACGCGGGCGCCCTGCTGGAGCGGGCCCGCGAGGCGATCGGCGGGGGCCTGCCCGGGCTCGCCGGCCGGGGCGGCCCGGGCGCCGGGACGCTGCTGGAGGTGGTGCAGTCACCCGTGCAGCGGGAGATCCTGGGCCGGATCACCGCCGTGATGTCGCTGCTCGAAGGGCACGCGGACGTGGTGATGGACGGCGTCGGCCCGGCCGTGGTGCCGAGCGTCGCGGAGATCCGGGAGAAGTTCCAGCAGCGCCGCGACCAGGGCGCGAGCCGGCTGGACCTGCTGCTCCGCCGCCTGCTCGGGATGGACGCGAAGCTGCGCCAGTACCAGGACGGCTCGGTCTTCGTCCGCGACGTGGTCGGCCGGGTCGGCATGGCGGAGTTCAACCGGGTGTGGACCTCCCCGAACACCCTCCCGACCAAGGACGAGATCCACAACCCGGCCTCCTGGGTCTCCCGCGTGATCGGCTGACACCCTCCGCCCCACCCGCCGCCGAGCCCGTCCCACCCGCCGCCGCCCGTCCCGGACCCGCCGCGCGCCGGCCTGCCGGACGGCGCGCGGCGCGCCCGCGCGACCCGCAGGAGTGGCTCAGCCGTACATCTGGGGGGCGAATGAACGTTTCTCCATTCACCCGTACGTGGGACCGTGGTCGTACCGATGGCGCGGGTGGCGTAGCCGCAGCCCGGATTCTGCGACCATCTGTGAGCACCCGGTGACAGAAAGCTGACAAGCTGTCACGCCCGTTCGGCCTCACCCACCCCGTACGTCCCCGCTCCCTCCCTCCGCCAAGGAGTGCTTCCCCGTGGGCCCACACCCCGCTGTCGCGGCGATACGCCTCGCCGTACGCCGCACGCTCACCGACCTCGCGGTCGAGGCCGGCGCCACTTTCGGCGCCCCCGTCCGCGCCCCCCGCTCGCGCCCGGCCGCCGCGCCCGTCCCCGCCGGTGCAGCCGCACCCGCCGCCGCGCCGGCCCAGGCCACCACGCTGATCGGCAACGCCCGCCGGCACCCCTCCGGCCTGCCCCGGACTCCGGCCGCGCCCGGCTCCCCGCTGGTCCTGGTCGCCGTCAGCGGCGGTGCCGACTCGATGGCGCTGGCCACCGCGACCGCCTTCGAGGCACCCAAGCTCGGCCTGCGGGTCGGGGCCGTCACCGTCGACCACGGCCTTCAGGACGGCTCCGCCGTCCGCGCCGCGCAGGTGGTCGACCGGCTGCGCGAACTCGGGCTCGACCCGGTGGAGGCGATCACCGTCCGGGTCGGCCACCAGGGCGGGCCGGAGAACGCCGCCCGGGACGCCCGCTACGCGGCGCTGGACGCGGCCGCCGAGCGGCACGGCGCGATCGCCGTCCTGCTCGGGCACACCCGGGACGACCAGGCGGAGACCGTCCTGCTCGGCCTGGCCCGGGGCTCCGGCGCCCGCTCGCTGGCCGGGATGCCCGCGCAGAAGGGCCGCTACCGCCGCCCGCTGCTGGAGCTGGACCGCTCCGCCACCCGCCGGGCCTGCTCCGCGCAGTCCATCCCGGTCTGGGACGACCCGCACAACAGCGACCCTGCCTACACCCGCGCCCGGGTCCGGCACGAGGTGCTGCCGGTGCTGGAGAAGCACCTCGGCGCCGGGGTGGTCGAGGCGCTGGCCCGCACCGCCCGGCTGTTCCGGGACGACGCCGACGCCCTCGACCAGTGGGCCGCCCTCGCCGAGCGCGACCTGCGCTCGGGTGAAGGCGCCCTGGACGTCGCCAAACTGGCCGAACTGCCCTCCGCCGTCCGCCGCCGGGTGCTCCGCCGGGCCGCGCTGCGGGCGGGCTGCCCGGCGGGCGACCTGTTCGCCCGGCACCTGGAGACGGTGGATCTGCTGGTCACCGGCTGGCGCGGTCAGGGACCCCTGCACCTACCCGGGGGAGTGGAAGCCACCCGAAGGTGTGGCACGCTGGTGTTTCGGCGTCAGAGCGACTAGCGGGCAACCGCCGGTCGCAGGGCCGCCGCCGAAACAGACCCCGAACGTTTGAGGACGTATCCCCGGTGGACGACAAGGACATGGGCGCCGACCTGGCGAAGGTGCTCATCAGCAAGGACGAGATCGACGCCAAGCTCCTGGAGCTGGCCGAGCGGATCGACCAGGACTACGCCGGACGCGATCTGCTGATCGTCGGCGTGCTCAAGGGCGCCGTGATGGTCATGGCCGACCTCGCCCGCGCCCTGCACTCCCAGGTCACGATGGACTGGATGGCGGTCTCCTCGTACGGGATGGGCACCAAGTCCTCCGGCGTGGTCCGGATCCTCAAGGACCTGGACACCGACATCGCCGGCCGCGACGTGCTGATCGTCGAGGACATCATCGACTCCGGCCTGACGCTCTCCTGGCTGCTCGGCAACCTGGGCTCGCGCGGCCCGGCCTCCCTGGAGGTCTGCACCCTGCTGCGCAAGCCCGACGCGGCCAAGGTCGAGATCGACGTCAAGTACGTCGGCTTCGACATCCCGAACGAGTTCGTGGTGGGTTACGGCCTCGACTACGCCGAGAAGCTGCGCAACCTGCCCTTCATCGGCACCCTCGCGCCGCACGTCTACGGCGGCTGAGGACCGGTCCGGAGCTGGCCCGGAGCCGGTCCAGAGCCGTCCCGGAGCCGGACTTCCGGCCGGGGGCCGGTCCCGCAGCGGACCGGCCCCCGGCCGGCCTCCCCACCCCGGCGAGGCGTTCGGGCGACGGGCGGGAACAGTGCGCTCTCCCCGCCCGTTGAGCGGGGGTAGGAAAATACGTCGTGCCGTCGTGCTCCCACCGCCAGGTGGGGCCGCTGCGGTACGGTCCCATTAACCGCTCTTCTCATGAGCACATCCGGATGCGCCGACGGCCCCACAGTCGAACGGCGCCGTTGAGTGGCAGGAGGGACGGGGCGGCAACGCCCCGCATGGATGGACGTCAAGCGATACTTCCGCGCGCCGATCATGTGGATCGTGCTGGCCGTCCTCGCCGTCGTTGTGCTGATGCAGGTCGTTTCGGACTCCAATGGCTACAAGACGGTGGACACGGGGCAGGTCGTCGCGGCGATCGATGCCAAGCAGGTCCAGTCGGCGCAGATCACCACGGGTGACTCACAGACCATCAAGATCCAGCTGAAGGACGGCCAGAAGCTGCCTTCCGCCGGTACCGGCAAGACGCCGTCCGGCAGCAAGTTCCAGGCTTCGTACATCGGCTCGCAGGGCAAGGACCTCGCCGCGACCCTGCAGACGCAGGTCGGCGACGGTTCGCTGCCCCAGGGCTACACCGTCAGCCCCGAGAAGCAGTCGACCTTCGTCGGCCTGCTGCTCTCGATGCTGCCGATCGTCATCATCGTCCTGGTCTTCCTCTTCCTGATGAACCAGATGCAGGGTGGCGGCTCCCGGGTCATGCAGTTCGGCAAGTCCAAGGCCAAGCTGCTCACCAAGGACACCCCCAAGACCACGTTCGCGGATGTCGCGGGCGCGGACGAGGCGGTGGAGGAGCTCCACGAGATCAAGGAGTTCCTGCAGGAGCCGGCCAAGTTCCAGGCCGTCGGCGCCAAGATCCCCAAGGGTGTGCTGCTCTACGGCCCGCCCGGTACCGGCAAGACCCTGCTGGCGCGTGCCGTCGCGGGCGAGGCCGGGGTGCCGTTCTACTCGATCTCCGGTTCCGACTTCGTCGAGATGTTCGTCGGTGTCGGTGCCTCGCGAGTCCGTGACCTGTTCGAGCAGGCCAAGGCGAACGCTCCGGCGATCGTCTTCGTCGACGAGATCGACGCCGTCGGCCGGCACCGTGGTGCGGGCCTGGGCGGCGGTCACGACGAGCGCGAGCAGACCCTCAACCAGCTGCTGGTCGAGATGGACGGCTTCGACGTCAAGGGTGGCGTGATCCTGATCGCGGCCACCAACCGTCCGGACATCCTGGACCCGGCGCTGCTGCGCCCGGGCCGCTTCGACCGGCAGATCGCGGTGGACCGTCCCGACCTGATGGGCCGCCTTGAGATCCTCAAGGTGCACCAGAAGGGCAAGCCGGTCGCGCCGGACGTCGACCTCAAGGCCGTCGCCAAGCGCACCCCCGGCTTCACCGGTGCCGACCTGGCGAACGTCCTCAACGAGGCGGCGCTGCTGACGGCCCGATCCGACAAGAAGCTGGTCGACAACCTCACGCTGGACGAGGCGATCGACCGCGTCGTGGCCGGACCGCAGAAGCGGACCCGGATCATGTCGGAGAAGGAGAAGAAGATCACCGCGTACCACGAGGGCGGACACGCCCTGGTCGCGGCGGCTTCCCCGAACGCCGACCCGGTGCACAAGATCACCATCCTGTCCCGCGGCCGGGCCCTGGGTTACACCATGGTCCTCCCCGAGGAGGACAAGTACTCGACCACGCGTAACGAGATGCTCGACCAGCTGGCGTACATGCTGGGCGGGCGCGCGGCGGAGGAGCTGGTCTTCCACGACCCGACCACCGGCGCCTCGAACGACATCGAGAAGGCCACCGCGACCGCACGTGCGATGGTCACCCAGTACGGCATGAGCGAGCGGCTCGGCGCGATCAAGTTCGGTTCCAGCGAGTCGGAGCCGTTCCTCGGTCGTGAGATGGGTCACCAGCGCGACTACTCGGAAGAGGTCGCCGGGCTGGTCGACGAAGAGGTCAAGAAGCTCATCGAGAACGCGCACAACGAGGCCTGGGAGATCCTGGTCGAGAACCGCGACGTGCTCGACAACCTGGTCCTCGAGCTCCTGGAGAAGGAGACGCTCAACAAGGAGCAGATCGCCGAGGTCTTCTCGACCATCGTCCGCCGCCCGGCCCGGCCGGCCTGGACGGGCTCGTCCCGTCGCACGCCGTCCACCCGTCCGCCGGTGCAGTCCCCGAAGGAGCTGGCGCTCACCAACGGCGCCGCCGCCCCGACGGACACCGCCACGGTGGACATCCTGAAGCTGCCCCCCGTCACCGGGGACAGCGCCTCCGAGAGCTGATCGGCGGCAGCACGCACGGTACGGAATGGATGCCGCGTCACCAGGGTTTGTACCCTGGAGGCGCGGCATCCGTGCTGCTCAGCCCTGACCCTTGAGACTCAAGCGAGGCACGCATGATCGACCCGGTGACTCTCGACGGTGAATCCACCATCGGGACGTTCGACCAGAAGCGGGCCGAGAACGCCGTCCGCGAGCTGCTGATCGCCGTCGGCGAGGACCCGGACCGCGAGGGCCTGCTGGAGACCCCGGCCCGGGTGGCCCGGGCGTACAAGGAGATATTCTCCGGGCTCTGGCAGGAGCCGGAGGACGTGCTCACCACCACCTTCGACCTCGGCCACGACGAGATGGTGCTGGTCAAGGACATCGAGGTGTTCTCCACCTGCGAGCACCACCTGGTGCCGTTCCGCGGGGTCGCCCACGTCGGGTACATCCCGGCCGCCAGCGGCAAGATCACCGGGCTCTCCAAGCTGGCCCGCCTGGTCGACGTCTTCGCCCGCCGCCCGCAGGTGCAGGAACGGCTGACCAGCCAGGTCGCGGACTCGCTGATGCGGATCCTGGAGCCGCGCGGGGCCATCGTGGTGATCGAGTGCGAGCACATGTGCATGTCGATGCGGGGCATCCGCAAGCCGGGCTCCAAGACCATCACCTCGGCCGTCCGCGGCCAGCTGCGCGACCCGGCGACACGCGCGGAGGCCATGAGCCTCATCATGGCCCGCTGAGAACACCCCTCCGGGAGCGGGTTCCTGCAGGGGCGCGGGGAACTGCGCGATCAGGGCACGACGAAGGTGCACGGTTGCGCGCGCAGTTCTCCCCCAGCCTTCGGCCGGGAGGTACCCCCACGCGCCCCTGTTGTGGTTGCCCTGAGTTGTTGCCTGTCGCCTGCGGCTACTGCCGCGGCTCGCGGTCCTGCGGGGGCTTGAGGTGGTCGCTCATCCACTCCAGCGCCGCAGGCAGCTCGCGGCGCCAGGTCTCGAAGCTGTGTCCGCCGTCGTCGAGGAAGAGCGAGTCCGCCTTGAACTCCGGATGGGCGTCGGAGACCTGCTGGGCGGTGGCCAGGAACTGCTGGGTGGCCGCGTAGTCCTCCTCCGTCTTGGTGCTCACCACCAGGAGGGAGACCTTCGGCGCCGGCAGGTTGCGCAGCCGCCAGTTGAGGTCGCTGTTCAGCGCGGCGGTCTGGTCGCCCCGGAACAGGTCGCCGTCCGTCCAGCGGTCGTTCGGCACGGTGTAGTCCGCGTGCATCGCGGCGGCCTGGGGGTAGACGCCGGGGTTGCGCATCGAGAGCCGCAGCGCGCAGCTCCCGCCGGTGGAGTAGCCCAGCACGCCCCAGGAGGCCGCCGACCGGCTGACCCGGTAGCTCGCCCGCAGTGCGGCGGGGAGGTCCTTGGCGAACCAGGTCTCGGCGCGCGGGCCGCCCGGCACGTCCACGCACTCGGTGTTGCGGGGCGGCGCCACCGTCGGCCGGGCCATCACGATCACGGTGGGGGCCATCTTGCCGGTGCGTTCCAGGTCCCATGCGGTCTGCGGCACCCGCAGGCCCTCGACCAGGTGCAGTGAGGGGCCCGGGTAGCCGGCCAGCGTGAGCAGGACGGGGAAGCGCTCCCGGGCGTACCGGGGGATGAAGTACTCGGGCGGGAGGTAGATGAAGACCTGGTCGGAGAGGCCGGACTCGGTGCCCGTGACGCGGACGGAGTCGACCCGGCCGACCTCCTCCGGCCGGCCCTGCGGCAGGTCCTTGATCGTCTCCAGGCCGCCCTCGGAGGTCGGCTGGACCAGTGCGCCGGACTTGGGGGCCGCGCCCTTGGGGTGCTCCGAGCCGACCAGCGCGAGGGGGGTGCCGCCCGGGTGGATCAGGTCGTTCCAGGACGTGTAGAAGCCGTAGGAGTTGTTGACCGCGAGGCCGAGCACACCCACCACGGCCAGCTGAACCACCGTCAGCAGGGCGATCCGGCAGAGCATCGTCAGCGGGTGCTGCCGGGCCAGCCGGGGCCAGAGCCAGAGCGTGGCGACCAGACCTAGGACGGCCAGTGCGACCAGCGAGTACACCAGCGTCCGGCTGGTCAGTTCCATGCTGTCGCCCTCCCTTGGGCAGCTGTGGGGCCAGGATTCATCGTGTTCGGGCAGCGGGCGGTCGGCCAGCGGGACTGGGCCGGGTGGGCGTCCGCCGCGTGGGCCCCGGGCGGGACCGGGTTCGGTCCCGCCCGCTGCGGAGGGCTGGGCCGAGGCTCTAGAATGCGGCGTCCACCGTGTGTAACGCGTGCGCCGCTGTCCCGTAGCGCCGCGTGTCGCATCGGACCGCCATCGACCACCCGCCGCCGTTCAGCCGTTCAGCCGTCCCGCTGGGCGTTCCGTCCGTGCGGCGCTACCTGTCCCCAGGTTCCGCCGTCGACCAGGGCCGCCGGGAATCACCTTCCGCGGTGCCCTTTTTGACGAGTGGATTGCCAGATGAAGGAATAGCCATGAAGGTCCATCTCATCTCCTCCCTCGGAGTGACAGGACGTCCCGCGACAGCCTCTACGCTGAGCTTCCATGAGCGTTCCCGTGTCCGCTGAGTCGTCACCCGAGCAGCCCCGTCGCCGAGGGCTGCAGACGCTCCGCAACCAAGCTGCTTCCGTCCCGCGCGCCTGGCTTCCCGGCGCGGTGGGGTACGCCTGTCTGCTGATCGGGCTGCTGGACATCGCCAGCGCGATCTTCCCCAAGCTGCGGCACGCCAAGATGCGCAGCTGGACCGGGCAACTGCCGGGAGGCACCACCTCGCTGGCGGCGGCCGGCACCCTGATGGTCGGCATCATGCTGGTGCTGCTGGCGCATGCCCTGCGCCGGCGCAAGGCGCGGGCCTGGCGTGCGGTCTGCGTGCTGCTGCCGGTCGGCGCCGCGCTGCACATCCTGCGCTGGCACCAGCTGGGGCCCGCGCTGGTCTCGCTCGCGCTGTTCGCCGTGATCGTGGTGCACCGCCGCGAGTTCTACGCCAAGGCCGACCCGCGCACCCGCTGGCGCGCGCTGGTCAGCCTGGTGGGCCTCGGCCTGTTCAGCGTGCTGCTCGGCCTGCTGATCGTCAGCGTCCACCCGAGCTCCGAGATCGGGCACCCGAGCCTGCTCGACCGGTTCCAGCACGTCGTGCTCGGCCTGTTCGCCATCGAAGGGCCGGTCCACTACCGCAACAACCGGGTCGGTGACCTGGTCGGTGACCTGGTCTACTACTCGCTGGCCTCGCTGGGCCTGCTGACCGCGGTGACCACCGCCTACCTCGCGCTGCGGCCGGAGAAGCCCGAGCCGGAGCTGACGGCGGAGGACGAGGTCAAGGTCCGGGGGCTGCTGGACCGGCACGGGGCGCGTGACTCGCTGGGGTACTTCGCGCTGCGCCGGGACAAGAGCGTGCTGTTCTCGCCGACCGGCAAGGCGGCGATCTCCTACCGGGTGATCTCCGGCGTGATGCTCGCCTCCGGTGACCCGGTGGGCGACGTCGAGGCCTGGCCCGGTGCGATCAAGGTCTTCATGGCCGAGGCCCGCGAGCACGCCTGGGTGCCGGCGGTGGTCGGCTGCAGCGAGGTCGGCGGCGAGGTCTGGACCCGCGAGGCGGGGCTCGACGCGCTGGAGCTCGGCGACGAGGCGATCGTCGACACCTCCACCTTCTCGCTCTCCGGGCGCGCGATGCGCAACGTCCGGCAGATGGTGAAGCGGATCGAGCGCAACGGGTACTCGTGCAAGGTCCGCCGGGTCAGTGAGCTGACCCTGGAGGAGAAGCGCCGGGTCGCCGACGCCGCCGCCCGCTGGCGGGGTACGGACACCGAGCGCGGCTTCTCGATGGCGCTGGGGCGGTTCGGCGACCCGGGTGACGACAACTGCGTCGTGGTCACCGCGCACAAGGCGCCGGAGGAGGGCGAGCCCGGGTTCGCGACGGGTGACGACCTGAAGGCCGTGCTGCACTTCGTGCCGTGGGGCGAGGACGGCATCTCGCTGGAGCTGATGCGGCGTGACCGGGCGGCCGACCCGGGGCTGAACGAGCTGCTGATCGTGGCGGCCTTGCAGGAGGTGCCGGCCCTCGGCGTCAAGCGGGTGTCGCTGAACTTCGCGATGTTCCGCTCCGCGCTGGCGCGGGGCGAGCGGATCGGCGCCGGTCCGGTGCTGCGGGCCTGGCGCGGGCTGCTGGTGTTCTCCTCGCGCTGGTTCCAGATCGAGTCGCTGTACAAGTTCAACGCCAAGTTCCAGCCGGAGTGGGAGCCGCGGTTCCTGGTCTACCCGCAGACCCGGGACCTGCCCCGGATCGGGTTCGCCGTGATGCAGGCGGAGGCCTTCATCACGCTCGGCATGCCGAAGTTCGGCCGGAAGCGGCAGCGGCAGGGCCTGATGCCGGAGTCGGCCGGGGTCGGTGCGGTGACCGAGGCGGCGTGAGCCGCGCGGGGGTCGCGCGGGCGGCGGGCGGATGACCGTCGGCGGATGACCGCTGGCAGGTGACCGCTGACCGCCGGCAGCTGACAGATAACTGATAGTGGATGACAGCTGACGGCTGACAGATTTTGAAATCTGTCAGCCGTCAGCTGCTTTCCGTCAGCCGTTCCCGCTCACCCCGCAGCTCGATAATGGCCTCATGAACAACCTTCCCGGCCTCCCGCACCTCGACCGCTGCGCGGTCATGGGCGTGGTCAACGTGACGCCCGACTCGTTCTCCGACGGCGGCCTCTGGCTCGACCCGGCCGCCGCCGTCGCGCACGGGCTCGGCCTGGTGGCCCGGGGGGCCGACCTGGTCGACGTCGGCGGCGAGTCGACCCGGCCGGGCGCCCAGCGCGTCACCGAGGCCGAGGAGCTGCGCCGGGTGATCCCGGTGGTCCGCGAGCTGGCCGCCGCCGGCGTGGTGGTCAGCATCGACACCATGCGCGCGGCCGTCGCCGAGCAGGCCGTCGCCGCCGGGGCCCGGCTGGTCAACGACGTCTCCGGCGGCCTGGCCGACCCCGCGATGGCCGGGGTGGTCGCCGCCGCCGGGGCGCCGTTCGTGGTGATGCACTGGCGCGGCCAGTCCGCCGACATGGACAGCCTCGCCGTCTACGGGGACGTGGTCGCCGAGGTCACCGCCGAACTCGGCGAGCGGGTCGCCGCGCTGCTCGCCGCCGGGGTCCGGGAGGAGCAGCTGATCCTCGACCCGGGCCTCGGCTTCGCCAAGACCACCGAGCACAACTGGGCCCTGCTGAGCGGCCTGGACGGGCTGCTCGCGCTCGGCCGCCCCGTCCTGGTCGCTGCTTCGCGCAAGCGGTTCCTGGGTACGCTGCTCGCCAACCCGGAAACCGGGGAGCTCCGGCCGGCCCGGCAGCGCGACGACGCCACGGCGGCCGTCTCGGTGCTCTCGGCCCAGGCGGGCGCCTGGGCGGTCCGGGTCCACGACGTGGCCGGCACGGCCGACGCCGTACGAGTGGTCGCCGCCTGGCAGCGGGCGGCGCGGAGGGGGTAGCGGCTTGGGGCCAAGGAGGAAGCATGGCGGGTGACGGCAGGGTGAGTGGCAGCGACCGGGCGGCGACCGATCCGGAGCTGGACCGGGAGGCCGTCCTGGCGGCGAACCAGGCCCTCTACGAGGCCTTGGAGAACGGTGACCTGGAGGCCGTCGAGGCCATCTGGCTGGGCGCCGCGGACGCCGACGACAAGCACGGCGTGGTCTGCGTGCACCCGGGCTGGCCGGTGCTGCGCGGGCGGGCCCAGGTCACCCGTTCGTACATGTTGATCATGATGAACACGGAGTACATCCAGTTCTTCCTGACCGATGTCGAGGCCGAGGTGCAGGGCGATGTGGCCCTTGTCACCTGCACGGAGAACATCCTCTCCGGCGGCGAGGCCGAGGAGGAGGGCGAGCTCGGCCCGCTGGTCGGCGGGAAGGTCGTCTCGACCAACCTCTTCCGGCGCACCGCCGACGGCTGGCGGCTCTGGTCGCACCACGGTTCACCCGTCCTGACCAGCGGGGATGACGAGGAAGAGGACTGACCCCCGGCGGTGCTCCGAGGCCTCGCCCGGTGCCCGCACGGCAGTTGGGCCCGCCGACATCCAACGTTCACGTCAATCGCCGATTCGGCGTGCGTGGCGCGGCCGGATGCCGGGTAGGACGGTCGGGGTCTGTCCGTTGCCGCAGGTAGATTCGACCCGACGGGCGACGAGGCCCGCCATCGCCCTGCCCTGCGCGGGGCCCGTCCAGGTGGGAGAAGTGAGTTGCTGGACCGCGTCACCCTGCGGGGCCTGCGTGCCCGGGGCCATCACGGCGTCTTCGAGCGCGAGCGCATCGAGGGCCAGACCTTCGTGGTCGACCTGGTGCTGTACCTGGACACCCGTCCGGCGGCCTCCGGCGACGACCTCACCCGCACGGCGCACTACGGGGTCGTGGCCGAGGAGGTCACCGCGATCATCTCCGGCGAGCCGGTCGACCTGATCGAGACCCTCGCCCAGCGGATCGCCGACCAGTGCCTGAAGCACGAGGCCGTCGAAGAGGTCGAGGTGACCGTGCACAAGCCGGACGCCCCGATCACCGTCCCCTTCGACGACGTCACCATCACCATCCACCGGGGCCGCGCATGACGAGCGCGAACCGTCCCCGTCCCACCGCTCCTGCCGTAGAGGGATACCGATGAGCACCAGCGACCCGACCGCCTCGCCGACCACGTTCGACCTGGAGCGCCGAGTCGACTGCGCCGACTCCACCCTGCACAACCCGCGTACCGCCGTCGTCGCCCTGGGCAGCAACCTGGGCAACCGCCTGGAGACCCTGCAGGGCGCCGTGGACGCGCTCGCGGACACCCCCGGCCTGCGGATCACCGCCGTCTCCGCCGTCTTCGAGACGGAGGCCCTGGGCGGCCCGGACGAGCAGCCGAACTACTACAACGCCGTGGTCGTCCTGCGCACCACCCTGCCGCCCAGCTCCCTGCTGGAGCGCGCCAACGCCATCGAGGACGCCTTCGGCCGGGTCCGCACCGTCCGCTGGGGCGCCCGCACCCTGGACGTCGACATCCTCGCCTACGAGGGCGTCACCAGTGACGACCCCGTGCTGCTGCTGCCGCACCCGCGCGCGCACGAGCGGGCCTTCGTGCTCGCCCCCTGGGCGGACGCCGACCCCGACGGCGAGCTGCCGGGCCTGGGCCGGGTCGCCGACCTGTTGAAGGGCCTCGTCGACGACGCCGGGCAGAGCGTCCGGCGGCGCGAGGACATCCAGCTGCGGCTGCCCGAGTAAGACCGATCGGCACATGGTGGGCGTCGCGACGCCGCCCACCATGTGCCGGTCGGTCTAAGCCCCTGCGGGGTGCGGGGTGCTGTCCGGCGGGGGTTCCCGGTCGTGCGCGCAGTCCTCGCGCCCCCGGGACCGGCTCCACGGGAACTTCCGACCGGTGGTCGGCCGTACGAGTAGGTGACCGGACGGACCCGGCCGGTACGGTGGCCTGGCAGGGCCGCCCGACGGTGGCGGCCCGTCAGGTCGGCTCCCCGGCTCCGGCCGGGGCCCGCCGACCGTCGTAGCCGTCGTAGCCGTCGTGTCCCTCGGGAAGGACTCCGTCCGCGTGAAGCCGCTCCGCCTCCGCCTGCTCCTGGGTATCGCCGCCGTGGCCGGGGTGTTCTCCTGGGCCGGTGCCAAGCTGTGGGACTCCCTGGGCCAGCTGCCCGGGGTGCCCACGGCCGCCCCCATCGTGCTGGCGGTGGTCGCGGTGGTCCTGCTGGCCACGGCGATCTCGCTCCGCTCCCGGCTGAAGGCCGCCCGGGAGCGGCAGCCCGGAGCCAAGCGGGTCGATCCGCTCGGCGCCGCCAGGGCCGTGGTGCTGGCCCAGGCCAGTGCGCTGGTCTCGTCGGTGGTGACGGGCATCTACGCCGGGGCCGGGGTCCACCTGCTCGGCCTGCTCGACATCGGGGCCCGCAAGTCGCAGGCCATCACCGCCGGATTCGCCGTGCTGACCGGCGCCGCGGTGATCGCCGCCGCGCTCTGGCTCCAGCACGTCTGCAAGCTCCCCGAGGACCACGACGACCCGTCCCGCCCGACCGGCCCGGCGGCCTCCGCCCGGTAGCGGCCCCGCCGGGCCGGCCAGCAGCCGTCCGTACCCGTGCACCGGCGCGGTGGTCCGCCCCTCGCCAGGGGGGATGCGGCGCCGGTCCGGCGCAGGGTCGGGCCGGTCCCGCTGGTCCCGCCGGGCTCCGGCGGGTGCGCAGTCGGCGGCCCGGCCGGTGTGGCGGGCCAGCCGCTCCGCCAGTGCCCGGTCCGCCCGGTCCGCCGCTTCGGGGTCCGCTTCGGTGTGCGCCGCCGCGGTCACCTCGGCCGCCTCCCGCAGGGTGTCGTGGAGCAGTTCCAGCTCCGCCTCGGCGGAGTGCAGCCGGACGGCGGCCGCGCTGACCGCCCAGTTCGCCAGCTCGCCCGCGCTGCCCTGCCAGCCGGAGCCGCCCACCCGGTCGCTGACGGTGTGTCGCCAGTCCTCCTGAAGCCGTGCCAGCACCTGGGCGAGCGCCTCGTACGCCTCGGCGGCCGCGGCGAGCTCTGCGGGGCGGGCGGCTCCGAATGCGCTCCGGTCCACCGGTCAGCGGCCGGACGGCAGGTCGCGGTGCAGGTCGTGGAGCTGGTCGCCGTGCAGGCCGTCGTGCGGGCCGCCGTGCAGCTCGCGGTGCAGGTCGGCGTCGGCCTCCAGGTAGTTCGCGGCGGTGGCCAGCAGATCCGCGCCGATGCCGTCGAGTTCGGCGGCGAGCCGGGCCAGCGCGTGCTGCCAGGCCGTCGCACAGTCCCGCAGTGCCGCTGCCGTCCGTCGGCCGGGCGGCGCGGCGGTGGCATCCCCGATGGCATTCCCGGCGGCATCCCCGGCGGCTCCGGCGACGGCGCCTCCGGCCGCCGGGTGGGCGGCGGCCCTGGTGCGCAGGTGTTCGGCGGCGGCGCGGGCGGCCCGGCCGGCGGCGGCCAGTTCGGCGGGGCGGACCCGGAAGCCGGCCGCCGGGGCGGTGGGTGCGGGCGTGGCGGCGGGCACGGGGCATCACCTTCACTGGCGGGCTCGGGAGGCGAATCCGGCAGCTATCGTAACGTCAGGTCGTGGTCCGGTCGCCCGCCGTAGTCCCGACGGGCTGTCAAGACCCGAAAAGGGGCCGAGGCTGACAGAGCCCCAATTCGCACGCTAGTTTCTTTCGCATGTCACGTGGACGCCATCGTCATTCCTCCGTCCTCGGCCGGTCCGTGCCGCTGATCGCCGCCGGCGTGCTCGTCGTAGCCGCTGTGGCGGCGCTGGTCGCGAGCCCCGATCCGGCGCTCGCCCGATCGGTCGGTGTCGCGGCGGTCCTGGTGGGCGCCGGTCTGGGGGTCCTGCTGCGCCAGCGCGACCGCGCCGAGCGGACCGCCGCCGAGCTGGCCGCCACCCGGCGGCTGCGCGACGAGGAGCGCTTCGAGGAGCAACTGGCCGAGGCGGAGTACGCGGCCGAGGTCGCCGAGGAGCGGGCGACCCGCTTCGGCCGGCGGCTGACGGCCGAGAAGTCGCGGTTGGCCAAGGCCGAGACGGAGATCGCGCGGTTGCTCAAGGAGCGTGCCGTGATGGTCGCGGCCCAGGCGCTCAAGGAGGCCGAGGCCACCCAGCGTGCGCTGGCGGCGGCCCGCCCGAAGTACCCGGCCGGCCCGGCGGCGTACGTACGGGCGGCCTCGGTGCTGCGCCGGCTCGAACAGAAGGCCGAGCGTGCGCAGGCAGGGCGCGAGAGCGCCGCCCGGGCGCAGCTCGCGCTCCGGCCCGCGCCCGCTGCCGTTCCCGTCGTGGCGACCGCCCCGGCCCTGCCGGTGGCGCCCGCGCCCGCGGTACCCGCCCTCACCGCGCCCGCTTCCTCCGCGCGGGTCGCCCCTGCGCAGGTCACCCCCGCGCAGGTCACCCCCGCCCGGGCCGTCCCCGTCCAGGTCACCCCCGCCGCCCCGCCGGCTCCGGCCGCCGGGGCCGGTCCGGCCGGGATCCGGGCGGCCGTGGCGGCCGCGCCGGTACGTCCGGTGCTGGCGGCCTCGGTGGAGCCGCTGGGCGGTGCCCAGGCGGCCGCGATCGTGCCGGCCGGGCGGCAGCGTCCGCGTCCGCAGGCCGGCGGTGCGAACCGCGCGCCGAACTTCAGCTTCTTCGGCCGCAGCGGTGCGGCGGGTGCCGCCGTCCGTGCGGCGGCTCCGGCGCCCTCGGTGGGCAGTGTGGTGGAGCTGGGCGAGCGGGCCGACCTGGCGGACGTGCTGGGCGACGAGGCGCTGGCCGAGAGCGCCCGGTACGCCGCCCCGGCCGCCCCGGCGGTGGCGGCCCCGGAGGTGCCGACGGCCCCGGAGCCGGTCGGGAGCCGGCCGGAGCACGCCCGGCCCGAGGTGGTCGACCTGACGCCGCACGACGAGACCGAGTGCCTGGAGCTCTCCGAGCTGCGGGCCAACCTGCGCCAGTAGGGCGCGGGGTACGGCGAAGGGGCGCGCGGAGACTCCGCGCGCCCCTTCGTTTTCGGGTCGTCAGAGGTTGACGCCGAAGTCCTGGGCGATGCCCGCGAGGCCGGAGGCGTAGCCCTGGCCGATCGCGCGGAACTTCCACTCGTCGTTGTTGCGGTAGAGCTCGCCGAACACCATGGCGGTCTCGGTCGCCGCGTCCTCGGAGAGGTCGTAGCGGGCGATCTCGGCGCCGCCGGCCGCGTTGAGCACCCGGATGTACGCGTTGCGGACCTGGCCGAAGCTCTGGGAGCGCGAGGTCGCGTCGTAGATCGAGACCGGGAAGACGATCCGGGCGGCCTCGGCGGGCAGCCCGGCGAGGTTGACGTTCAGGGACTCGTCGTCGCCGTCGCCCTCGCCGTTGCGGTTGTCGCCGGTGTGGACGACCGTCCGGTCCGGGGTGCTGGTGTTGTTGAAGAAGACGAAGTGGCCGTCGGAGAGAACCCGGCCGGCTGCGTTGAGCACGATGGCGCTGGCGTCCAGGTCGAACTCGGCGCCGGTCGTGGTCCGGACGTCCCAGCCCAGGCCCACGGTGACCGCGCTCAGGCCCGGGGCCTCCTTGGTCAGCGAGATGTTGCCACCCTTGGAGAGGCTCACTGGCATGGTGTGTTCCCTTCGTCGTTCATGTCGGAAAGAACGCGGGTGAACCGGGACTTGGTTCCGGCCGGGCCGGTCGCATTTCCGTAAGGACGTGTGGAGACCTCCGGCGGAGGCGGTGATCAGATCCGGGGAAAGCGCCCCTGCACCGTCCAGAGGTTCGGGTTGTCGGCCAGCCCGTCGTGCATGTCGGTGAGGTCCGCGACGACGTCCTGGAGGAAGTCGCGGGCCTCCCGGCGGAGGTCCTCGTGGCGCACCACGGCGGGCGGCTCGTCCGGCAGCCAGGTGGCGCTGATCTCGACCAGGCCGAAGCGGCGCGCGAAGCGCAGCAGCTCGGTGTTCTGGGTGAAGTCGAGGTCGAAGGTCTGCACGGTGGCGGACCGGCTGCCGCGCGGGTCGCGGTCCAGCTCCTCGACGGTGTCGCAGAGCGCCCACGCGAAGTCGAGCACCGGCACCCACCCCCAGTGGGTGGACAGGTCCAGGCCGTCCGCGTCGAGGAAGACGTCGCCGCAGAACAGGTCGTATCGCAGGCTCCGCACCGAGGCGTCCCGGTAGTCGGTCTGCGGGGGGTCGGGGAAGCGGTTGGAGAGGGAGTAGCCGAGCTCGATCACGTACGCCATTGTCCGGCACCCGGCGCCGGGTGCCCGCCGCCGCTTCCCCCGGCTGCGGACGGCACGCTGTGGACGGCACCGCTGTGGAGAGCACCGCTGTGGAGAGCGCCGCCACGGACGGCACTGCTCCGGACGCCACCGGCGGGGACGGCCGGTTTCCACCGGCTGTGGATAACCGCGTGACCGCGGCCGCCGGGCGCGGGATGATGGGGGCATGCCTGAGCCCATCCGCGTTCGGGGGTCGGTGGCCGTCCCGGACGCCGAGCTCGTCTGGCGCTTCTCCCGTTCGTCCGGCCCCGGTGGCCAGCACGTCAACACCTCCGACACCCAGGTCGAGCTGCGCTACGACCTCGCGGCCTCGGCAGCCCTGCCGCAGGTCTGGAAGGACCGCGCCCTGGAGCGGCTGGCCGGCCGGCTGGTGGACGGCAGGGTGCTGGTGGTCCGCGCCTCCGAGCACCGGTCCCAGTGGCGCAACCGCGAGGTGGCGGCGGCCCGGCTGGCCGCGCTGCTCGGCGAGGCCACCGCGCCGCCGCCGAAGGCGCGGCGCGCCACCAAGCCGTCCAGGGGGATGGTCGAGAGCCGGCTCCGCAACAAGCGCCATCGCTCCGAGCTGAAGCAGGGGCGCGGGCGCCAGGCCTCGGAGTAGCCCGCCGTCGAAGTGACGTTCCGTCAGCCCAGGTGGCGGTAGCCGCCCCGGAAGTACAGCAGCGGCTTGCCCGCCGGGCCCGGGACGCGGGCCTGCAGCACCCGCCCGATCAGCAGCGTGTGGTCGCCCGCCGCGATCCGCTGCTCGGTGGCGCACTCGACGGTGGCCAGTGCCCCGTCGACCAGCGGCGCGCCGGTGAACTCGCCCCGGTGGTGCGGGGTGTCCGCGAAGAGCAGCCGGTCGCTCAGGCGCCCCTTCATGGCGAACCGGGAGGCGAGCGTGCGGTGCTCCTCGCCGAGCAGCGAGACCGCCCAGCCGCCGACCCGGGTGAGCAGCTCGTCCATCCGGGAGTCCTCGCGCACCGAGATCAGCACCAGCGGCGGTTCCAGCGAGACCGACAGGAACGAGGTGGCGGTCATGCCCGCGTCCTCGCCGTCCGACCCGTCCTCGGGGTCGTGCACGGTCACCAGCGCGACGCCGGAGGCGAGCTGGGAGAGGGCGGCCCGGAATTCGTCGGGCGTGGCTACGGGGGCGGCTGCGGGCTGCGAGGACGTGTACACGTGACGCACGCTAGTCGGCCCGCGCCCGGTCCTGCATCGGGCCGTGGTCGTAGGACCAGTGGCCGAAAGGACACCTCCGGACACGCACGGACGTGAGCCCGCTCACCCTCGGGGCCGGAGCCCCGGGCCCGGCGGCCTGCCGACGGCGCTCCGGCGCCGTCCGGCGCCGTCCGGAGGCCGGGAATACCGGGGCAGATCGCCGTGAAACGGGTATCGGGCGGTGGAACAGGACAGGCGGGTATGTGCGTCGTGTGATTTGGCTCACAAGTGGCGACCGATTGTTGACCGAGCGTGCCTATCGCTGTGCTCCCTGTGATTCAGTTCTTCTGGCAATCGGACGATAACCATTCAAGAACTATCCGAAGCAGCCGGGGAGCCCCCGCATGGAAGCCGAGTCGGAGCCCTACGTCCGCCTGGCGACCCTCCGCACCTTGCACCGGGTCGTGGCGGACCTCAACGCTGCCCGCAGTCTGGCGGGCACGCTGCAGGCCGTGGTCGAGGGCGCCGTGCACGGGCTGGGCTTCGACGCGGCCGCCGTCAGCCTGGTCCGCGCCGACGGCGACCTGGTGGTGGCCGCCGTCTGGGAGGTCGAGGAGAGCGCCTTCGGCGGCCCGTCGGTCCTGCTGGGCCAGGTCGGCTCCCGGGAGTCCTGGGACCGGCTGCTCGGCGTCAGCGACCACTGGGGCACCCTGCGGTTCCTGCCGCACGACCGCGGCTGGGCCGTCGGCGCGGACATCCCGACCTGGACGGGTGACGGCCCGCTGCCGGTGTACGCCAACGACTGGCACCCCGCCGACGGGCTGCTCGCCCCGATGTACAGCGCGGGCGGCGACCTGCTGGGCGTCCTCTCGGTGGACCGCCCGCGCAGCGGCAAGCGGCCCGGCGCGTGGACCCGCGAGGCGTTGGAGATGTTCTCGTTGCAGGCGTCCATCGCGATCGGCAACGCCCGCCTGCGGGCCGAGATGCAGCGGGCGCTGGCCCGGCTGGAGAAGGAGCAGCAGGCCCTGCGGGCCAGCGAGGAGAGCTTCCGGCAGGCCTTCGAGTACGCGCCCAGCGGCATGGCGATCACCGAGCTGCACGGCTCCGGGCGCGGCCAGCTCACCCGCGTCAACGACGCCCTCTGCCGCCTGCTGGGCCGCCCCCGGGCGACCCTGAGACAGCAGTGCTTCACCGACCTGGTGCACCCCGACGACCTGGAACTGCTGCTGCGCACCAGCGCCGAAGGCGGCCGGGCCGAGCTGCGGCTGTCCCGCCGCGACGGCGGCTACCAGTGGGTCTGCCTGCGCAACTCGGTGGTCGCCGACGCCGCGGAGGGCCCCAGCTTCCTGCTCACCCACGTCGAGGACATCGAGGACCGCAAGCGCCACGAGCTCCAGCTCGCCCACCGGGCCAGCCACGACGCGCTGACCGGCCTGCCGAACAGCGCCGAGCTGCGGGCCCGGCTGGGCCGCCGGCTCTGTCCCCAGCCGCAGGGGCCGGGCGGAGCGGCCGCGCACGGCGCCACGCCCGCGTACGCCGGGTCCCCGTACGGGGAGTCCGGCTACGGGGACCCGGCGTACGCGGCTCCGGCCTACGGGGAGTCCGAGTTCGCCGAGTCCGCCCACGCCACGCCCGCGTACGCCCCTCAGGGCGTCTCGTACAGCGCGCACAGCGCCTTCGACGGCTCGGGTGTCCCGCACGGCCTCTCGCACGGTTACGGGGCGCCTGGCGGCTCCGAGCAGGTCGCGCTGGAGTGGGGCCGGGCGGACTTCCTGGACTCCGAGCGCGCGCTCGGGTGCGGTGACGTGCTGCCGGACCACGTGCACGCGGTGGTCCCCGGCGATCCGGCGGCGGGCGACCCCTGGACGGCGCCGTTCCGGGGCGGCGGGGGCGGCGGGCCCGGGACGGAGAAGGGGCTCGCGGTGCTCTTCTGCGACCTGGACGGCTTCAAGTCGATCAACGACCGGTTCGGGCACCAGGCCGGCGACTCGGTGCTGATCGAGGTGGCCCGGCGGTTGCAGCAGGTGGTCCGCGAGGGTGACACCGTCGCGCGGCTCGGCGGCGACGAGTTCGTGGTGCTGGCGGACGGCATCGGCCGGGAGGAGGCCAAGGACCTGGCCGGGCGGCTGCGCAACGCGATCATCCCGCCGATGCGGATCGACACCCGGACGACCCGGGTCGGCGTCAGCCTGGGCATCGGCTGGGCGGGCTGCGGCATGAGCATCGAAGAGGTGCTGCACGCCGCGGACGAGCGGATGTACGACGAGAAGCGGGCCCGGGGCGGCGCCGCCAGGGGCGCCCGGGGCGAGCGTTCGCACCGCAGGGCGGGCTGACCCGCACGTCCGGCCGCCTTTCCGCGCTGTCCGGTGCGGAAGGTAGGGTTCCCCGGTACGTAGAGTCCACCACTGCGCTGGGGAGTTGACCACCGTGACCACGGCCGGCAGTAACGGGGCCCCCGAGGACCCGGCGGACGACGACCCGTTCGCGTACCTCTACCGCCCCGCGGAGGGCGAGGCCGCGGCCAGCCAGCCGCGCAACTCCTACGCCCGCCCGATGGAGGTCGGCCGCGCGCAGTACGGCCAGCCGCAGTACCGCCAGCAGCCTCCGCAGGCCCAGCCGCCCTACGCCGGGGCCCCGCAGCAGCACGCCGGGCAGCAGCCGCACGCGCCGCAGCACGCCCAGCCCACCGGCCCGCTGCCGCAGCAGAGCCGGTACGCCGAGCGCTCGCGCCCGCAGCCGGGCGAGGAGCGTCCGAGCGGCGGCCGGGGCAAGGCCGCCGTGATCGGCGCGGTGGCGGTGGTCGCCGCGATCGCGATCGGTGCCGGCATCGCCCTCTCCGGCGGCGACCCGGGCAAGAAGGACACCGCGTCGGCCCCGCACTCCGGTGCGCCGGCCACCCACGGCTCCGCGTCCGCCCCGGCCTCGCCGTCCGCCTCGCCGTCCGCGTCCGCCGCCGGAAGCTGGGCGGGCGGCACCACCGTGGGGGACGCCTCCGGCATGACCCTTTCGGGGGGCAGCAGGAAGGCCAACCAGGTGGCGGGCGCGAAGTCCGCCGGCGGGACGTACGTGGACGGGATGAACACCGTCGGCTCGACGGTCTCCTGGGACGTGAACCTGTCCGGCGCGACCAGCTTCCAGATCTGGCTCCGCTTCAACAACACCGGGGCGAACGCGACCGCGACGGTCAGCGTGGACGGGACACCGACCTTCACGCCGATAAAGCTCAACAACTACTCGGCCGGTTCACCGCCGGAGGCCTCCTGGTACCCGTCCTGGGTCTCCGGGACGGTCACCGCGCCGGGCAAGCACACCATCTCGGTGTCGTGCGGCCAGAGCGACCAGTGCGGCTTCCTGCTCGACCAGGTGGCCATCACCGACGCCAGCGGGTCCGGGGCGAAGCCCGCGGGCTGGTGACCACCCCTGCTCCCGGCGGGTGAACGGCGGGGCGCAGGACCGCCGCCCGTCCGCCGGGAGCCCGGGATCAGGCCCGGGGGATCAGGCCCGGGCGGCCGGGCCGAAGCGGTCCGCGCCGATGATCCACTCGCCGCGCCGCATCACGGCGACCAGGTCGTACGTCGCGGAGTCGACGACCACCAGATCGGCGTTCTTGCCCGGCTCCAGCGAGCCGACGGAGTCGGCGAGGCCGAGCAGCCGGGCCGGGACGGTGGACAGCGACCGCACGGCCTGGTCGAGCGACAGCCCGCCGAGCGTGACGGAGCGCTTGAACGAGACGTCCAGGGTGAGGGTGGAGCCCGCGATCGAGCCGCCCTCGACCAGCCGGGCGACGCCGTCCTCGACCCTGACCTGGAGCGGGCCGAGCGGGTAGAGGCCGTCGCCCATCCCGGCCGCGCCCATCGCGTCGGTGATCAGCGCGACCCGCTCGGCACCGGCCGTCCGGTAGGCGAGGTCGAGCACCGAGGGGTGCAGGTGGACGCCGTCGTTGATCAGCTCGACGGTGACCCGCTCGTCCTCCAGCAGCGCGACGATCGGCCCCGGCGCGCGGTGCTGGATGCTCGGCATCGCGTTGAACAGATGGGTCGCGACGGTCGCGCCCGCCTCGATCGCCTCCAGCGTCTTCGCGTAGTCGGAGTCGGTGTGCCCGACCGCCGCGACGACGCCGAGCTCGGCCAGCATCCGGACGGACTCCAGGCCGCCCGGCAGCTCCGGTGCCAGGGTGACCATCTTCGCGTGGCCGCGGGCGGCGTCCACCAGCTTGCGCACCAGCGCCGGATCCGGGTCGCGCAGCAGGTCCGGGCGGTGCGCGCCGCAGCGGTTGTGCGAGATGAACGGGCCCTCGAAGTGGATGCCCGCGAGCACCCCGTCCTCGACCAGCTCGGACAGCACCGCCGCCTGGTGGCAGAGCTCGTCGATCTCGCCCGTGACGGTGGACGCCATGGTCGTGGTGGTGCCGTGCTCCAGGTGCGTACGGGCGGCCAGCAGAGCCTCCTCGGCGATCCCGGAGGCGTA
Source organism: Kitasatospora kazusensis (assembly GCF_039529945.1). NCBI lineage: Bacteria > Bacillati > Actinomycetota > Actinomycetes > Kitasatosporales > Streptomycetaceae > Kitasatospora > Kitasatospora kazusensis. Next base: position 134,946 of record NZ_BAAANT010000010.1, on the reverse strand, counting down.
CGAGGCGCCGCCGCCGCCGTGCACGTGCAGGTCGACGAAGCCGGGGACGACGGTGAAGCCGTCGAGGTCGAGGTCGTCGGGCCGCCGTTCACCGCCCAGCGCCGCGATCCGGGCGCCCTCGACGGCCAGCCGGCCGTTCTCGACGACGCCGTCGGGCAGGACCAGCCGGGCTCCGGCCAGTGCGGTGCGGTTACGGTCCGCGGTTGTCACGCGGTCACCTCCTTGGAGAGCAGATCCCAGGCGAGCAGGCCCGCGCCCAGGGAAGCGGCGGTGTCTTTGAGCATGGCCGGAACGACCTTCGGAGGCATCTGGAAGGTCAGCCGCTCGGAGACCGCCGCGCGCAGTGGTGTGAAGAGGGTGTCGCCCGCTTCGGCCAGCCCGCCGCCGACGATCACGGTGGAGGGGTCGAGCAGGCTCTGGGCCAGCACGATCCCGTCGGCGAGGGCGTCCACGGCGCCGTGCCAGACGGCCAGCGCGCGCTCGTCCCCGGCCTCGACCGCTTCGGCGCAGGCCGCCGCGTCCGCCGCCGGGTCGCCGATCGCCGCGGCCCAGGCCCGGGAGACGGCCGAGGCCGACGCCAGGGTCTCCAGGCAGCCGCGGGCGCCGCAGCCGCAGGGCGGTCCGCCGGGGCGGACCACCACGTGGCCGATCTCGCCGCCGTAGCCGTGGGCGCCCGCCTCGATCCGTCCGTCGATGCCGATGGCGCCGGCGATGCCGGTGCCGAGCGCGATGAACAGGAAGCGGGAGACGCCCTGGCCGGCGCCGATCCGGCCCTCGGCCAGCCCGCCGGAGCGGACGTCGTGGCCGAGTGCGACCGGGATCGGGTCGGTGCCGTCGCCGCGGAGCCGTTCGCCGAGGAGCCCCCGGATCGGGAGGTCCCGCCAGCCGAGGTTGGCGGAGAAGACCGCGATGCCGTTCCTCTCGTCGATCGTCCCCGGCACGGCGACGCCCGCGGCGAGGGGCGGGCAGCCGAAACGGCTCCGGCCCTCGTCCGCCAGGTCGGCGGCGAAGTCGAGGATGGCGGTGACCACGGCGTCCGTGCCGTGCTCCCGCCCGGTCGGTCGGCGTGCTTCGAACAGCACGGAGCCGTCCTGGGCGAGCAACGCGGCTTTCATGCCGGTTCCGCCTACATCGAGTGCGATGACGTGCTTCACGGGGGACAGTTTCCCTTGACCAGGTCGAAGAGGTCTAGTCCAGTTGCGCTATTGGTCTGGTCCATGAGGGTGAGGTTTGTCGCCTTTGGCGGCGGCTGGGGGTTTTGCGGACCTTGCGGCAACCTTCTTTCCTGATACCCGGAACGGGAGTTGGCGACGCGGACGGGCCCGGCCGGGAGTCCGGACGGGCCCGCGCGGGGGTCGGCCGAGTGGGCCCGGACCGTTCGGACGGGCCCGCGCGGGGGTCGGCCGGTCCGGTCCGGGGGCGTTCCGGCGGGCACGCTCGGGCCGTCCGGAGCGCGCGGCCCGGTCGGCCGCCGCGGGTCCGGGCCGCCGGTCGGCCCGGTGGCGGTGCGGATATGGAAAGCTGGGCGCGGTGCTCCGGCGGTGGTTCGGGCGGTTCGGGAGGGGCGGCGTGTCCAGATACGAGCGTTGGAACGCACTGCTGGAGCTGCTGGCCGAACACGGCAAGCTGGAGGTCGAGGAGGCCGCCGAGCTGCTGGCGGTCTCCGCCGCGACCATCCGGCGCGACCTGGACCAGCTCGCCCGGCAGCAGATGGTCACCCGGACGCGGGGCGGCGCGGTGGCGCACAACGTCTCGTACGACCTGCCGCTGCGCTACAAGACCGCCCGCAATGCCGACGCCAAGCAGCGGATCGGCGCGGCCGTGGCCGGGCTGATCGCGCCCGGCGAGGTGGTCGGCCTGAACGGCGGGACGACCACCACCGAGGTGGCCCGCGCGCTCGCCGTGCGCCCCGAGTCGGCCGACCGGCCGGAGGCCGGGGCCGGGGGCGGCGTCGGGCAGCGGCTGACCATCGTCACCAACGCGCTGAACATCGCCAACGAGCTGACCGTCCGCCCGCAGGTGAAGATCGTGCTGACCGGCGGCGTCGCACGGCCGCAGTCGTACGAGCTGATCGGGCCGCTGGCCGGCCTGGTGCTGGCGGAACTGGCACTGGACGTGACGGTGCTGGGGGTCGACGCGCTCGACGTCGAGCACGGCGCGACCGCGCACCACGAGGGCGAGGCGAGCGTCAACCGGCTGCTCGCCGAGCGGGCCCGCCGGGTGGTGGTGGCGGCGGACTCCTCCAAGATCGGCAACCGGGCCTTCGCCCGGATCTGCGGGCTGGAGCGGATCGGCACCCTGGTCACCGACGAGGGCATCGGCGAGGAGCTGGCCGCCGCCTTCACGGAGGCCGGCGTGCGGGTGGTCAAGGTCTGAACGGACCTGTGGGGGACCGGCGTTCTGTCCGGTAATGCCGGGATTCCGTTGCAGTCGGCGCAACGTGACCCGGCACTTCGGTAACTACCCCCCGAGAGGTCTGGACCACCCCCGCGGGCGCTGAGAGTGTTGCCGCCGCTCACCCTCACGAAGGCGGTAACCGCGTTGAACACCCCTGCCCGCATGTTTCGCCGGTCCTCGCTCGCCCTCCCGGTGGCTGCGGCACTGCTGCTCAGCGGCTGCGGGGTGCTCGGCCTCGGCGGCGGCGACACCGTCACCCTGAAGCTGGTCGCCGCCGACTACGGCGACAGCGAGGCGACCAGCTCCACCCCGTACTGGAACGACCTGGCGAAGGCCTTCGAGGCCGCCAACCCCAAGATCAGGATCTCGGTGCAGGTGGTCCCCTGGACCGACATCGACAAGCACGTCGCCGACATGATCAAGTCCGGCTCCTCGCCCGACGTCGTGCAGACCGGCGGCTACGCCGACCAGGTCGCCGCCGGTCGGCTCTACCCGGTCGGCGACGTGCTGACGATCGACGCCCAGGCCGACCTGATCGACGTCTTCGCCAAGGCGGGCCAGGTGTTGGGCACCCAGTACGGCATCCCGTTCGTCGCCTCCTCCCGCGCCTTCTTCTACAACAAGGCGATCTTCGCGAAGGCGGGCATCGCCCAGCCGCCCGCGAGCTGGGACGACCTGCGCCGCGACGCCCAGCTGATCAAGGCCGCCGTCCCCGGCGTGATCCCGTACGGGCTGCCGCTCGGGCCGGAGGAGGCCCAGGCCGAGGCGATGATGTGGACGATGAGCGGCGGCGGCGGTCTCGCCGACGACGGCGGCAACTACACCATCGACAGCCAGCAGAACCAGGACACCTTCAGCTGGCTGCGGACCGACCTCGTGCAGGCCGGACTGACCTACCGGGACCCGGGCTCGGTGGACCGCAAGACCGCCTTCGACGACTTCGCCGCCGGCCGGGTCGCCATGCTCGACGGTCACCCGTCGCTGATCCAGAAGGCCGTCAGCGCGAAGGTCGACTACGGCACGTCCGCGCTGCCGCAGAAGAACCCGCAGGCCAAGCCGGCCACGCTGGGCGTGGCCGACTGGATGATGGCGTTCAAGGCCAACGGGCACCGCGCCGAGATCAAGAAGTTCCTCTCCTACGTCTACCAGGAGCAGAACACCCTGAAGTTCGACGAGCAGTACAACCTGCTGCCGGTCACCCAGGACACCCTGGCCGCGATGACCGCCGGGAAGCACGACGACCTCAAGCAGTTCCTCGCGGCGCTCCCCACCGCGCGCTTCTACCCGCTCGGCGACCCGGCCTGGGACGCCGTCAGCGGCATGATCAAGAAGGACATCGGCGGCGCCGTCCGGGACGGCGGCGGGCAGGTGCTCGGCACCCTCCAGCAGCAGGCCTCCCGGACGGCGGCGCAGGCCCGCAAGTAGCGGGCGGCCGGTGCCGAGGCGGCTCAGAGGTTGATCGAGTACACCTTGCGCAGGGTCTCGTGCACCGTCCAGGTGGTCCGGTCGCCCTCGCGCAGCACGGCGACGTCGCCCGGCCCGACCTCCAGGGTCGGGCCGCCCTCGAACGCGATGGTGGCCCGGCCGCTGAGCACCACGAACATCTCGTCCGCCTCGGTGTCCGTCACCACGCCCGGGGTGATCTGCCAGATCCCGCGCAGCTGCCGGCCGTCGGGGGACTCCCAGAGCACCTTCCCGGAGATCTCGGGGCTGCCCGAGACGATCTGGGACGGGGCCGGCGGGTCGGGTTCGAGCTCGACGTCGGCGATGTGCAGGGCGAAGCTGCCGGTGCTGTTGGTCATGCAGCCGACGGTAGCCGGACCGCCCGGCCGACGGGGTCGGCAGAGTGTGTCGGACCGGCCGGGCAGAATGACACCTCGTAGCTCCGAGGAGGTGGACGGTGTGGCCGAGCTGACCGAACGGGACCGCGCGGTGCTCGCGCTGGAGGCCCGCCAGTGGCGCACGGCCGGCGCGAAGGAACGTGCCGTCCGCGAGGAGCTCAACCTCTCCGCGACCCGCTACTACCAGCTCCTGAACGGCCTGCTCGATCGCCAGGAGGCACTCGCCCACGCTCCGGTCCTGATCAACCGCCTGCGGCGCCTCCGCGAGGGCAACCGCCTCCGGCGGTAGCCGGTCCTGTGCGGTTCGGGCCGCTGGGGGGCGTACGGGCCGAGAGGGGCCGCACGCGGCCGTGGGGTGGTCGCTCCGGTGCTTCTCTGTTGGAGCCGCCGTACCTGGGTAGGGTCCAAGCATGGGTATCCCTGAGCTGGAAGCGCCCCGTACCGCCGCCGGCCGCGCAGGCCTCGCCGCGCTGCTGGCCGCGCCCGCCGAGGCGGTGGTCGCCCTCGACTTCGACGGGACGCTGGCCCCGATCGTCCCCGATCCCGAGCAGGCCCGCGCGCACCCCGGGGCCGTCGCCGCACTCTGCGCGCTGGCGCCGCTGGTCGGCGCGGTCGTGGTGGTGACGGGCCGGCCGGCCGAACTGGCCGTGCGCTACGGCGGCTTCGCGGCGGCGCCCGGCCTGGAGCACCTGACCGTCCTCGGGCAGTACGGCGCCGAGCGCTGGGAGGCCCGGACGGGCGCGCTGTCCGCTCCGGAGCCGCCGCCCGGCGTCGCCGCCGTACGCGCCCTGCTGCCCGCCGCACTGGAGCGGGCCGGTGCCCCGGCCGGTACCTGGCTGGAGGACAAGGGCCGTGCCTTCGGCGTGCACACCCGCCGTACCGGCGACCCGCAGGCGGCGCTGGAGCGGCTCCGGGCGCCGCTCGCCGAGCTGGCCGCCGCGCACGGCCTGGTGGTCGAACCCGGCCGCTACGTACTGGAGTTGCGACCGCCGGGAGTGGACAAGGGAGCGGCCCTCACCGCCTTCCTGGCCGAACCCCGCGAAGCCGCCGGACACACCGCACATATTGGCGGGGCCGTGCTCTACGCCGGTGACGACCTGGGCGACCTCGCCGCCTTCGCGGCCGTCGAGAAGCGCCGGGCGGACGGTCTGCCGGGCCTGCTGGTGTGCAGCGCGGGCAACGCCGACAGCACCGGCGGCGAGGCCCCCGTCCGCGAACTCGCCGACCGGGCGGACCTGGTGGTCCCGGGCCCGGCCGGCGTGGTCGCGCTGCTGGCCGCGCTGGCCGGGCGGCTCAGCGCAGGGCGTTGAGCTGGTCGAGGAACCACTGCTGCGGCGGCAGCGCGGTCGCCGCGTCGGCCAGCCGCTTGGTGCGGTCGGCGCGTTCGGCGGCGGGCATGGTGAGCGCCCGGTGCAGGGCGTCGGCGGTGGCGATGACGTCGTACGGGTTCACCACGAGGGCGTCCTCGGCGAGTTCGGCGTGGGCACCCGCCTCACGGGACAGCACGAGGGCGCACCCGTCGTCGGAGACCACCGGGATCTCCTTGGCGACCAGGTTCATACCGTCCCTGATCGGGTTGACCAGCGCGACGTCGGCGAGCCGGTAGGCGGCCAGCGAACGCGGGAAGTCGTCGTTGACGTGCAGGATCAGCGGCTGCCAACTCGCCGTCCCGAACTCGTCGTTGATCTCCTGGGCGATCCGCTGGACGGCGGCCGTGTACTCGCGGTACTCGGGCAGGTCGTGGCGCGAGGGGTAGGCGAAGGCGATGTGCACGACGCGGTCCAGCCATTCGGGCCGGGAGCGCAGCAGGTGCCGGTAGGCGAGCAGGCCGCGGACGATGTTCTTGCTGAGCTCGGTGCGGTCCACCCGGACGACCGTCCGCCGGTCGCCGACCTGCTCCCGCAGGGCGGCCAACCGGGCGTCCACGTCGGGCCGGCGGGCCCGTTCGCGGAGGAAGTCGCCGTCCGCGCCGAGTCCGTGCACGCCGAGCCGGGTGGTCCGGCCGCCGTGCGTGACGGTCAGCGCCGTCCGGTCGACCTCGGCGCCCAGGACGACTTCGCAGCAGTCCGCGAAGGCGAGGGCCCAGCGCCGGGTCAGGAAGGCGGCCCGGTCGGCGCCGAGGATGCCGGTCAGAACGGCCGCGCCGACGTCGTCGGGCAGCATCCGGTAGTACTCGGGCGGGGCCCAGGGGGTGTGCGAGAAGTGCCCGATCCGCAGGTCGGGGCGGAGGTCCCGGAGCAGTGCGGGGGCCAGCGAGAGGTGGTAGTCCTGGACCAGTACCGCCGCCCCGGGCGCGGCCTCGGTGGCGAGCGCCTCGGCGAAGGCGGCGTTGTAGACCCGGTAGGACTCCCACTCGCGGCGGAAGCGGTCGTCGAACACCGGGGAGACCGGGGTGTCGTACAGCAGGTGGTGGACGAACCAGAGGGTCGAGTTGGCGACGCCGTTGTAGGCGCGGGCGAAGGTGCCGGGGTCGATGTCCAGCATCCGGACAGCCTGTCCGCCGACGTCGAAGCCGCCGAGGTCGAGCCGCCCGTCGGGGGACTGCCGGACGGCCGTACGGTCGGCTTCGCCGAGGGCCGCGCAGACCCAGACGGCGGACGGGTCGTCGATCGCCGAGAGGCCGGATACCAGCCCGCCGCCCCCTCTGCGCAGGGTGAGCGAGCCGTCGTCCCCACTGCTGAAGGACACCGGCCCACGGTTGGAGGCCACCAGGATCGGGGCGGCACCGGACTGATTCGAACGTTCGGTCGCGAGATCGGCCATGTTCCCAACTTTGCCTCGCCTCCCCCCGGGCAAACCACTCGGCTCGCGGCCGCCGCGCCTGCCGCAGGCCCTAGGAGCGGTCCCGGTACTCCGGGACGGTCGCCATCGGCGGCCGTTCCAGTGCGCCGACCGGGTGGGTGTGGGCGGTGAACTCGCGGGTGGCCGGGTCGCGGGTGAACTGGGTGAGCAGCGGGCGGACGAGATCGTCCTCGGCCTTGAGCCGGTGGGTGCGGTCGAGCCGCTCCAGGGCCGTCCGGTAGATGGTCGCGGCCATCCGCCCGAGCGCCTGGCCGTCCTGGTGGCGGTGGTGCCGGACGCCGACGTCCACCTGTGCCAGCGCGTCCAGCCCGACCGCGTCCAGGGCGTCCACCAGCAGGCCCAGTTCGACCCCGTAGCCGGTGGGGAAGGGCAGTCTCTCCAGCAGCGAGCGGCGGGCCGCGTACTCGCCGCCGAGCGGCTGGACGAAACCCGCCAGCTGCGGCCAGTGCAGGTTCAGCAGCGGGCGGGCGACCAGCTCGGTGACCCGGCCGCCGCCGGCTGGGACGACCGCGCCGTCGGTCTCCAGCGGGCGGTCGTACATCGCCTTGACCAGCTGGATCGCCGGGTCGGTGAGCAGCGGGCCGACGATCCCCGAGACGAAGGCCGGGTCGAACTCGCGCAGGTCCGCGTCGATGAAGCAGACGATCTCGCCGGAGGTGGCCAGCAGCGAGCGCCAGAGCACCTCGCCCTTGCCGGGTGCGGCGGGCAGCTGCGGCAGCACCTCGTCCCGGTGCACCACCCGGGCCCCGGCGGCGGCGGCCAGCTCGGCCGTCCGGTCGGAGGAGCCGGAGTCGACCACGACCAGCTCGTCCACCAGCGGCAGCCGTTCCATCAGCTCGCGCCGGATCACCCGGACGATCTCGCCGACCGTGGGCTCCTCGTCCAGCGCGGGCAGCACCACGCTCACCGTGCCGGCCGGGCCCGCCGCCCGCTTGGCGGCCAGCAGGGCGGCGGCCGGGCGGTCGGCCGCCGTCCAGGAGCGGCGGCGCAGCCAGGACGCCACCTCGGGGAGGAGAGCCGGGGGCAGCTCTTCTGGCACTGTCTCGCTCCTTGTGTTCGCGTTCGGTCGGGTGACGCACCGTGTCGGGTGGTGGTCCCGGTCAGTTGTCCAAGGTGATCGGGCGGTCCGGTGTTCCGGCGCCGTCACGCCTGGACATTGTCATCTCGCGGGTCGGACGGTCCCGTTGGAGCGCGGCGCCTTCGGATACAGTCTTCGTACTGCGGTCGGACCTTCGCACGTCGGGGTCGGTCCCAGCGCATGACCACAACTTCACAGAGCTCATCCAGAGGGACTGAGGGAACGGCCCGTCGAAGTCCCGGCAACCTTCTCGCACCGCGGTCATCGACCCGGGCGGGACAGGTGCCAATTCCGTCCTGTGGCGCGACCGCGCCACGGGGAAGATGAGGAGAAGAGGACTCCGCCATCATGGCTACCGCTACCCCTGTCGCACCCAAGACCGTCGACCTCGGCCCCGCGGCCGCGCTGTCCTGTCGGGAGTGCGGCACCCGGTTCCCGCTCGGCCCGAGCTTCGCCTGCGTCGAGTGCTTCGGCCCGCTGGAGATCGCGTACGACTTCGGCAGCGAGAGCGCCGAGGAGCTGCGCAAGCGGATCGAAGCCGGTCCGGCCTCGATCTGGCGCTACGCCCCGCTGCTGCCCGTCCCCGCCGACGTGGCCTCCAAGCCCAACCTGAACCCGGGCTGGACCCCGCTGGTCAAGGCCGACAACCTGGGCCGCGAGCTCGGCTTCACCGCGCAGCTGCACGTCAAGGACGACTCCGGCAACCCGACGCACTCCTTCAAGGACCGGGTGGTCGCCTGCGCGATCGAGGCGGCCCGCGCCTTCGACTTCACCACCCTCTCCTGCTCCTCCACCGGCAACCTGGCCGGCGCGGTGGGCGCGGCCGCCGCCCGGGCCGGTTTCAAGTCCTGCGTGTTCATCCCGCACGACCTTGAGCAGGGCAAGGTCGTGATGGCCGGGGTGTACGGCGGCGAGCTGGTCGGCATCGAGGGCAACTACGACGACGTGAACCGCTTCTGCTCCGAGCTGATCGGCGACCCGGCCGGCGAGGGCTGGGGCTTCGTCAACGTCAACCTCCGCCCCTACTACGGCGAGGGCTCCAAGACGCTGGCGTACGAGATCTGCGAGCAGCTCGGCTGGCGGCTGCCGGAGCAGATCGTCATCCCGATCGCCTCGGGCTCCCAACTCACCAAGATCGACAAGGGGCTGCAGGAGCTGATCAAGCTCGGACTGGTCGAGGACCGCCCGTACAGGATCTTCGGCGCCCAGGCCGAGGGCTGCTCCCCGGTCTCCGCCGCCTTCAAGGCCGGGATCGACGTGATCCGCCCGGTCAAGCCGGACACCATCGCCAAGTCGCTGGCGATCGGCAACCCGGCCGACGGCCCGTACGTGCTCGACATCGCCCGCCGCACCGGCGGCGCCGTCGAGGACGTCACCGACACCGAGGTGGTCGAGGCGATCAGGCTGCTGGCCCGCACCGAGGGCATCTTCGCCGAGACGGCCGGCGGGGTGACCATCGGCGTGCTGAAGAAGCTGGTCGAGACCGGTCAGCTGGACCCGTCCAAGGAGACCGTCGCGATCAACACCGGCGACGGCCTGAAGACCCTCGACGCGGTCGCCGACGCCGGTCTGACCGCCACCATCCGCCCGACGCTGGACTCCTTTCGCGCCGCCGGCCTCGCGTCCGCCTGACCTCTCCCGCAACCTCGCAAGGAGCCCCAGCATGAGTGCCAACGTCCGCATCCCGACCATCCTGCGCACCTACACCGGCGGCGTCGCCGAGGTGCCGGCCGAGGGCGCCACCCTGGCCGCCGTCATCCAGGACCTGGACGCCAACCATCCCGGCATCGCCGCCCGGATCCTGGACGACACGGGCAAGCTGCGCCGCTTCGTCAACGTCTACGTCAACGACGACGACGTGCGCTTCGACCAGGGCCTGGAGACCGCGATCAAGGACGGCGCCAGCATCTCCGTTATCCCGGCGGTGGCCGGCGGCTGCTGACCGGATCCTCCGGTCCGGCCGGGCGGACCGGGTGACCGGGTGTCCGGGCGGGCTCGGCCCGGCCGGGGCGTCCGGATTCGGGCCGCGGCTTTCGGCCGCCGCCCGGCGGAGCCGTTGAGCAGCGCGTTTCGGTGTGCTGCCGCATTCGGCGCGTTGCTTTCAGTGCGGTGCGGGCCGCCGTCATATCCGGAATGCATATGTCCGGATGTGGCGGCGGCCTGTCGTATGTCGGTGGGAATTGCCGCGCTCGATGGGGAGTAGAGTGCGACTTGTCGGCGCGCTCCCTCCGCCGGCCTTTCACTCTGCGTCACTGTGCCCGGGCCGTTTCCCGCCCGGTGCCACCCGCGCCGTCGGCGGATCGCATACGCAAGGCTCGTCCGGCCGATGAGACGGCCGCACAGAGGTACGAAGCAAAAGATGTCAGGCGGGCGTCAGAAATTTGTCGGCCGTATGCGCCGTTCGTCCGCTATGCCCGGTGCGAATTGCTGGCGTCTGCCGCTTTCACCCCGGAATATCCCCTCGCGGCTGCCTGGAATTCCGCGGAGTTGGGCCTGTTGCAGAGGGCGTCTGTCCGGATACATTCAGCCGCGGTCGACGCATTCACCCGCTGATCCACCGTCTCCCGGTGGGCCCTGCGGTGAGTCTGCGGCCTGCACGGCCACGCCCAGGGGGGGTTCCCTCGGGTCGGCCTACCAGACCTCTGGACCCGCAATCCCTGCGGGTCCGTGAAGGGCCAGCACAGTACAAGGGGAGTTCGGAATGGCTCAGGGCACCGTCAAGTGGTTCAACGCGGAGAAGGGCTACGGCTTCATCGCGGTCGACGGTGGTGCGGACGTGTTCGTCCACTACAGCGCGATCCAGATGGACGGCTACCGCACCCTCGAAGAGGGCCAGCGGGTCGAGTTCGAGATCTCCCAGGGGCAGAAGGGCCCGCAGGCGGACATGGTCCGTGCGCCGGCGGTCTGATCTTCCGACCTGCGGAGCCTCGGCTCGGTCACGAGCTGGTGCTCAAGGCTTCACCAGTGGGCCCGTACGACACCCGTCGTACGGGCCCACTGCTGTCCGGCGGACCGGGTGCCGGAACGGCGATTGGGCTTGCACTCGCCACCCGAGAGTGCTAATCATTGGCGTTAGCACTCACAGCTTGAGAGTGACAACGGACCGGGTCGGTGAGGCCCCCGGGAGCGGTAGGGGACAGGACCCCCGCACACCAGGGCCGTCCGTCGCGGGCACCCTTCGGTCCGGTGCAGTCGATCGCGTCCCGGAGGACCACTTCACATGGCAAAGATCATCGCGTTTGACGAGGAAGCTCGCCGCGGCCTTGAGCGCGGGATGAACCAGCTTGCCGACGCCGTCAAGGTGACGCTCGGCCCCAAGGGCCGCAACGTCGTCCTTGAGAAGAAGTGGGGCGCCCCCACGATCACCAACGACGGTGTCTCCATCGCCAAGGAGATCGAGCTCGAGGACCCCTACGAGAAGATCGGCGCGGAGCTCGTCAAGGAGGTCGCCAAGAAGACGGACGACGTCGCGGGTGACGGCACCACCACCGCCACCGTGCTCGCCCAGGCGCTCGTCCGCGAGGGTCTGCGCAACGTCGCCGCCGGCGCCAACCCGATGGCCCTGAAGCGCGGCATCGAGAAGGCCGTCAAGGCCGTCTCCGACCAGCTGCTCGCGCAGGCCAAGGACGTGGAGACCAAGGAGCAGATCGCCTCCACCGCCTCCATCTCCGCCGCTGACACCCAGATCGGCGAGCTCATCGCCGAGGCGATGGACAAGGTCGGCAAGGAAGGCGTCATCACCGTCGAGGAGAGCAACACCTTCGGTCTGGAGCTTGAGCTCACCGAGGGCATGCGCTTCGACAAGGGCTACATCTCGGCGTACTTCGCCACCGACCTGGAGCGGATGGAGACCTCGTTCGAGGACCCCTACATCCTGATCGCCAACTCCAAGATCGGCTCGGTCAAGGACCTGCTCCCGCTGCTGGAGAAGGTCATGCAGAGCGGCAAGCCGCTCGTCATCATCGCCGAGGACGTCGAGGGCGAGGCCCTGTCGACCCTGGTCGTGAACAAGATCCGTGGCACCTTCAAGTCCGTCGCCGTCAAGGCCCCGGGCTTCGGTGACCGCCGCAAGGCCATGCTCGGCGACATCGCCATCCTCACCGGTGGCACCGTCATCTCCGAGGAGGTCGGCCTCAAGCTGGAGAACGCCGGCGTCGACCTGCTGGGCACCGCCCGCAAGGTGGTCATCACCAAGGACGAGACCACCATCGTCGACGGTGGCGGCGACAGCGACCAGGTCGCCGGTCGCGTCAACCAGATCCGTGCCGAGATCGAGAACAGCGACTCGGACTACGACCGCGAGAAGCTCCAGGAGCGCCTGGCCAAGCTCGCGGGCGGCGTCGCCGTCATCAAGGCCGGCGCGGCCACCGAGGTGGAGCTCAAGGAGCGCAAGCACCGCATCGAGGACGCCGTCCGCAACGCGAAGGCCGCCGTCGAGGAGGGCATCGTCGCCGGTGGTGGCGTCGCGCTGCTGCAGGCCGGTGTCGTGTTCGACACGCTGGAGCTGGAGGGCGACGAGGCCACCGGCGCCAACATCGTCCGCGTGGCGCTGGAGGCCCCGATCAAGCAGATCGCGGTCAACGCCGGCCTCGAGGGCGGTGTCGTGGTGGAGAAGGTGCGCAACCTCCCCGCCGGCCACGGCCTGAACGCCGCGACCAACGAGTACGTCGACCTCATCGCCGCGGGCATCATCGACCCGGCCAAGGTCACGCGCTCGGCGCTGCAGAACGCCGCCTCCATCGCGGCGCTCTTCCTCACCACCGAGGCCGTCATCGCCGACAAGCCCGAGAAGGCCGGCGCGGCTGCCGGTGGCGGCATGCCGGGCGGTGACATGGACTTCTGATCCTCCTCCGAGGATCGGTCAGTCTTGATCGTGAGGGCGGTCCCCGTTACGGGGGCCGCCCTCACGGCGCTTTCACCCCTGAGGGGGATGGTGGCGACGACCCTGAGGACCTGGTCCGGTTCCTCCGTACCGTCGCCGGCACGGGACAATAGGTGGATGTCGTCCACTCCTGCCATCGAAGCCGCCCTGCACAGCGCCCGGGCGCTGATCCTCGCCGACCTGACCGCGCGCGACGTCGCCGATGCGACGGTGGTGTCGCTGGTCGAGGACGCCGTGACGCACCGCCGCTGGTGGCTGGAGCAGTGGCCGGACGGGACGGAGTACGTGCTCGGGCTGATCGCGCAGGACGTGCAGGACGCGCTGCTGGAGGCGTACGGGCGCTGGCCGCTGTGCGAGAAGTGCGCGGTCGACGGCGATCCGCACGCGTTGAGCGTCGAGCCCGAGCTCGGGCCGGAGCCGCACTGGGTGTGCGGTAAGGAGGCCACCGTGGTGGCGCCCGTCGGGCAGCTCGCGTGATCCTGATCGACCTGCCGACCTGGCCGGGCCACGGCAAGCTCTGGTCGCACCTGGTGAGCGACGTCTCGTACGAGGAACTGCACGCCTTCGCGCTGCTGCTCGGCGCGCCGGAGAAGGCGTTCGAGCGGGACCACTACGACATTCCGGCGAAGTGGTACGAGGACGCCGTCCGGCTCGGCGCGCGGCCCGTCGGCAGCAAGGAGCTGGTGGCCCGGCTGACCGCCGCCGGGCTGCGGCGGCGGAAGGTTACGAGAGCAGCCTGAGTTCGTCCGCCAGGTTGGCCCGGGCGGCGGCGTCGAAGCGGGCGTGGGCGTCCGGGGTCCGGTAGAGCGCGGGCAGGTCCAGCAGTTGGCGCAGCACGGCCGCCCGCCCCTCGCGGAAGGCGTCCTCCGGGACGAACCCGTACTCCGCCCGGACGGCGGCCGCGTATGCCGCGTACGCCTCGGGCGAGCCGCCCAGTACGGCGAGGTCGGCGTCGCAGAGCACCTCGCCGTTGCGGTCGCCGGGCTCGGGGTGGTGGCCGGTGGTGAGCCGGACCAGCCGCGCCACCTCCTCCGTGAGCGCCTGGCCGAGGCCCGCCTCGGGCAGGGCGCGCAGGGCGAGCCGGGCGCTGCGCTCCTCGTTCTCCGAGCGGTCCGGGCGGTAGACGGCGTCGTGGAACCAGGCGGCCAGCCGGACGGCGTCCGGGTCGTCGGCGTGCCCGGCGAGGGCGTCGACGTGGTCGAGCATCGCCAGCAGGTGCCCGGTGGTGTGGTACTTCCGCTGGGGTTCGGCCCAGCGCCCCAGCAGGTCGCGTCCGTAGGGCTCGGGGTCGACGGTGGCGCCGCAGCGGTGCAGCAGGGCGGTCCAGCGGTCGAGCAGGGCATCAGGCATGGGGATCATTCTGGACCGCCGGACGACGCTGTCCACCGATTCCGATGGACAGCATATGCAGTTCGCCGATATATATAGCCACATGACAGAACGCTCCCTGCAGGAGCCCACGCTGCTCCTGCTCACCGCGCTGGCCGACGCCCCCAGGCACGGCTACGCGCTCATCCAGGAGATCGCCGCGATCTCCGGCGGCCGGGTCACGATGCGCACCGGCACCCTCTACGGAGCTCTGGACCGGCTGCTCAAGCAGGGCCTGATCCGGGTCGAGAGCGAGGAGATCGTCGACGGCCGGGCCCGCCGGACGTACGCCCTCGCCGACGCCGGCCGCGAGCTCCTCGCCTCGGAGGCCGAGCGGCTGCGCGCGGTGGCGGCCGAGGCCCAGCGACGCCTGAAGGTCCGTACCGTGGCCAAGGGGGCCTTCGCATGACCGAGCCCAGCACCGCCGGCACCACCACCAGCGCCACCGGATCCGGTGGCGGACTCGCGCTGCGGTTCGCTCTCGCGCTGCACCCGGCCGCCCACCGCCGGGAGTGGGGGGACGAGATCGCCGGGGTCTTCGCCGACGCCACGGCCGGTGCGGGCCGCCTGGCGACCGCCCGCGAGCTGGCCGACCTGGCGGGTCACGGCCTGCGGGTCCGGACGGGTCTCGCCTCCAGCGGGATCCCCGCCCGGCTCGCGGCCGTCGTCGCGCCGTTCGCCGTCGGGGCGGCGGCCGGGGTGCCGCTCTTCGAGCTGTTCGTGGCGGCGCGGGCGCTGGTGCACGGGAACACCGGCGTCCTGTCCCCGACCCTTGAGGGATGGCTGTGGCTCGCCGGCGATGTGCTGGCGCTGCTGGCCGTCGTGACCGCGCTGTTCGGACGCTGGCCGGCGGCCAAGGGGCTGGTACTGCTGGCCGCCCTCACCGTGACGAGCTCCCAGGTGATGGCCGGAGTGGCCCACACGGGGCCCCACAATCCGCTCGTACGGGTGCTGTTGGGCATCTTCCTGTACCCGGGTCTGCAGCTGCTGTGGACGGCGATGGCGCTCACCGCGCCCCGTGACCTGCTCGGCCCCGCGACCTTGCGGCGGGCCGCGGCGGTGCTGGCCGGGGTACTGCTGGGCGGCGTGGTCTTCACCTCGGCGCTCTTCTCCTACCCGTTCCGGCTTCCCGTCGACTCGTCCCTGCTGGTACTGCTGTTCGCGGGCGTCGAAGGGCCGCTGCTGGTGGTGGCGCTGCCGGCCCTGCTGCGGGGGTGGCTCTTCCCGGCGGCGGCGGCGCTCGCCGGTCTGCCGGCGGCGCTCATGCTGTCGCTGCCCGTGCTGAGGAGCACCACGGGGAGCAGTGGGACGGCCGCGCTGATCCTGCTGGGGGGCCTGGTCCTGGTGATCGGCGTGGCGCGGCTGTGGCACCCGGACGTTCCGGACCGCAGGCGGCCCCCGAGCGCGGGCTGATCGGGGGAGGGGGCTCGCGGCGGCGGTGCCGGATGTGGCAGGGTAGCCGATATGTCTAGACCAATCTTCGAAGTCATCGCGTTGACGGCGCAGGACGCCCAGGCCGCCGAGTCCGGCGGCGCCGACCGGCTCGAACTGGTCACGGACATGGCCGCCGACGGGCTGACGCCTTCGGCGGAGGACTTCGCCAAGATCCGTGCCGCCGTGGACCTCCCGCTCCGCGTGATGCTCCGGATCAGGGACGGCTTCACCCCCGGCAGCCTGGACGAACTGCGCACCCGGGTGGCCGAGCTGCGGGCCGAGGGCGCGGAGGAGTTCGTCCTCGGCTTCCTGGGCGCGGACGGCACGGTCGACCTGGCCGCGACCGGCGCCCTCGCCGAGGCCGTGGCCGGCTGCCGCTGGACCTTCCACCGGGCCCTCGACCACAGCACCGACCGCGCCGCCGTCCGGGCGGCGGTCGGCCACCTGCCCGGCCTGGACACCTTCCTGACGGCCGGCTCGGCCGCCGGGGTCGCAGCCGGCCGCGAGGTCCTGACGGCCGAGCTGGCGAAGTCCGGCGAGCCCGGCTACCGGCAGCAGATCCTGGTCGGCGGCGGCCTGCTGGCCGAGCACGTCCCAGACCTGCGCGCCGCCGGGTTCGACGCCTTCCACATCGGCGGCGCAGTCCGCGTCGCCGGCTGGGACTCCCCGGTCGACACCGCGAAGGTCGCCCACTGGCGCACCCTCCTCGACAACTGAGGCCACGCACGGGCCCCTGGGGGCGCGGGGAACTGCGCGATCAGCCCCTACGGGGGTGGGCGGTTGCGCGCGCCGTTCCTCGCGCCCCTGAGGTGGTTGCCCGTACGTGTCGCGTGAACCTTTGGGGGCGCGGGGAACTGCGCGACCGGCCCTCTACGGAGGTGCACGGTTGCGCGCGCCGTTCCCCGTGCCCTGAGGTGGTTGCCCGTGTGCGGAGGGTGCACCGAGGGGGCGGGGGCTACGCCCCCAACTGCACCGGCAGCGCCTCGGAGTGCAGCAGCTGCAGCCCTGACACCGCGCGGGTCAGCGCGACGTACAGGCGGCGCAGGCCGGTCCGCTCGTCCGGTTCGCCGGCGACCACCGCGGCCGGTTCGTCCAGGACCACGTAGTCGTACTCCAGGCCCTTGGCGAGCGACGCGGGGACGAGGGTGAGGCGGGCCTCCGCGCTGGTCTCGGTGCCCGGGGCGAGGAACGCCAGCCCCGCCGCGGTGAGGGCCTCCGCGAACAGCGGGATCCGCGCGTCGGCGGCGATCAGCCCGGTGGAGCCCTCGTGCCCGAGTGCCAGGCGGCAGGCCTCGACCACCGACTCGACCAGGTCGTCGGGGGAGGGGACGTGACGGACGGCCAGTGACCCGGGCAGGTCGCGGATCGAGGTGGCGGGGGCGAGGCCCGGGGCGATCGCGGGCAGCAGCCGGGAGGCGTACGCGATGACCTCCTCGGGCACCCGGAAGCCCTTGGTGAGCTCCTCGACGTGCGCGCCGGCCTTGCCGAGGTGGTGCAGGGCGTCCTGCCAACTCGCGGTCGCCCACGGGGTGGTGCCCTGGGCGAGGTCGCCGAGGACGGTGGCCGAGCCGGTGGTGCAGCGGCGGCCGACCGCGCGGTACTGCATGGGGGAGAGGTCCTGGGCCTCGTCCAGGACGACGTGGCCGAGCGAGGAGGTGCGCTGCACCAGGTCCGTCGCCTCGTCCACCAGGACGGCGTCGGCGGCCGTCCAGCGGGCGGTCTTCACCGAGCGTCCGGGCTTGGTCCACAGGATCGCGGCCTGCTCCCCGGCATCGAGGACCCCCTGCGCGCACTCCGCGAGGAAGGCGGCGTCGGTGAGCAGCCGGTGCACCAGCTTGGCCGGGTCGACCGGCGGCCAGCACTCCTTCACCACGGCCTTGACCTGCGGGTTGCGGGCCACCGCGTCCTGCACGCGGTCGTCCGGCGCCTCGCCGCCCTGCTCCATCTTCAGCAGCACGGTGTGCGCGATCCGCTGCGGCAGCGCCTCCCGGGCCGCGCCGTAGCGGATCTCACGGCCCGCCAGCTCCTCGATGATCCCGGTCAGCTCCTGTACCGGCACGCGGTAGCGGCGGGAGCCCCGCACGACCACGCACGGCTCGGTGGGCAGTGTGATCCCGGAGCGGACGGCGCGCCGCAGCACCTCGGCCATCCGGGCGTCGCCCTTGATCCGGGCCGCCTCCGAGGGGTCCTCGCCGCGGACCTCGACGTGCGCCACCAGCTGCTGCACGGTGGCCTGGGCCACGTCCAGCTCGCCCAGCGCGGGCAGCACCTGCTCGATGTAGCTGAGGAAGGAGGAGTTCGGGCCGATCACCAGCGTGCCGGTGCGGGCGAGGCGCTCGCGGTGCGCGTACAGCAGGTAGGCGACCCGGTGCAGGCCGACGGCGGTCTTCCCGGTGCCGGGTGCGCCCTGGACGCAGACCGTGCCGCCGATCTCGGCGCGGACGATCTCGTCCTGCTCGGGCTGGATGGTGGCCACGATGTCGCGCATCGGGCCGACACGGGGCTTCTCGATCTCGGCCGCGAGCAGGGCGGAGGCGCTGTCCGCCTCGGCGGGGTCGGTCAGGTGCTCGTCCTCGTACGCGGTCAGCTCGCCGCCGGTGTAGCCGAAGCGGCGGCGGCGCTCGACATCCAGCGGGTCGGTGCGGCTGGCCCGGTAGAACGGCTGGGAGACGGGTGCGCGCCAGTCGATCACCATCGGGTCCCCGGCCGCGTCGTGCACGTGCCGGCGGCCGATGTAGAACTGCTCTCCCGTCCCTCCCTCGGCCAGGTCCTCGCTGATCGCGTGCAGGTAGTCGAGGCGGCCGAAGAAGAGCGGGGTGTGCGCGAGGTCGGCCAGCGCGGCGATCCGGTCGGTGACCTGGCGCTGGAGGACGGCGGCGGAGACCCAGGTGCCGGTGACGTCGCGCAGGTCGAGCGACTCGACGTCCTCGCGCATGGCGGTCAGCGCGGCCCGGGAGGCGGCCAGGTGGTCGCGCTCGCGCTGCAGGGGGTCGGTGGTGGGGGCGTGCACAGCGAACCTTCCCGGCTGCCCCTCGCCGGGGCAGCGGTCTCGTCGTAGCTCACAGTGAAGGACCCTGGCCGGTTACCGAGCGGTCAGGACCTCCCCCGGCTGCCGGCGACGGCACCACGGTTCGGGAGGGGGCAGACCGGCGATCCTAGACCCGCCGCGCGCGGGAGGCGAATCGTTTTCCCCGGCGGTTCCCCGGGCGTGCCCCGGAAGGAGTCAGGGCTTCCGTACGCCGCAAGGACGACTTAGGTCCCGGTACGTACGGCCCTTTGGGTGGATGTGTCCGGGTGGCCGAAAACCTACTGTTGAGGCATGAGCACCGTACACATCACGGCGCCCCCGGCAGCGGCCACGAACCCCCGGGTGCGCGCACCGAAGACCATCACCCGCACGGCGGGCGGCAGCACCGCCGTCCCCACCGACACCCCCAGGCTGGGCCCGCTCGCCCGGGTCGTCCGCAACACCGGGATCGTCCTCGATACCGCGGCCCGCGTCGTCTTCCTCGGTCGGGACGGCGTCAGACTCTGAATCCGGCCGACGCCCCGGGCGGGCCCGCGGTGCACACGGCACCCCGGGCCGCCGCCGGGCGGGCCCTACCGGGCGGGTCCGCCGCCGGCACGTCCGCCGACGGTACGCGCCGGGCTGCTCAGAGGATGTCGTCCGCGTCGATGATCCGGTAGGCGTACCCCTGCTCGGCCAGGAAGCGCTGCCGGTGGGCGGCGAAGTCCTGGTCCACGGTGTCGCGGGCCACCACCGAGTAGAAGTGCGCCGAGTGTCCGTCCGCCTTCGGCCGCAGCACCCGGCCGAGCCGCTGGGCCTCCTCCTGCCGGGAGCCGAACGTGCCGGAGACCTGGATGGCGACGGTCGCCTCCGGCAGGTCGATCGAGAAGTTGGCGACCTTGGAGACCACCAGCACGCTGATCTCCTTCGTCCGGAAGGCCTCGAAGAGCTTCTCGCGCTGGGCGTTACTGGTCTCGCCCTTGATCACCGGGGCGTTCAGCACCTCGCCCAGCTCGTCCAGCTGGTCGATGTACTGGCCGATGATCAGGGTCTGGTCCTTCTCGTGCTTCTTGACCAGGGCCTCCACCACCCGCCGCTTGGTGGCCGTGGTCGCGCAGAAGCGGTAGCGCTCCTCCGGCTCGGCGGTCGCGTACGAGAGCCGCTCGGAGTCGGTGAGGGTGACGCGGACTTCGCAGCAGTCGGCGGGCGCGATGTAGCCCTGCGCCTCGATCTCCTTCCACGGCGCGTCGAAGCGCTTGGGCCCGATCAGTGAGAAGACGTCGCCCTCGCGGCCGTCCTCGCGGACCAGCGTCGCCGTCAGCCCGAGCCGGCGGCGGGCCTGGAGGTCGGCGGTGAACTTGAAGACCGGCGCGGGCAGCAGGTGCACCTCGTCGTAGACCACCAGGCCCCAGTTCCGGGC
Source organism: Kitasatospora kazusensis (assembly GCF_039529945.1). Taxonomy (NCBI): domain Bacteria; kingdom Bacillati; phylum Actinomycetota; class Actinomycetes; order Kitasatosporales; family Streptomycetaceae; genus Kitasatospora; species Kitasatospora kazusensis. The sequence goes on along the minus strand of NZ_BAAANT010000010.1, from coordinate 114,717 downwards.
GTCGAACAGCTCCAGATGCGCGTAGGTGCCCTTCCGCTTGGTCGTCATCACCTGGTAGGTGGCGATGGTGACCGGGCGGATCTCCTTGCGCGTCCCGCTGTACTCGCCGATCTCCTCCTCGGTGAGCGAGGTGCGCTTGACCAGCTCGTGCTTCCACTGCCGGGCCGAGACGGTGTTGGTCACCAGGATCAGCGTGGTCGACTTGGCCTCCGCCATCGCCGCCGCGCCCACCAGCGTCTTGCCCGCGCCGCAGGGCAGCACGACCACACCGCTGCCGCCGTGCCAGAAGCCCTCGACGGCCTGCTGCTGGTACGGGCGCAGCTCCCACCCGTTCTGGTCCAGCTCGATCGGGTGCGCCTCGCCGTCCACGTACCCGGCGTGGTCCTCGGCGGGCCAGCCGAGCTTGAGCAGCATCTGCTTGATCTGCCCGCGCTCGGAGGGGTGCACGATCACGGTGTCCGGGTCGACCCGGGTGCCGACCAGCGGGGCGATCTTCTTCGAGCGCAGCACCTCCTCCAGCACCGGCCGGTCGGTGGTGGTCAGCACCAGGCCGTGCACCGGGTGCTTGCTGAGCTGGAGCCGCCCGTACCGGGCCATGGTGTCGGCGATGTCCACCAGCAGCGCGTGCGGCACCGGGTAGCGCGAGTACTTCACCAGGGCGTCGACGACCTGCTCGGCGTCGTGCCCGGCGGCGCGGGCGTTCCAGAGCCCGAGCGGCGTCACCCGGTAGGTGTGGACGTGCTCGGGGGCACGCTCCAACTCCGCGAACGGCGCGATCACGCGGCGGCAGTCGGCGGCCGTGGGGTGGTCGATCTCCAGGAGCAGCGTCTTGTCGCTCTGGACGATGAGTGGTCCGTCGTTCACGCGGGGAAACCTCCGTCGGTTCGTCGCAGACCCTCCAGTGTCCCCCACCCGGCCGCAAAGCGTGACCGGTCACCGTGACCCGGCGCACGACCGGCGACCTCGGCTCGCAAGTTGAAGCTCCTGGTCCGGGGCAGGATGCTGGTTTGAAGGAACGTGGAAGGAAGTGGCGGCGATGACCTTCGTTCAAATCATCGAGTACGAGACCACCCGCGCGGCTGAGATGGATCAGCTGATGGACGAGTGGCTCACGGCCACCGAGGGGAAGCGGACGGCCTCCCACGGCATGCTGATGCACGACCGCGACAAGCCGGCGCACTACGTCAACATCGTCGAGTTCCCGTCGTACGAGCAGGCCATGCGCAACAGCGAGCTCCCCGAGACCCAGCAGATCTCCGGCCGGATGCAGGAGCTCTGCACCGGTGAGCCCACCTACACGAACCTGGAGGTGCTGCGCGACGAGAGGTGGTGAGACCCGGGCCGGTGGACGGGGGAGCGGATTGGGAGGTGGCTGATGGCGACCGATGACATGAGCGCCCTCGACGAGGGCAGGCTCAACGAGCTGTTGGGCAGGGTGGTCACCGATCTGGGCGCGGTGGCGTTGGCGCCGCTGCTGTCGATCGGAGAGCGGCTCGGCCTCTTCCGGGCCCTGGCCGACGGCGGGCCGGTGGACTCCGCCGGGCTGGCCGAGCGGACCGGGACGGTCGAGCGCAACGTCCGTGAGTGGCTGGCGGCGATGGCGGCGAGCGGCTACGTGACCTACGACGGGGACGGCCTCTTCCGGTTGTCGCCGGAGCAGGCGGCGGCGTTCACCGACGAGGAGAGCCCGGCCTTCGTGCTGGGCGGATTCCAGGCCTTCATGGCGGCGGCCCGGCCCGAGGCCCGGGACAAGCTCGAACGGGCCTTCCGGGACGGCGGCGGCATGGGGTGGCACGAACACCACCCGGAACTCTTCGCCGGTACCGCGCGGTTCTTCAGACCGGGCTACGCGGCCCACCTGGTGGCCGAGTGGCTGCCCGCGCTGGAGGGCGTGGTCGACAAGTTCCGGGCGGGGGCACGGGCGGCCGACGTGGGGTGCGGTCTCGGCTACTCGACGCTGTACATGGCCGGGGCCTTCCCGCAGTCGCACTTCACGGGCTTCGACTACCACGTGCCGTCGGTCGAGGCCGCCCGGCGGCTGGCCGGCGAGGACGGGCTGAGCGGTCAGGTGTCGTTCGAGGTCGCGGGTGCGGCGGACTTCACCGGCGGCCCCTACGACCTGGTCGCCTATTTCGACTGCCTGCACGACATGGGTGATCCGGTCGGCGCGCTCGCACACACCCGGGAGCAGCTGGCGCCGGACGGGACGGTGATGCTGGTCGAGCCGTACGCGGGCGACAGCGTCCGCGACAACCTCAACCCGCTCGGCCGGGCGCTCTACGCGGCCTCGTCCCTCATCTGCACCCCCGCCTCGCAGTCCCAGGCGGTCGGCCGGGCACTGGGCGCGCAGGCCGGTGAGGGGCAGACCCGGCAGGTCGCCGAGGAGGCCGGCTTCGGCCGGTTCCGGCGGGCGGCCGAGACGCCGTTCAACCTGGTGTACGAGGTCCGGCCGTGAACTCGCGCACCCGGCTGCTCCAGGGGCAGTGCCGGTGACCTGGGCGCTCCGCGCTCGTTGTGGAGGGCATGAAGAAGACGAATCGCATCCTCGCCACCGTCGCTCTCTCCGGCGCGGCCCTCGGCGTCATCGCCGCGCCGGCTCAGGCCGAGTCTGCCGCGGCTCAGCCCGAATCCGCCTCGCCCGTCGGAACCGTCGGTGCCATGGCGCACCCCGGCGGGCTCTTCGGCGATGTCGCCTTCACCCTCGCCGAGCTGACCAGCGGCATGAAGATGCCCGACCCGGACGCGATGGTCGAGCAGGCCAAGAACTCCCCCGAGGGCCAGGCGTACATGAAGGCGCACCCCGACATGGCGGCGCACCAGCGCTGAGCGGCTCCGCAAGCTACCGGGGCCGGCTGTGCCGGTGCGTCGGCTATCCGGCCTCGTCGACCTCGGCCACGCCGGTGATCCGGTGCAGGGCGAAGGTGCGGATCTCGTCGGAGTGGTGGTCGTACGCCGTGACGAAGCCGCCCTCGACCTTGACCGGGTCGACCACCCGCTGCGAGGAGAGCCCCTCGGCGTTGACGTAGCCGATCCACATCCGCTCGCCCAGCATGACGGCGGTCTGGAGCGCGGCGAGGGTGTCGGCGGCGGCGGTGCGCGGCAGTTGGCGCAGGTCGCTGCGGGCCGGGCCGTTCTGCTGCTGGTTCGCCGCCGGTCCGACGACGGTCTCCCGGCGGACGGCGGTGGCCGCCCGGTCGCCCGCGCGGACGGCCTTGACGGCCGCGCCGAGCAGGACGCCGTCCGGGTGCGGCGGCCCGTCCGGGATGGGGGTCGGCGCGCTCCGGGGCGGTGTCCGGCGGCTGTCCGGGCGGGTGATCAGCACATCGCCGTCGGCCGACTCGGCGGCCGGGGCGTACCCCATGATCCGCAGCACCGAGAGCAGCGTGTCGGGCGGCGCCTGGGCGGCCAGGACGGTCGGGGCGAGCAGCCGCAGCCGCAGTTCGACGGCCCGCCGGTCGGCCAGCACCTCGGCGAGCAGTGACGGGTCGTCGCACCGCAGGTACGAGGAGGCCGCGCCGACCCGCAGCACGCCGTGCCGCCGGGCGACGTCGTCCACCAGGTAGGCGAGCGGCTGCGGGACGGGCGTCCGGGAGTGCTTCTCCAGGAAGGCGTGCAGGTCGGCGGCGGTGCGTCCGGCGTCGAGTGCGCGGCGCACCGACTCGGTGGTGAACCGGTAGACCGTCGCGCCGCCCTTGGACTCGACGTCCGCGCAGAGCGCCAGCGCCTGGGCCACCGGGGTCAGCAGCGGTCCGGGGGCGATCGCGGTGAGGTCGGGCTGGAGGATCACGTGGTCCAGCGGCTGCGGCAGCAGCGGGGTCAGGACGGCCGCCGGGTCGCCGCCCGAGATCAGCGCGCGGGCGGGCGCCGCGAGTGCGCCGCGCCCGGTGAGGCCGAGCAGTTCGGCCTCGCTCAGCGCCCACTCGGTGAGGTGGTCGCGGAAGTCCCGGCCGTCCGGCCCGACCGGCCCGCCGCGCAGCGGGCGCTGCCAGCGCAGCGCGGGGAGCAGGGTGCCGGCGGTGGCCGTGCCGCCGGGCGCCACGGTGGCCAGCAGTTCGAGGACGGCGCGGCGCACGGACGGTGCGAGGGTGCGGTCCAGCTCGGGCCCGAGTACGGCCCGGGTCTTGCCCTTGCCGTCCGGCGTCCCGGCCAGTCCGGCCACCCGGGTGGCGGCGATCCAGTCCCTTGCCAGCAGCACCCAGCGGTCCGCGACCGGCTGCTGGAGCCAGCTGTCGTACGCCGGGGTGGGCGCCCAGCGCTCGTCGGTCTCGCCGTCGGGGGCGAGCAGGCCCGAGGTGTACGCGAGTTCGAGCCAGAACGCGGCCACCGGCTCCGAGCACTCCAGGGTCAGCGCGGTGCGCTTGAGATCCCGGACGCCGAGACCGCCGGCGCGCAGGGTCGGCGGTGGCTGGAGGCCCCAGGAGTCGAGCAGCTCCTCGATCGTCCGGACGGCGGTGTACGCCTGCCCGGCGGCGGCGCTGTCCACAACCTGTGGATCGCGCTCGGCGGCCGGGGCGGGGACGGGCCTGGTCGGCTCGACCGTACGGTGGCTGCGGCCGCCGCGCAGGTGGAGGGCGAGCTCGCGCGGGAGGACCACCGAACCGGGGCTGGTGGGCAGCAGCAGGCCGCGCGCCAGCAGCCACTCCACCGGGCTGCGGGCCTCCTCGGCGGTCACCTGGCGGGCCGCGTCCGGGACGGTGCCGGTGGGCGGGCCCCAGACCAGCCGCTCCAGCAGTCCGACGGCCTGCTCGGGAGCCTCGGCGAGCAGCGCGGCGCAGCGCTTGCGGTCGGCCAGCAGCGCGGCGAGCGCGGCGACGGCGGACACCGGGTCCGGGGTCGGGGCCAGCCCGGCGCCGGCCAGCAGCTGCTGGAGCCGGGCGGGCGACATCCCCGTGGTCGCCTCGGCGAGGGTCGGGCCGAGGCCCGTCCGGCCGGGGTTGGTCGCGCTCGGGGTGAGCGCCTCCCGTACGGCCATCACCAGGCGCAGCGCGGAGTCCGGGCCCCAGAGCAGCGCGCGGGCGCGCAGCGTGGCCAGCGCGCCGGGCAGAGCCGCCGCGACGGCGGTGCGGTCGGCCGGGTCGGCCTGCGGATGCGGCTTGACCCGGGCGGGGCCGGCCAGCAGGTTGCGGATCACGGTGTCCGGGCTGCCGTCGGGCGCGGCGGCCAGCGCCTCGGCGACCTGGAGCGTGAAACGGTCCAGGCGTTCCAGCGCGCGCAGCGCCGAGGCGCGGCCCGAGGCCCGGCTCGCCAGCTGGGTCAGATCGCTCGGCACCGGGTTGAGCAGATCGGGACGGGCGCGGAGCAGCTCGGCCAGCGCCTCGTCGCTACGGGCCCGGAGCTCCTCGGCGAGCGTACGGGGGGCGGCGGCGGCCCGGGCTGGGCGCGGCTCGCTCTGCTGAGTGCTCATCCGACCCAGGTTAGACCCTCCGGCAATCGGGGGGAGAGCTTGCCGGGGGCGGCGGGGTGACGGGGTGACGGCGGGCGTTCAGCGCGTGGGTGGGGCGCGGGGGCGCGTAGGGGTCGCGCCGGTGGTGGGGGAGTGGGTAGCGTCAGCGGGCGGCGGGCCGGTGACTGTGATGCGGGGTGGCGGGCGATGGCGGACGGCGGAGCCGGTGGCGAATGGTGGCGGGTCGACGGCCCCTGGCGGGTCTTCGGACGGTCGGACGACGGCGCGGCTGCGGCTGCGACGGCTGCTGCGGAGGACGGCGGTGCGAGCGTGTACGCGCCGGAGGTCCCGGTGGAACCGGCCGTGCAGCTGACCAAGGAGCCGGCCGCTCCGGTGACGGAGACCTTCTGGCCGCCCACCCGGGCGCTCGGAGCCCAGGACTTCCCCGGCTGGGACAGCGTGCAGTTCGACTTCTCCACCGCCGACCCCCGGCCCGAGCCCGCCACCGCTCCCGTCCCCGAGCAGCGTGCCGTCGAACCGGCGGCGGCCGAACCCGCAGCGGAGGGCGGGACGTCCCTGCTGGCGGGCCGCCGGCCGTCGGTGATCGTCCTGGCCGCCGCCGTGGTGCTGCTGGGCGGCGCCGCGACCGGACAGGTCCTCGCCCTGCTGGCCGGCTGGGCCCTCGCCTACGTCGCACCCCGGCTCGGCGACCTGACCCGCAAGTTCGCTGCGCTCGGCATCCCGCTGGTCACCATGGCCGGCTCGACGGTCTGGTTCTGGGGCCGGGCCAAGGGCCGCTGGGGCGCCCCCGTCACCCCCGGCCACCAGATCGGCCACGACGCGTGGGCGGCGGCCCCCGGGGTGCTCCGCGTGGCGGGCCTGCTGTCGGCGCTCTTCCTCCTCGCGGTGACGCTCCGGCGGCGCAGCCGTTGAGCTGCCCCGCGCCCCCTTGGGGTGGCGGGTCGCACGGCTGTTCGGCTCAGCCGCCCAGGAAGTGTTGGAGTTCCGCCAGGATGAGGTTGGCGCCGGTGTAGCCGATGCCCTCGAACCAGAGTTGGTCGTCCACGGGGAAGGCCCGATGGCCCTGGACGGCGGTCAGGGCCTTCCAGGCGGCGCCGGTGAGGGTGGCGGTGGTGGCGGCCTTCGCCGGGTCTCCGTACGTCGAGTAGAAGAGGAAGTCGCCGTCGGCCCCGCCGATCCGGTCGGGCGGCACCTCGACGTCGAACGCGTCGATGTTCTGTGCGTCCGGGCGGCCGAGCTGGAGATCCGCCAGCAGCGTCCCGATGAAGTTCTGCCGCCCGTACAGCCGCACGGCCGGTGAGCCCTCGACGAACCGTACGATGCTGATCCGCTTCCCCGCCGCGCCGGCCGCGCCGATCGACGCCACCGTCTGGGCGACGTGCCGCCCGTATGCGGTGATCACGGCCGCCGCCTCGTCCTGGCGGCCGAGGGCCTGGGCGTGCAGCAGGAAGTCGGCCTTCCAGGGGTAGCCGGTGGTCTCGCTGAGCACGGTGGGGGCGATCCGGCGGAGGGTCTCGTAGTGGGCGGCGTCGCGGGTCCGGTTGCTCAGGATCAGCTGCGGGTCGAGCGCGCCGATCAGCGCGGCGTCCGGGCTGCCGATCGTCCCGGCGTAGGCGATCTCGGCCAGCCGGGAGGCCGGCCAGTAGTCCGGGAGGCCCTGGTCGGCCGCCGCCCGGGCGGCTCCCACCGGGGTGATGCCCAGGGTCATCGCGGAGTCCAGTTCGGCGGTGTCCAGGGTCACCACCCGCATGGGGGCGCCCGGCACCAGGACCGGGCCGTTCGCGGTGTTCACCGTGACGCTGGGCACCGGCGGCGGGCTCGGCGTCTCGGTGCCGGTGGCCAGGGTCACGCGCGGTCCCAGGGCCGAGCTGGTGCAGCCGGTCAGCAGTGCCGCGCCCAGCCCGGAGAGGGCGGTCCGGCGCGACAGCTGACGAGGCATGAGTCGATTATGTCCGACTTGTCCATGTGCGGGGCTGTCCGGCCCGCCTACGCTGGGGCCCATGTCTCTCACCGTGGGCTTCGATCTCGACATGACCCTGCTCGACACCAGGCCCGGCATCAAGGCGGCCTGGGACGAGCTCGCAGCCGCGACCGGCACCCGGATCGACAGCGATCTGGTGATCACCCGGCTCGGGCCGCCGCTCGCCCAGGAGGTGGCCGAGTGGTTCCCGGCCGAGCGGGTGCCCGAGATCGTGGACGCGTACCGCGCGCTCTACCGTGAGCACGCTCTGCCCGGCGCGGTGGTGCTGCCCGGCGCCCGCGAGTCGCTGGACGCCGTCCGCGCGCACGGCGGCCGGGTCGCGGTGATCACCGGCAAGTACGGGCCCAACGCCCGGCTCCAACTGGACCTGATGGGCCTGGAGACGGACATCCTGGTCGGCGACGCCTGGGCCGAGGGCAAGGGCCTCGCGCTGCGCGAGCACAAGGCGACGGTCTACGTCGGCGACCACCTCGGCGACATCCGGGGCGCACGGGCCGCGGACGCGGTGGCGATCGGTGTGACCACCGGCCCGTACGGCGCGGCGGAACTGCGCGAGGCCGGTGCGGACGTGGTCCTCGCCGACCTCACCGAGTTCCCGGCCTGGCTGGCGGGCCACCTGGCCTGAGAGCCCGGCGGGGGCCCGGGGGTCAGGCCGGCTGGGCGGCTTCCTTCACCCGGCGGCGCTGGGCGCGGGCGGAGAGCAGCATGCCGGTGAGGGAGCAGAGGAATCCGAGCGGCATCAGCATGCAGAGCCAGTACGCGATGGTCGGCAACCGGGGCAGGTCGAAGAAGAGCGGGACGAACGTCACCAGGGTGGCGACCGCTCCGAAGCCGAAGACGATCGCCCCGGCCCGGACGAAGGCGTCGCCGCTGTCGGCGTTCCTGGTGCTCACTTGGGCTCCTCGGAGGTTGGTGCTCCAGTGTCTCAGAGTCGCGCGCCCCCGCCGATCGGCGGGGGTGAGGTCGGTCTGTACGGTCAAGCGTTCGGGTGTGCCGATCGGGCACTCTGGTGGGTGTTCGTGAAACCGTCGGTGGAGCAGGGGCGTACTGAGGCATGGGTCTGACCAGTCACAAGGTGCTGGCGTTGTCCGCGTTGGTCTCGCTCCTGCTGGTCGTCGGTACGGTCTGGCTCTGGCCCAGGCTGGCGGAGCGCTCCTGGCTCGCCGTGCTCGGCCGGGTCGGCACCATCGTGGTCACCCAGGTCGCGGTGATGTGCACGCTGGGGCTGGCGGCCAACAACTACTTCTCGTTCTACGGCACCTGGGCCGACCTGCTGGGCACCACGGACAACAGCCCGGTGACCATCCAGAGCCGGATGGTGGACGGGCGGCACACCGGGATCCAGCAGATCTCCAGCGAGAACGTACGCGGCAGCGGCACCGTCGGCCGCGAGCCCGCGCAGGTCGGCAAGCTGGACCAGATCCGGATCCCGGGCGCGACCACCGGCCTGGCCAGCAACGGGTACGTCTACCTGCCGCCGCAGTACTTCCAGCCGGAGTACCAGGACAAGAAGTTCCCGGCCGCGATCGCCATCACCGGCTTCCCCGGCATCGCGAAGAACCTGATCACCAAGCTGAACTACCCGGCCACCGAACTCCAGCTGATCAGGGACGGCAAGACCCCGCCGACCGTGCTGCTGATGATGCAGCCCTCGCCGGTGCTGCCGCGCGACGCCGAGTGCGAGGACCTCCCCGGTGGCGCGCAGACCGAGACGTACTTCGCCAAGGACGTGCCGCAGGCCCTGCGCAGCGCGTACCGGGTCGCCGAGGGTGTGGGCAGCCTGGGCGTGATCGGCAACTCCACCGGCGGCTACTGCGGGCTGAAGCTGGCCATGAAGCACCCCGACGTCTACTCGGCGGCGGTCTCGCTCTCCGGTTACTACGAGGCCGACGACTTCGGCGACAACCTGTTCCCCGGTGACGACCACCGCCGCAACCTGGCCAACCTGGACTGGCGGCTGAACAACCTGCCGAAGCCGCAGGTCTCGCTGCTGCTCGGCGGCAGCAAGAAGGGCGACGGCGACTACTACCGGCAGACCCAGAAGTTCATCGCGGCGGCCAAGGGCAGCGCGACCAAGCTGTCCTGGATCGACCTGCCGAGCGGCGGCCACAACTTCGACACCTGGTCCCGGATGCTGCCCGCCTCGCTCGGCTGGCTCGGCCAGCACCTCAAGGCCCCGGCGTAACCCCGGCGTGGATCCCCGGTCACTGCCCGGAGTTCCCCGGGAACTGGGAGTTTCGGGCTGCTGGTGGCAGGGGTATGCAGCCTTCACGCGGGGTTGGTCCGGATACCCCGCTTTTCCCGGCCGGGGGGTGTGAGCCAGTGGACGACGCGATCGCGCACTCTGGCGACGCCAGGCCCGCGTCCGCCGGGAGAGCCCGTTCCGTCCCCGACGGACCCACGGGGCCGGCGACCCTCGAATGAGCCGTTGACGGAACGTTAGTCTGCTGACCGGGACCGGCCTGCCCCACCGCGCGCGGCCGGCTCGACATCCACTTGGTGACCCTCGGCCCCCGCCGGGGTCCCCCGCACCCACACTGAGGACTTTTCGAGATGCCCACCGGCCAGGTCAAGTGGTTCAACGAGACGAAGGGTTACGGCTTCCTGTCGCGCGACGACGGCGGTGAGGTCTTCGTCCACACCAAGGCGCTGCCGGACGGCATCACTGCCCTCCGCCCCGGACAGCGCGTCGAGTTCGGCGTCGCCGCAGGCCACCGGGGTGAGCAGGCGATGTCCGTGACCCTGCTGGAGGCCCTGCCCTCCGTCGCGGCGGCGCAGCGCAAGAGCGCCGACGACATGGCGCCGATCGTGCAGGACCTGATCACCACACTGGACGCGGTGCTGCCCGGCTTGCAGCGGGGTCGTTACCCCGCCAAGGCCGCGGGGAGCCAGCTCGCGGTACTGCTGCGGGCGGTCGCGGACCAGTTCGACGTCTGAGCTGCGCGGGCGTTCGCGCGGCAACCATGCACTACCCAGGGGCGCGGGGGAACGGCGCGACCGAGGCACGACGTCCGTGCACGGTTGTTCGCGCAGTTCCCCGCGCCCCTGTTGTGGTTGCGCAGGTGCGGATGTCAGAAGGTGAGCGCGGCCGGGGCGACCGGGGGTACCAGGCCCTCCTCGGCGGCGCGGGTGAGCAGGGCGCGCACCGCGGCGTAGCCGGCCTCGCCGAGGTCGGCGGTGTACTCGTTGACGTAGAGGTCGATGTGCTGGTCCGCGACGGCGGGGTCCATCTCCTGCGCGTGGGCCAGGACGTACGGGCGGGAGGCCGCCGGGTCGTCCCAAGCCATCCGGACCGAGCTGCGGATCGTCTCGGCGATCTGCTGCAGGCGCTCCGCGCCCAGTGAGCGGCGGGCCACGATCGCGCCGAGCGGGATCGGCAGGCCGGTGTCCTGCTCCCAGGCCTCGCCCATGTCGGCGAGCTGGTGCAGGCCGTACTGCCGGTAGGTGAAGCGGGCCTCGTGGATCACCAGGCCGGCGTCGACCCGGCCGTCCCGGACGGCCGGCATGATCTCGTGGAACGGCAGGACCACGATCTTGCCGAAACCGCCGGGCACGGCCTTCGCCGCCCAGAGCCGGAACAGCAGGTACGCCGTCGAGCGCTCGCTCGGCACCGCGACGGTGCCGCCCGTCAGGTCGGTGCCGGGCTCGCGGGCGAGCACCAGCGGTCCGCAGCCGCGCCCCAGGGCGCCGCCGCACGGCAGCAGGGCGTACTCGTCCAGGACCCACGGCAGCTGGCCGTAGCTGATCTTCAGCAGGTCGCCCTCGCCACGCTCGGCCAGGCCGTTGGTGATGTCGATGTCCGCGAACTCCACCTCGGGCGCCTCGGCGCCCGGCACCAGGCCGTGTGTCCAGGCGTGGAAGACGAAGGTGTCGTTCGGGCAGGGGGAGTACGCGATCCGCAGGGGCTCAGCCACGGGTGACCTCCTGGAGCAGTTCCGGGTACGGCAGGGTGCGGAAGGCCCGCTCCAGCGCGCCGAGCGCCTCGCCGATCCGCCAGGCGGCGCGGTCGCGCGGGCCGACGGCGTTGGAGACCGCGCGGATCTCGAAGACCGGCAGGCCGTTCAGGGCCGCCGCCTCGGCGACCCCGAAGCCCTCCATCGCCTCGGCCACCGCGCGCGGGTGGCGGGCGGCCAGCTCGGCGGCGCGTTCGGCCGAGCCGGTGACGGTCGAGACGGTCAGGACCGTCCCGGTGGCGCAGTCCAGGGCCCGGGCGGCCAGGGCCACGGCGCCGGGGGCCGGGGTGTGGCGGACGGTCCCGAAGCCGAGCCGGGCCACGTCCTCGAAGCCGTCCGGGGTCTGGGCGCCCAGATCAGCGGCGACGATCTCCTCGGCCACCACCAGCGAACCGATCGGCGCGTGCGGGGCGAAGCCGCCCGCGATGCCCGCCGAGACCACCAGGGCGTACCGGTGCCGGGCGAGCACGTTGGCGGTGGCGGCGGCCACCGCGGCGGGGCCGACCCCGCCGACCAGCACGTCCAGCGGTACCCCACCGGGGTGTCCGGTGCGCCGCAGGTCGGCGCCCGGCACCGGGAGGGGGCGGGCCCCGGCGGGCAGGCCGCGCAGCACGGCCTCCGCCTCGGCCGGGACGGCGACGACGACGAGCAGCCCGGCCTGCGGGAGGCCGGGCTGCTCGGTCGACGGTGCGGCGGTCACTACTGGGCCGGGGCGGCCTGGGCGACGAACTCCGTGTTCTTGACGGTGAAGAACCACGCGGCGATGATGTCGCCGTTCGTCTCGTCGGCCTCGACCACGGTGACGGTGGTCTTGTCGCCGGTGGTGCTGAGCAGGCCCGCGGCCGGGAGCAGACCCGAGAAGGTGGAGTTCTTCCGGGTGGACGACAGCGGGGTCTGGCCCTGCTGGCCCGCGTCGGTGAAGGAGAACCAGCCCTTCTTGGCGGTGTCCGGGTCGACGCCGACGCCGATCTTGTCGCCGACGGTCGCGTCGATGCTGGTCAGCTTGCCGGCGTCGGCGGCTGCCTTGCCGTTCTGCTGGCACTTGTTGACGTCGTCCTTCGACAGCGCCTTGCCGCCGTTGTAGCAGAGGGGCTCGGAGCTGACCGAGGAACGGCCGACCACCACGGTCGCGAGTCGTTCGTCCTTGGGGGCGTCCTTGCCGCTGGCGTAGGCGATGGAACCGCCGACCGTGCCGGCTCCGATCACGACGACAGCGCCGAGGGCGGCGATGACACGGGTGCTGAGGCTCATGGGCAAGAGGCTACCGGGCTTTGCCGATCACGCTACGCGGGGGTAGGGGCGAGTCGTGCCACCGCGGGTCCGGCGCAGGTCCGGCCGGGGGCGGTCAGGCCACCCGGGGGCGGGCGGCCGGTCCGCGCAGCCCGACCTTGAACAGCGAGCGGACCGTCACCAGCAGGGCCAGGCCCACCACCGCGGCGGCGACCGTCAGGCCCAGCGCGCCGTTCAGCGGCAGCAGGATGCCGACCGCGCCGCCGGCCACCCAGCAGAGCTGCAGCAGCGTCTCGGAGCGGGCGAAGGCGGAGGTCCGGACGGCCTCCGGTACGTCGCGCTGGATCAGCGCGTCCAGCGCCAGCTTGCTCAGGCTCGCCGCGACCCCGGCCGCGCCCGCGACCAGAGCCACCGTCACCAGCCCGTACCAGAGCGTGGCCGCCACCGCCGCGCCCGTCGCCAGCAGCAGCATCGCCGTCACCGTCGCCTCCGAGCCCCTGGTCCGCAGCCAGGAGCCGAGCACCGAGCCCAGCGCGTTGCCCGTACCCGCCGCGACGGCGACGATGCCCAGCGTCGCCGTCGGCGCCAGGCCGCCGACCGGGTCGTCCCGGAGCAGGAACGCCAGGAACATCACCAGGAAGCCGACCAGCCAGCGCAGCGCCGCCATCGCCCGCAGGGCCAGGATCACCGACGGCCCGACCGTGCGCAGCGTCGCCTTCGGCGGCGGCGGTCCGGCGGGTGCGGGGTGGTGGCCCAGGCCCAGGTGGTGCCCGGCCGGGTGGTCCTCGGCGTGCAGCACGGCGCGCTGCTCGCCCTTGGCGGAGTCCACCTTGTGCGGCAGGTGAAAAGCCATCAGCGTGCCGATCACGAAGACCAGGAACGCCCCGCGCAGCGGCCAGCCGGGCCCGATCAGGTGCAGCCCGGCGCCCAGCGGCGCCGCCAGGCCGGTGGCCAGCAGCCCGGCCAGCGTCACCCGGGAGTTCGCCTTCACCAGCGAGAGCTGCGGCGGCAGCAGCCGGGGCACCACGACGCTGCGGACCACCCCGTACGCCTTCGAGGCGACCAGTACCCCGAGCGCCTCCGGGTAGAGGGCCAGGCCGCCGGTGGACACCGTGCCCGCCATCGTCCAGGCCAGGACGGCGCGGACCAGCATGGACATCGCCATCGCGGCCCGGCGGCCGTGCGGCAGCCGGTCCAGCAGCGGGCCGATCACCGGGGCGAGCAGCGCGAACGGCGCCATGGTGATCAGGAGGTAGAGGGCGACCCGGCCGCGGGCCTCGCCGGTCGGCACCGAGAAGAAGATGGTGGAGGCCAGCGCGACGGTGATCAGCATGTCGCCGAAGGAGTTGAGCGCGTGCAGCTCGATCAGCTTCGCCAGGCCCGACTCGCCCGCGCCCTCGGCGGCCGTCGCCCGGCGGATCCGGCGGCCGGTGCCGTTCACCACCTTGCCGGTCCGCAGCCCCGCTGCCGAGGCGCTGCGGACCAGGACGTTCCTGGAGCCGTGGCGGTGGCCCTCGTCGGGGCCGGGCGAGGTGGAACCGTCCTCCGGCTGCGGCTCGGCACCGTCCGCAGGGGGGACCGGGGGCTGCTGTCGCGGCACGGCGCCCGGCTCGGAGGGGGCCCCGGAGGGGCCGTTGGCCTGCGGGTCGTGCAGTGCGTGCTGCGACGGGGTCTCATCCGCCACATGGCCATCCTGCCTGAGAAAAGCCCGGCAGACGAGGGAAAGGGGAGGAGACCCGCCGACAATCGGCAGTCCGGCCCCGACAGCCCGGTCCGGTGCGGTGCGAGGGGCAATTTCTACGGGCTTCTGCGGGGCCCAGTCGGGGCGTTCGGCATTTGGCCGCCTCCCGGTCGGGTACCGGACTGTCGTCGGCGCCCGACCGGCGGGTAGCCTGCACTACGCGCGTGCACAGCCCTGCGGGCGGCGCGGCCGGTCCACGGACCGGTGCCGAGTCGCGCAGAATAGATGGAGAGACGGTACCCAGCGGGACCGAAGCTCGTGGCAATGTCTGCCGGAGGCCTTCCGGAGTTCTTCTCCCGAGGCCGGCCGCGACGGAGCGGGCGACAGAACCGCGTGGGGGCACCTCCCAGCCGAAGGCTGGGGGAGAACCGCAGGCAACAGAACTGGGAGAGAATCGACGCCGTGAGTGCTGCGATGCGAAGCCGTACCCCTGACCGGCTCTGTGCCGAGGCCGTCGAACTCGCCCGTCAGGCAGCCGTCGAGGCGGTCGGCGCGGAGACCGTGGGAGCCCACCTCGGCGCCCAGGCCGACGGCGAACGGGTCGTCACCCACACCTTCGAGTGCCTGGACGCCGCCTACCGCGGCTGGCACTGGGCCGTGACGGTGGCTCGGGCCGCCCGCGCCAAGAACGTCACCCTGGACGAGACCGTGCTGCTGCCCGGCCCGGACGCCGTGCTGGCCCCGCAGTGGGTGCCGTGGAGCGAGCGGCTGCGGCCCGGCGACATGGGCCCCGGCGACCTGCTGCCGACGGACGCGGACGACCTGCGCCTGGAGCCCGGCTGGACGGGCGAGGACGAGCCCGCCCCGAACTCGGTGGCCGCCCTGGCCGACGAGGAGCTCGTCGTCACCGACCCGCACATCCAGCCCGCCCCCGCCCGCGCCCAGATCGGCGCGATCGCGGAGGAGCTGGGCCTCGGCCGCCCCCGGGTCCTCTCCCGGCTCGGCCTGCACCTGGCGGCCGACCGCTGGGAGTCCGCGTTCGGCCCGCAGACCCCGATGGCGCAGTCCGCCCCGGCGCACTGCAACAGCTGCGGCTTCCTGGTCCCGATCGGCGGCTCGCTCGGCCAGGCCTTCGGCGTCTGCGGCAACGAGTTCGGTCCGGCGGACGGCCAGGTCGTCTCGTTCGCGTACGGCTGCGGCGGGCACTCCGAGGCCGCGGTGCTGCCGGCTCCGCCGGTGCCGTCCGAGCTGATCCTGGACGAGCTGGTGATCGAGCCGATGCAGCTGCACCCCGACCGCTCCAGCGGCTCCGTCGAGCCCGACGCGCCGGCCGAGGAGCTCGGCCACAGCTGAGAAGCCCCACCGGGGGCGCGATCGAGGCAGCGCCGCAACCAGGCACTTCCCAGGGGCGCGGGGAACTGCGCGACCGAGGCACGACGTCCGTGCACGGTTGTTCGCGCAGTTCCCCGCGCCCCTTTCGGTTGCCCGAACGCGTACGGCCAGCCCTGAGGGGCGCGTGTCCTGTTGGCCCGTGCACTCGGGTGGCTCCGTGCCCCTGGTCCGTTGCCGGGAGTGGGCCGGGGGAGAATGCCCCCGTACGCAGGGTGGCAGACGGCGGAAGGTGGCAGTCCAGTGGAGCCTCGGATCATCGGCAGCGGCGCGGACGAGCAGGCCGCGGACCTCTTCGACACGGCCGGGCTGCGCCACCGGGTGCTGGATGCCTGGGCGGCCGCTCCGGCGCGGTTCCGGGAGGACGCGAACGCCGAGGAGGAGCTCGCCCTCGGCGGCTACCGCGACCGGCTGATCGTGGAGCTGGCGCAGAACGCCGCCGACGCCGCCGCCCGGACGGGGGCCGGACCCGGCCGGCTGCGGCTGACGCTGCGGGACGGCGTGCTGGCCGCCGCCAACACCGGCGCGCCGCTGGACGCCGCCGCCGTCGAGTCGCTGTCCACGCTGCGGGCCTCCTCCAAGCGCTCGGACCAGGCCCCGACCGTCGGCCGCTTCGGCGTCGGCTTCGCCGCCGTGCTGGCCGTCACCGACGAGCCCGCCGTGCTGAGTTCGCACGGCGGCGTCCGCTGGTCCCTGACCGAGGCGTACGCGCTCGCGCAGGCCCGGCCCGCGCTGGTCGAGGAGCTCCGGCGGCGCGAGGGGCACGTGCCGCTGCTGCGTCTGCCGTTCCCCGCCGAGGGCTCCGCGCCCGACGGCTACGACACCGTGGTCGTGCTCCCGCTGCGGGACGCGGCCGCCGAGGACCTGACCCGCCGGCTGCTCGCCGACATCGACGACGCGCTGCTGCTGACCCTCCCCGGCCTGGCGGAGGTCGTGGTGGAGACGCCCGACGGCGTCCGGGTGCTCACCCGTTCGGCCGACGACCAGCAGCCGAACGGCATCACCACCGTCACCCTCGCCGACGGCACGGCCCGGACGGTCTGGCAGACCGTCACGTTGTCCGGCACCACCGCACCCGAGCTGCTCGCGGACCGCCCCACCGAGGAGCGCGCCCGCCCGTACTGGACGGTGACCTGGGCCGTCCCGGTCGGCGAGGGCGGCGCCCCGCAGCCGCCGCGCACCACGCCGGTGCTGCACGCCCCGACCCCGAGCGACGAACCGCTCGGCGTACCGGCCCTGTTGATCGCCGGGTACCCGCTCGACCCGACCCGGCGGCACGTCGCGCCCGGACCGCTGACCGACTTCCTGACCGAGCGCGCCGCCGACGCCTACGCCGACCTGCTGCGCGCCCGGGGCGGTGACCTCGGTTCGCTCGGACTCGTCCCCGGCCGGCTCGGCCAGGGCGCGCTGGACAACGCGCTGCGCGCGGCGATCCTGGACCGGCTGCCGGGCACGCCGTTCCTGCCGCACCCCGCCCCCGTCGAGGAGGGCACCCCGGCGCTGCGCCCGCGCGACGCCACCCTGCTGGAGGGCGCCGACCGCTCGGTGGTGGAGGCGCTGGCCCCGATCTTCCCCGGCCTGCTGCCGGCCGGGCTGGAGCGGCGCGGCGAGCTGCGGGTGCTCGACGTCCGCCGCATCCCGCTCGCCGAGGTGGTGGACCAGCTCGGCGGCCTGGAGCGTGATCCGTCCTGGTGGCGGAACCTGTACGCGGCGCTGGCCGGCGCCGATCCGGAGGCGCTCGGCGCGCTGCCCGTCCCGCTGGCCGACGGCCGTACGGTGACCGGGCCGCGCCGCGTCCTGCTGCCCTCCGCCGACGGTGACTGGGCCGGCTTCGAGGGCTACCCCGAGGCACTGGCCGAGGCGCTCGCGCTGCTCGACCTGCGGCTCGCCCACCCCGAGGCGGCGCACCCGCTGCTGGCCAAGCTGGGGGCCGGCACCGCCACCCCGGCCGGGGTGCTGGACACCCCCGAGGTACGGGCGGCGGTGGCCCGTTCGGTGGAGGTCGGCGAGGACGACTTCGACGCGGCCGTCGACCTCGCGGACGCCGTGCTGTCCCTGGTCCGGGCCGCCGGGGCCAAGCCGGGCGACCACCCGTGGCTGGCCCGCCTCGCGCTCCCCGACGACGAGGGCGAGCTCGCCCGCGCGGGCGAGCTGATCCTCCCCGACAGCCCGCTCGCCGGGCTGGCCCGCGAGGACGACGCCGGGTACGTGGACGAGGACCTGCTGGAGCGCTGGGGCCCCGAAGTCCTCGCCGCCGCCGGGGTGCTGAGCACCTTCGTGCTGGTCCGCGCCGAGGACGTGGTGCTCGACCCGGACGACCTGGAGCGGCTCGACCCGACCGCCCCCGCCGACCGCGCGGCGGGCGGCCGGCCCACCGGCCTGCTCGACGAGGCCCCGGACGGGCTGGCCGACTGGTGCGAGGACACCCTGGAGACGCTGCACGCCGACGGCGGCGAGTTCGGCGTCCCGCCGGTCGCCGCCGAGCTGCTGGCCGTCCGCGACCTCGACCTGGTGGACGAGGACGCCTGGCCCGAGGCGCTCGCGCTGCTCTCCCGCCCGCCGTACCGGGACGCGGTGGTCAGCCCGGTGCGTACGCTGCTGCCGAACGGCTCGTACGTCGACCTGCCGCCGTACACCGCCTGGTGGCTGCGCGACCACCCCGTGCTGGACGGCCGCGAACCGGCCGGCCTGCGCGCGGCGGGCGCCGACCCGCTGCTGCGCGGCCTCTACGACGAGGCCCGGACCACGCTGGACGAGACCTTCCTGCACGCGCTGGGCGTCCGCACCACGCTCGCCGCGCTGCTCGCCGAGCCGCACGGCCCGGACGAGGTGCTGGACCGGCTCACCGATCCGGCCTCCGAGGTGACGCACCGTCAACTGCACGGAATCCACAGCATGTTGGCCGCAGTCGCGGCCGAGCGGATCGAGTCGCTGGACGTCGTGCGGGCCGTCCCGCCGCTGGACGAGGAGACCGGCCGCCGCCCCGACCGCACGGTGATCGTGGACGCCACCGAGGCGGTCGTCGCCGACGCCCCCGACCTGGTCGCGCTGCTGCACTCGCACCACCTGCTGCCCGTCGCACCGGAGTCGGCCGTCGCGCTGGCCGAGCGGCTGCACGTCTCGCTGGCCAGCGAGGTGGCCGGCGGCCGGGTGCTCTCGGAGGGCACGCTGCACCGGACCCCGGCCGTGGTAAGGGAGTTGCTGCCCGGCTGCCCCGCCGCGTACGAGGAGCACGAGGAACTGCTGGTGGTCGGTCCGGACGGCGGGGAGGCCGCCGTCGACTGGCGCTGGGACACCGCCGCCGCCACCCCGGAGCTCCCGTACGACCCCGAGGACGCCGAAGCGGCCGACGAGGACGACGAGTTCGAGATCCCGCCGGCGCCCGGCCTGCTGCACGCGGCCACCCCCGAGGGTCTGGCCGCCGGGCTCGCCTGGTCGGTGGGCCAGTGGCACCGGCGGTTCGAGATCCTGGCGGCCCTCGCCGAGCCGGACCGGGCCTACGAGTTGCTGGCGGCTCGCGACTTCGAGTCCTGACGTACGGGCAACCACAGGGGCGCGGGGAACTGCGCGAAATCGGAAGGCAACGGTCTGCAGCCTCCCGCCTCGCGCAGTTCTCCCCCAGCCTTCGGCCGGGAGGTGCCCCCACGCGCCCCTGGTCGTGGCTGATCGAGTGCCTTATCGGTCCGGGTCGCCGAGGCGGCGGGTGATGACCCGCCAGGCCACCTCCAGCAGCAGGCCCGCCGCCACCGCGATGGCCACGCCCGTCCAAGGGTCGCGGAGGCCGGTCAGCTTCAGCTGGAAGAAGGTGGACAGCCACGGGACGGTCAGCACCAGCGAGAACGCCCCGCACATCGTCCCGATCAGCGCCAGCCGCCACCAGGTGTACGGCCGGGCCACGATCGCCAGCACCCAGATCGCCACCAGGAAGAGCGTCAGCGTCGCCACGCTGGTGTCGGCCTTCAGATCGGTCGCGTGGTCGGCCCGCGCCAGCATGTACGCCGTGAAGGTCGCCGCCCCGGCGATCACCCCGCCCGGCACGGCCAGCCGCAGCACCCGTTTGACGAAGCCCGTCCGAGCCCGCTCGTTGTTCGGCGCGAGCGCCAGGAAGAAGGCCGGGATGCCGATGGTCAGCGAGCTGAGCACCGTCGAGTGCCGGGGCAGGAAGGGGTACGGCACCTGGGTGATGACCACCAGCAGCGCCAGCAGCACCGAGTAGACCGTCTTCACCAGGAACAGGGTGGCCACCCGTTCGATGTTGCCGATCACCCGGCGGCCCTCGGCCACCACCGAGGGCAGCGTCGCGAAACTGTCGTCCAGCAGCACGATCTGCGCCACCGCCCGGGTCGCCTCGCTGCCCGAGCCCATCGCCACGCCGATGTCCGCGTCCTTGAGCGCGAGCACGTCGTTGACGCCGTCGCCCGTCATCGCCACGGTGCGCCCGCGCGACTGCATCGCCCCCACCAGGTCGCGCTTCTGCTGCGGGGTGACCCGGCCGAAGACGGTGGTGCGGTCGGCGGTGTCGGCCAACGCCTCCGGGTCGGTCGGCAGCGTCCGGGCGTCCACCGGGTGCTCCGCGCCGGGCAGGCCGAGGTGGGCGGCGACCGCGCCGACCGAGACGGCGCTGTCGCCGGAGATCACCTTCGCCTGGACCCGCTGGCTCTCGAAGTAGCGCAGCGTCTCGGCGGCGTCCTCGCGCAGCCGCTGCCGCAGCACCACCAGGGCGAGCGGTTGCAGCTCGGCCGCCGGGTCGGGGGCGTCCAGCGGGACGGCCGTCCGGCCCAGCAGCAGCACCCGCAGGCCCTGTGCACCCAGCTCGTCCACCTCCGCCAGCGCCGCGTGCCCGGCCGGGAGCAGCACATCGGGCGCGCCGAGCAGCCAGCTCGCCTCGGTGCCCTGCGGCTCCAGCAACTGCACCCCGCTCCACTTACGGGCCGAGGAGAACGGCACCGCCTCCAGCACCCGCCACTCGCCCGCGCCCTCGCCGCCGCTGCCGTACGCGTCGATCACGGCCTGCATGCTCGGGTTGGGGCGGGCGTCCGCGCGGCCCATCGCGCCGAGCGCCCGCTCCAGCACCGGGGGGTCGGCGAGGACGTGCTGGGCGAGCGGGGCGCCGGGGCGCAGGTGCCCGTCGGTCGTGGGCGCGAGCGGCCGCAGCTCGACCACGTCCATGCCGCCCTCGGTCAGGGTGCCGGTCTTGTCCAGGCAGACGGTGTCCACCCGGGCCAGGCCCTCGATCGCGGGCAGCTCCTGCACCAGGCACTGCCTGCGCCCCAGCCGCACCACGCCGATCGCGAACGCCACCGAGGTCAGCAGCACCAGCCCCTCCGGCACCATCGGCACGATCCCGGCCACCATCCGGCGCACCGCCTCGCGCCAGTCGTGGCCCTCCACCGCCAGCTGGCTGACGATCAGCCCGATCGCGGTCGGGATCAGCAGGTAGGTGATGAACTTCAGGATGCTGTCGATACCGCTGCGCAGCTCCGACCTCACCAGGGTGAACCGGCTGGCCTCCTCGGCGAGCTGCGCCGCGTACGCCTCGCGGCCGACCTTGGTGGCGCTGAACGCGCCCGCGCCGGCCACCACGAAGCTGCCGGACATCACCTCGTCGCCGAGCCGTTTGAGCACCGGATCGGGCTCGCCGGTGAGCAGCGACTCGTCGATCTCCAGCCCCTCGGCCTCGGTGACCCGGCCGTCGACGACGACCTTGTCGCCGATGCCCAGCAGCACGGTGTCGTCCAGCACGATCCCGCTCACCGGGACCTGCTGGGCGGTGCCGTCCCGGCGGACCTGCGGTTTGGCCTCGCCGATCAGGGCGAGGCCGTCCAGGGTCTTCTTGGCGCGCAGCTCCTGGATGATGCCGATCGCCGTGTTCGCGACGATGACCAGGCCGAACAGGCCGTCCTGGATCGGCCCGACCACCAGGATGATCGCGAACATGACGCCGATGATCGCGTTGAACCGGGTGAACACGTTGGCCCGGACGATCTCGCGCAGCGACCGGCTGGACCGGACGGGGACATCGTTCACCTGCCCGCGGGCCACCCGCTCGGCGACCTCGGCGGCGGTCAGCCCGCGGCGGTGCTCGGGGCCGAGCCCGCTGGAGTGCGCGCCGGGGGTGCTCGGGTCGGCCGTGTCTTCCGCGGGATGCGTCATGGCACCGACTCTAGGTGGGCGAAATGTCCGGTGCGTCCTACTGCGGAGCGAATCGGTCCAACCGAGTGGGGGTGGCCCTGCGGGCGGCGCGCGCTTCGGTGGTTCACCGGGTGCTCAGGGGCAACCCCAGGGGGTGCGTGGGACTGCGCGATACGGGAGTGACGGTGCGGTGCCTTCCGCGTTCGCGCAGTTCCTCGCGCCCCTGGGGTGGTGCAACTTTGGGCGAGCTGTACGGCTGTTCCGCGCCGTACCTTCCGCCCCGGGGATGGTGCAACCTCGGGGGGGGCTGAGAAGTGGGGCCTACTGGGGCGTTTGGCGGCGGATGGCCGCTCGGCGGGCACGGCAGTACCAGACGCCGATCAGGCCGAGGCCGGCGCCGGCCAGGCAGATCCAGGGCCAGTAGTGGTGGCCGTGGGCGGAGAGGGTGCCGTCGAAGGGCAGCAGGACGAGGAAGGCGACGAACCACAGTGCCGTGCCACCGCCGACGATCGCGACGTCGTTCGCCTCGAACGGCGGGGGGGAGGGGCGCAGCGGGGTCTTGGCCATGGGCCCTAGCGTACGGGGACGGCCGGGCCGGGGAGGAGAGGCGGGGGAGGGTCGGGTGATCGGTGGTGACCGTAATGGGTGCGTTCTACGCGCGAAGATGGCGCGTGCACGACCGAGGAACTCATACTTGAGGCTCCGGTCGGCCCAGGTGTGCCGCCTCGGCTGCCCCGGCCGGACGGTCCCCACCGGGCGCCCCGGCCGACGTCGCCCCGGGTGTCCCTTCCTCCTCTCCGCCCCCACCCGACGAGGACCCGTATGTCTCCGCAGGCCCAGCCGACCGCGAAGTCGCCCGAGCCGTCCCAGGCCCCGCCGCAGCCCCCCGGCGGCCCGCTGGACCGCTACTTCAGGATCTCCGAGCGCGGCTCCACGCCGACCCGGGAGATCCGTGGCGGGGTGGCCACCTTCTTCACCATGGCGTACATCCTGGTGCTGAACCCGATCATCCTGGCCAGCGCCGTGGACATGCACGGGACGCACCTGGGCAGCGCCCAGCTGGTCACCGCGACCGCGCTGACGGCCGGCCTCACCACCCTGCTGATGGGCGTGGTCGGCAACGTGCCGATCGGCCTGGCGGCCGGGCTCGGCGTCAACACCATCGTGGCGCTCCAGCTCGCCCCCAGGATGACCTGGCCCGACGCCATGGGCATGGTGGTGCTGGCGGGCTTCGCGATCATGCTCCTGGTCGCCACCGGTCTGCGCGAGCGGGTGATGAGCGCCGTGCCGCTCGGGCTGCGCAAGGCCATCGCGATCGGCATCGGCCTCTTCATCGCCCTGGTCGGCCTGGTCGACTCGGGCTTCGTCACCCGGGTGCCGGACGCCGCGCACACCACCGTCCCGCTCCAGCTGAGCGTGGGCGGGCACCTGCACGGCTGGCCCGTGCTGGTCTTCATCCTCGGCCTGCTGCTCACCCTGGTGCTGCTGGTCCGCAAGGTCCCCGGCGCGATCCTGATCAGCATCGTGGTGATGACCTGCCTGGCCGTGGTGATCGACCAGGCCTTCACCGTCCCGGCGTCCGCCTGGGGTCTGACCGTCCCGGTCTGGCCCGGCAACCCGGTCGCCGCGCCCGACTTCGGGCTGGTCGGCCAGGTCAGCCTGTTCGGCGGCTTCCACCACGTCGGCCTGCTCACCGGTGTGCTGTTCGTGTTCACCGTGCTGATGTCCTGCTTCTTCGACGCGATGGGCACCATCCTCGGCGTCGCCGACGAGGCCCACCTGCTGGACGCCAACGGCGACCTGCCCGGCATGAACCGGGTGCTGATGGTCGACGGCATCGCCACCGCCGTGGGCGGCGCCACCTCGTCCTCCGCCAACACCTGCTTCGTGGAGTCCACGGCCGGCGTCGGCGAGGGCGCGCGGACCGGCCTCGCCAGCATCGTCACCGGCGCGCTCTTCCTCGGGGCGCTCTTCCTGACCCCGCTGGCCACCATGGTCCCGGCCCAGGCCGCGACCCCGGCGCTGGTCACCGTCGGTTTCCTGATCCTGGCGAACTCCGTCCGGGAGATCGACTGGAGCGACTACACGATCGCGGTGCCGGCCTTCCTGACCATGGTGATGATGCCGTTCACGTACTCGATCACCAACGGCCTGGGCACGGGCTTCGTGACCTTCTGCGTGCTGCGGGTCGCGGTGGGCCGGGCCAGGACGGTGCCGATCGCGATGTACGCGGTCGCGGCGGTGTTCGCGTTCTACTACCTGATGCCCGCGCTGGGTCTTATCTGACCGGCCGGGACCGGCCGTTGACGGCCCCCTACCTGCGGACGGGCCCGCGGCGCAAGCCGTGGGCCCGTCCGTTTCGGTGTGCGGATCTTTACGTGGCGGTGCCAGGTTGTGGGGGGCTGGTGAGGGTCGGCCGCAGGGCCCGGATCGACGTTTCTTACGCGTGCATGACCATGGTTGGATGGGTCGGCCCGGCCGGTCCACCGGTCGGCGGGCCAGGTCGGGGCGGGCGCTCCGGATGCGGATCGTGGCGTCGAGTCAGCCGGACGCATACCGGGGGTGGTATCCGCCGTGATCCGGGCCCGGACTTCTCGGGGGATCCACAGCACTGCTGAAACACAGTCGGAGGGCACCTTGCGCATTCTGCTGATCGCCAGCGCGTTCAACAGCCTCACCCAGCGGGTCCACACCGAGCTACGGGCCCTCGGCCACACCGTGGGTGTCGAACTGGCCCTGGGGGACGAGCCGGTACGGGCCGGAGTGGCCCGGTTCGGGCCTGACCTGATCGTGGCCCCGATGCTCACCCGGGCGATACCGGAGGACATCTGGTCCCGGCACACCGTGCTGATCGTGCACCCCGGGCCGAAGGGCGACCGGGGCCCCTCCTCGCTCGACTGGGCGATCCACGAGGGCGCGGGCGAGTGGGGCGTCACCGTCCTGCAGGCCGTGGCGGAGATGGACGCCGGGCCGATCTGGGCCTCCGTCCCGTTCGCCGTCCAGCCCTGCGGCAAGAGCGAGCTGTACCGGAACGAGGTCGCCGCCGCGGCCGTCCAGGCGGTGCTGCTGGCCGTCGAGCGCTTCGAGGGCGGCTGGTTCGCGCCGGAGCCGCTGGACTACGAGCGGTGGGACGTCCAGGGGCGGCTGCGCCCGTACCACGTCCAGGAGTTCCGCCGGATCGACTGGGCCGTCGACGACACCGCGACGGTGCTGCGCAAGCTGCGCTCGGCCGACTCCCAGCCCGGCGTGCTGGACGAGCTGTATGGCGCCGAGTACTTCCTGCACGGCGGGTACCCCGAGGACCAACTGCGCGGCGTGCCCGGCGCGGTGGTCGCGACCCGGGACGGCGCGCTCTGCCGGGCCACGGTGGACGGCGCGGTGTGGATCCCGCAGCTGCGGGCCCGCCGCACCCCCGGCGGACCGGTGACGTTCAAGCTGCCCGCCGCGCAGGTGCTCGGCGAACTGCTGGCAGAGGTACCGGAGATACCGGTGTCGCCGGTGGCGGCGGCCGGCCGGGGCACCTGGTCGGAGATCCGGTACCGGGAGGAGGGGGCCGTCGGCCACCTCGAATTCGCCTTCCCCAGCGGCGCGATGAGTACCGAGCAGTGCCGGAGGCTGCTGGCGGCGTACCAACAGGCCGCCGCCCGGCCGACCTCGGTGCTGGTGCTCGGCCCGGCCCGGGACTTCTTCTCCAACGGCATCCACCTCAACGTGATCGAGGCGGCGGACGACCCGGCGGCGGAGTCCTGGGCCAACATCAACGCCATGGACGACCTGGTCGCCGCCGTCCTCACCACCACCGACAAGCTCACCGTCTCGGCGCTGGCGGGCAACGCGGCGGCCGGCGGCCTGATGCTGGCGATCGCGGCGGACGAGGTCTGGTGCCGGGACGCGGCGGTGCTGAACCCGCACTACCGGCTGATGGGCCTGCACGGCTCCGAGTACTGGACGTACACCCTGCCGCGCCGGGTGGGTGGCGAGCAGGCGCACCGGCTGACCACGGCCGCGCTGCCGGTCGGTGCCGACGAGGCTCTCGCGCTCGGCCTGGTGGACCGGACGGGCGGCGGCAGCGCCGCCGAGTTCAGCTCCTGGGCGGCCCGCGAGGCCGCGGAGCTGGCCCGGTCGCCCGAACTGTCGGTCCGGCTGCTGGAGAAGAAGCGCCGTCGGGCCGAGGACGAGGCCGTCAAGCCTCTGGCCGACTACCGGGCCGAGGAGTTGGAGCGGATGTGGCACAACTTCAGTGCACCGGGGGAGCCGTACCCCGCGCTGCGGCGGAACTTCGTGCACAAGGTCTGCCCGACCGCGACGCCGGAGCACCTGCTGGGGTGAGCGACTGAGGACGCGAAGTGCCCGGCCCCCGCCTGGTGGTGGGGGCCGGGCACTTCGCGGGCTGGGCTTCCGGCGGGGTTACCGCCGGGGCAGCAGCGGGGCCGCCGGGCCGAGGAAGACCGACTGCTGGTCGCCCCCCTTGCTCGGTGCGACGGCGAAGGCCAGCGCACTGCAGAAGACGTACGTGCCGAGTCCGACCGCGAGCGGAAAGACGAACTGCAGGGCCAGCACGCCGTTCTGCGGATCGCCGTGCCCGTCGAGGCGGACCGAGATGGCCGCCATGCCGGTGTAGTGCATCGCGCAGACCGCGACACCCATCACCGGGGCCGCGCCGAGCACCGCCGCGGTGCCCTGGACGTTCAGCGTGGCCCAGAGGGCTGCGGTGGCGGCGAAGACGGCGATCGCGATCGACAGCCCGACCGTGACGTGGTCGTAGGAGACGGTGCCCGGCATCTGCATCGCCGCCATGCCGAGGTAGTGCATCGCGGCGACGCCGAGGCCGGTGGTCACGCCGCCGGCCAGCAGGGCCGCCCGGGGGTGCTTGCTGTAGCCGACGGTGAAGATGCCGACGCCGACCACCAGGATCGCGATGAGCAGACTGGCCACCGTGAGTGGCACGTTGTAGCGGATCTCGGTGCCGGAGACGGCGAAGCCGAGCATGGCGATGAAGTGCATGCTCCAGATGCCGACGCCGAGCGAGAGGGACGCGAAGGCCAGCCAGTTGCGGCGGGTGCGGCCTTCGGTGAGCAGGGCCCAGCGAGTGCTGCGGAGCGCCAACAGGGCTCCGAGACAGGCGACCAGATACGAGATCGCGGGTGTGACCCAGCCGTAGACAGCGTGGTCGATGTGACCCAAGAGGACTCCCTGAGCGTGGTGCGGGTTGCACTGTGCCTGGTGCCGTGTTCCTGACAACGGGCACAGTAGCGGTTGCTCCAAGTGACGGCAACGCTGGGAGATTTGGTGAACTAGCAGACCAGGGTGGGTCCTTCACGCTATGGGCGGCTGTTGGGCACGAAGTCCTGACGGGATGTACAAGCTGCCGTGACCCGGCGGAAGGTGCCGTGGCCTGCTGTTCCCCGGGGGGTCGTCCACCCTGCCCCCGATGGGCTCTGGACCCGTCGGGGGCGGGTGTCTGCCCGGTAAACGGGTTGCTATTCTCTGAATCTCCTCAATAATTCCAAAAGCTTTACCGATGATTCGTTTCACTTCCGGGGGGAAACCAGTGCGCCTGCCCCGCGCCATCGGCCTCACCGCCGCAGTCCTGACCGCCGTCCTCGGTCTGCCGGTACCCGCGACCGCCGCGGGCGGCGGTCCGTCCGACGCCACCGTGCACGTGGACCGGGACAGCGCCGCCTGCTCGGACACCGGCGCGGGGTCCACGGCCCAGCCGTACTGCTCGATCGGTGCGGCGGCCGCCGCCGCCCAGCCCGGCTGGACCGTGCAGATCGCCAAGGGCTCCTACACCGAGGACCTGCGGATCACCCGCTCCGGCACCGAGCAGGCGCCGATCACCTTCACCGGCGACCACGTCGAGCTCAGGGCCAAGTCGCCGACCCCGGCCCGCCAGCTCACCGTCATCGGCGTCCACGACGTGGTGTTCCGCGGCCTGAGCCTCGGCGAGACGCTCGTCCAGGACTCCCAGCGGATCACCCTGGACCGGAACTACGCGTTCGCGGTCCCCTTCGGCCTGACCCCGCTGATCGAGGTCGGCGGCGCCAGCCGGGACGTCGCCGTGACCCGCAACTTCCTGCAGGGCGCCCAGTACGGCTCCCTCCGGGTGAGCGGTGGTGCCACCGGCACCACCATCAGCGACAACGCGGTGCTGCGCGCCGCCGGCGCCCCCGTCTCGGTGGACGGCGCCCCGGGCACCACCGTCACCAACAACACCCTCGCGCTCGGCTGCGGCCCGGGCATCGCGCTGACCGGTGGCTCGACCGGCGCGAACCTCTACAACAACGTCGTCGACAGCCACGCCGCCACCGGCCTCGACGGCATGACCGGCCTGAACGGCCGCCCCTGCCTCGTCAGCGGGGCCGCGACCGAGATCCTGGTCTCGGCCGACTCCGTCCCGGGCACGACGGCGGACTACAACCTGCTGCGCGCCGCCGCGGGCGGGACGCCGTACAACTGGGCCGGGCAGAGCTACCCGACCCCGGAGGCGTTCCGCGCGGCCACCGGGCAGGGGCGGAACGACCTGATGGCCGACCCGAAGCTGAGCAACCCCTGGAGCCCCCGGCCGGACGACTGCCAGGTCATCGACGGCAAGCTCGTCCAGGGCAGCTGCTCGCCGGCGATCGACTCGGCCAAGCCCGACGCCCCCGGCGTGCTCCCCACCGACATCAACGGCCACGCGCCGGCCGACGACCCGTACGTCGCCAACCCCGGCCCGGGCCACCTCGACCGGGGCGCCTACGAGGTCCAGGACGAGCTGTCCGACAGCGCCTGGCTGACGGCCGACCAGCCGCAGGCCCCGTACGGGACCAAGGTGACCTTCACCGCCCGGGCGGGCCACAGCTGGAACACCGAGCCGCTCAGCTACGCGTACGACTTCGGTGACGGCACGACGCAGACCACCTCCGCCGCCACCGTCAGCCACACCTATGCCCGCGCCTGCGCCTGCCAGCCGGGCCTGAAGGTCACCTCCCCCGACGGCCAGGTGGCGTACGGGGGGTCCGACCCGGTCAAGGCCACCGTGCCCGGCCCGCTGACGGCGCAGTTCTCGGCGACCACGGTGCTGCCCGTCAAGACGGACTGGTCGGCCGACCCGCCGTTCACCGTGCTGGCCGACGCCACGGCCACGGCCACCGCCTCGGCCTGGCCGGTCACCAACTACCACTACGACTTCGGCGACGGCTACCGGACCGACCTCTCCTTCCCGTCGCAGAAGCACACCTACCAGGCGCCCGGTGACTACAAGGTCTCGATGACCGTGACGGACAACCAGGGCCGGGTCTCCACCGCCTCGCAGGTTTACCACGCGGCGTACGAGCCGGGCGGGTACACGGCGGTCACGCCGTTCCGGGCGCTGGACACCCGGACCTACCGGAACCCTCTGTGGGCGGACTCCTCGCGGACGGTCGACCTCTCGTCCTGGGGGCAGCCCGTCAACTACCAGCTCTCGGCCGGGATGACCGCCGTCGTGCTGAACGTCACCGCCACCGAGGCCACCCAGGACACCTTCCTGACCGTCTGGCCGACCGGCCAGCCGCGGCCGGCCTCCTCGAACCTGAACGTGAAGGCCGGGCAGACCGTCGCGAACCTCGTCACCGTCCCGGTCGGCCACGGCCAGAGCGTGGACGTCTACAACCGCGCCGGGCAGGCCGGGGTGATCGTCGACGTGGTCGGCTACTACCAGCCGGGCGCGGGGAACAAGTTCACCCCGAGCGGCCCCACGCGGCTGCTGGACACCCGGCCCTCGGGCGGGCAGCCGGACGTCAAGCTGACCCAGGGCGAGAGCCGCGCCGTCCAGGTGGTCGGGCAGGCCGGGGTGCCGGCCAGTGCCCGCGCGGTGGTGCTGAACCTGACGGCCACCGGTGCGACCAAGGGCGGCTACCTGACGGCCTACCCGCACGGCGCGAACCGGCCCGGGGTCTCCAGCCTCAACTTCACCGCCGGGCAGACCGTCGCCAACCAGGCGATCGTGCCGATCGGCGACGACGGGAAGATCGACCTCTACAACTTCCTGGGTGACACCCAGGTGGTCGCGGACGTCTTCGGCTACTACGGCTACGAGGGCACGGGCCAGTACACCCCCATCGCGCCGACCCGGCTGCTCGACACCCGGGCCACCGGCCCGGTCGGCACAGCCGGACGGCTGTCCGTGCAGGTCGGCGGCGCCCACGGGGTGCCGGCCGGCGCCACCGCCGCCGTCCTGAACGTGACCGCCACCCAGCCCACGGCCGACGGCTTCCTCACCGTCTGGCCGGACGGCGGCGCCCGGCCCACCACCTCGAACCTGAACTTCCAGGCGGGCCGGACCGTCCCGAACCACGTGATCACGCCGCTGGGCGCGAACGGCGGGGTGGCCTTCTACAACCGGGCCGGCGACACCCACGTGATCGCCGACCTGTTCGGGTACTTCACCAACGGCTGACGCCGACGCAGACACCCCGCGGCGGCGGGTGACGACGGCCCCCGGGACCTGTTCCCGGGGGCTGTCGTCGTTCCCGGGCGCGCGTAGGCGGGTGGTGGTCCGGGCCCGGCGGCGGCGCCGGGAGATCAACTGATTTTCCTTAGCGAAAGTAATGACGTAGGCTAAAGACATGTCCGAGATGTCCGAGGAGGACCTCGCAGCCGTCAATCAGCTGCGGTCGTCCGCGATGCGCCTTGCCCGCCGACTGAGACACCAACGTGTCGAGGAGTCGCTCAGCCCCACCGAGATCGGGGTGCTCGGCACCCTCGCGCGGTGCGGGAAGGCCACCCCGGGGGAGCTCGCCAGGCGCGAGCACGTCCAGCCGCCGTCGATGACCAGGATCATCGCGATGCTGGAGGAGAAGGGGTTGGTGCGGCGCGAGCCGCACCCCGACGACCGCCGGCAGGTGGTGGTCAGCAGTACCGAGCAGGCGGAGGCGATCCTCCTGGAGAGCCGCCGCCGGCGCAACGCCTGGCTGGCCGAGCTCGCCTCCGGGCTGAGCGAGGAGGAGTGGGCGGTGGTGCGGGAGGCCGCACCGGTGCTCTACAAGCTCGCCCACCTCTGAGGGCCCGCACGCCTCTGACGACGACATCTCCGGAGACGGAAGAAGGAGTACCGCATCACCGCAGGACCGAACAGTGAGAGCAGTCGCGGGGGGGCAGCCCAGGCTGCGGTCGCGCACCGAGGGGAGACCACCGTGACACCGCCGGCCGGCGCCAGCGCCGCCATCCGTACCGACGACTCCACCACCGAGCAGGCGGCGGCCGCGGCCGCCCCCGCCGAGAACCAGGCACCCGCCCCCGTGGGCCTGCCGGGTACCGGCGACGACGACCCCTGCGAACGCACCGCGGCGGAACCCACCGCCGCGTCGGGCCCCACCGGGGCGGGCTTCACCAGACCGGGCGGGATGTTCTCCTCCCTCCGAGTCCGTAACTACCGCTACTTCTTCGTCGGTCAGGTGGTCTCCAACACGGGGACCTGGATGCAGCGCATCGCCCAGGACTGGCTGGTGCTCAGTCTCACCGGCAGCCCGCTCGCGGTCGGCATCACCACGGCCATGCAGTTCCTCCCGATGCTGCTGCTCGGCCTCTTCGGCGGCGTACTCGCCGACCGGATGCCCAAGCGCCGCCTGCTGGTCGTCACCCAGGGCGCGATGGGCCTGCTCGCCGCGGGGCTCGCGGTGCTCACCATCACGGGTGCGGTGACGGCCGGGCTGGTCTACCTCTTCGCACTGCTGCTCGGCCTGGTGACGGTGGTCGACAACCCGACCCGGCAGGCCTTCGTCAGCGAGATGGTCGGCCCCAAGGACCTCAGCAACGCGGTCAGCCTGAACGCCGCCAACTTCCAGACCGCCCGGCTGGTCGGCCCGGCGGTGGCCGGTCTGCTGATCGCCGCCGTGGGCAGCGGCTGGGCCTTCGCGGTCAACGCGTTCTCCTTCGCCGCCGTGATCGGCGGCCTGCTGATGATGCGGACCGCCGAGCTGCGGCCGACCGAACCGATCGCCCGGGAGAAGGGCCAGCTCCGCGCCGGGCTCCGGTACGTGAAGGAGCGCCCGGAGCTGTTCTGGCCGATGGTGCTGGCCGGTTTCATCGGCACCTTCGGGTTCAACTTCCCGACCCTGCTGTCGGGTTTCGCGTACGACACCTTCAAGGTCGGCGCCGGCGAGTACGGCCTGCTGAACACCGCGATGGCGGTCGGCTCGCTGGCCGGGGCCCTGCTGGCGGCGCGGCGCGGGGCGCCGAGGCTGCGACGGCTGGTCATGGCGGCGCTCGCCTTCGGCGCGCTGGAGGTGCTGGCCGCCTTCGCCCCCGGCTACTGGTCGTTCGCCGTCCTGCTGACGCTGATCGGTGTCTTCGGGCTCACCTTCAACACCTCGGTGAACTCGGCGATCCAACTGGCCACCGAACCCGCCATGCGCGGGCGGGTGATGGGCCTGCTGGTGCTGGTCTTCACCGGCGGCACCCCCGTCGGCGCTCCCCTGGTGGGCTGGGTGACGGCCTCCTACGGACCGCGCCTCGGACTGCTCGCGTGCGGCGCGGTCTCCGCGCTGGCCGCAGGCGTGGTCGCGGTGGTGCTGGCCCGCGCGGCCGACCTGCGGGTGCGGGTGGACCTGCACCCCGGGCACGGCGGCCGGGTGGTCGCCGTCGTGCCGAGGGTGGTCGCCAAGCAGCAGCTGGCCACGGCCTGCTGACGATTCGTCAGACCGAGTGCCCGGCCCGGTTCAGACCCTGATCTCCAGGATCTGGCCGGGCCAGTCGCGGTCCGACAGCGGCACCTCGAAGGTGTCGGTCGGGGTGAACCCGAGCCGGCGGTACTGGCCCACCAGCCGCTGGTCGCCGCCCGCGTAGCAGTCCACCCGGAGCAGCCCGAGCCCCCGGCGCACGGTCTCCTCGACCGCGTCGGCGACCAGCGCCGCGCCGATCCCGGAGCCGGACCGGCTGCGGTCGGTGATCAGATGGCGGATGTACAGCTCGGGTTCGGCGGCGGGTGCGATGTGCTCGGACCCCTCGTCGGCCAGCATGCACGCCCCCACCACCGCGCCGGACTCGTCCTCGGCGACGCGGACCAGGAACTCGCGGGTGTAGGCGTGGATGCGCTCCACGGCGGCGGGGCGGCTCGTCCAGGGCTGGTCGCCCCACTGGCCCGTACGCCCCAGGGAGGTCAGCCAGGCGACGGCTTCGTCGAGCAGGCGGAGGATGTCGGCCGCGTCCTCGGGCCCACCGGTTCTGATCTTCATACAGACCTTTCTACCTGCTCGCCGAGGCGGGGTGGAAGATGGGCCCATGAGGCTTTTCGTGGCGGTGAACCCGCCGGTGGTGGCGGTCCAGGAGCTGGCCGACGCGGTGGCGCCACTGCGGGCGCTGCCCGAGGCGGAGCGGTTGCGCTGGTCCGGGGTGGAGGGCTGGCACCTGACGCTGGCGTTCCTCGGCGAGATCCCGGTGCTGGACGTGCCGAAGCTGGAGGAACTGCTCGGGCGGGCCTGCTCGGAGCACGGGGTGCACCGGCTCCGGCTCGCGGGAGCGGGGACGTTCGGGGACCGGGTGCTCTGGGGCGGGGTCGAGGGGGAGACCTGGGCGCTGCGCCGGCTCGCCGAGGCCGTACGGGCGGCGGTGGGCGAGGCGGGGGTGGAGACCGACCAGTACGGTTTCCACCCCCACCTGACGCTGGCCCGGGCCGGGTCCGCCCACGGGCAGCGCCGGGCCGCCCGGCGGTCTGCCGCAGGCGAGCTGCAGGGGCTGGCGGCCCGGCTGGAGGGCTTCCGGGGCAGCGAGTGGGAGGCGTCCGAGCTGCACC
This sequence comes from Kitasatospora kazusensis, assembly GCF_039529945.1. Taxonomy (NCBI): domain Bacteria; kingdom Bacillati; phylum Actinomycetota; class Actinomycetes; order Kitasatosporales; family Streptomycetaceae; genus Kitasatospora; species Kitasatospora kazusensis. Next base: position 81,192 of record NZ_BAAANT010000010.1, on the reverse strand, counting down.
TGATGCGGAGCGAGCAGGGCTTCGGGCCGTCCCGCTACAGCACGCTGCGGGCGTGGCCGTTGGCGCGCTGGGAGGAGTAGGCCCAGCCAGGTGGCAGGCCTAGTAGGTGTAGTAGCCCTGGACGTCGGCGATCAGGTCGACGCTGCCGGAGTGGTTGTAGAGGTTGACGTAGCCGTCCTGGCTCACCGGGACGATCGCCATCGCGGCGGTGTTGCGGCCCGCAGTGAAGTTGAGGTTGGACGTGCCGGGGCGCGGCGAGCCGTCGGCGGCGTACGCGGTGACGTAGCTGCCCTCGCTCGCGTTGGTCGCGGTCAGGTTGAGCACGACGGCGCCGAGCTTGTCCGGGGCGGGCGCGCCCGGCAGGTCGGAGACCTTGACCCGGATTGCCTGGTCGGCGCCGACCCGTGTGGCCGGGGCACCGTTGCCGGAGCGGGTGTCCAGCACCCGGGTGGGTGCGGCGGGCAGGAAGAGCCCCGACGCGCCGGGGCTGCCGGCGTCCCGGTGGTGCTCGAAGGCGCCGACGTAGTCCATCACCAGGTCGGTGCTGCCGCTGTGGTTGTACAGCGCCAGACCCTTCTTGTCGACATCGACGAAGGCCAGGTTGGTGACCGACTGGCCGGCCGCGAAGTTGAGGTCCGAGGTGTTGGGGAGGTAGTTCAGGGTGGCCGCGTACGCGGTGACGAAGCTCGGCGCGCTGGCGTTGGTGGCGGTGAGCTGCAGCACCAGGTCGGTGTCGGTGGTGTCCGGGTTGAGCGCGCCGGAGACGTCGGCGACGATCTGCTCGCCGGGGCCGACCTTGCCGGGCAGGCCGCCGGTGTCGGTGCGGGTGTCCAGCAGGCGGGTGGGCTCGCCCGGGATGTAGGTCGAGCCGGTCAGCGTGCCGTTCTCGCCGACGCCGGTGTAGAAGCCCTGGATGTCGGCGACCAGGTCGGTGGTGCCGGCGTGGTTGTACACGTCGACGTAGCCGTCCTTGCTGACCTGGACGGTCGCCCGGTTGGTGGTGACACCCGGGCCGGGGGCGACGTTGACGTTCGACACGGTCGGGCGCTCGCCGCCGGTCGGGTACGCGGACACGAAGGTGCCGGCGGTCGGGTCGACCACGGTCAGGTTGAGGACCACGGCGGTCGGGATCGTGCCGTTGGAGAGCCCGAGCTTCTTCGCTATGTCGAGCCGCACCACGCTGCCCGGTCCGGACGGTCCGGTGGCCCCGTTGCCGACCCGGGTGTCCAGCACCCGGTAGTTGGAGACGGAGAAGTAGGTGCTCGCGCGGCTGACCGAGGATGCGGCGGGCGCGGCGGCGGCCAGCGGGGCAGCGGGCAGGACGGCTGCGGTGGCGACGGCCAGCGCGATCAGCCCGTGCGTGCGAGAGATGCGCACAGTTTCTCCTGAATGTGAAGATCTGGTTGACCTGGCCGATCATCATATCCAGGGCGATTTGGGGGCCTGATGGCGCCCCGACCTGCTGGGGCAACGAAAATCCCCGGAGTGCCGTGAGGGTGGGATCGTCCCGGCTGGTCCGCTTTTCGGCCTTGAAGGTAAAGAGATCCTCTTGTGATCGGACCCCGGCCCGGATCCGGGGCCGTGGGCCGCACCGGCGGGCGGGAGGGTGGGAGGGCATGACGAGGCGCGACAGGTCAGCGGGTAGTCTCGGTGAACGTGGACCCCAAGACTCGCATGCGCATTGTCACCGGCGCTCTGGTGCTACTGCTGGCCGTTGTGATCATCAGCTCGGTGCTCGGCAAGTAGGGGCACGCTCCGCTGGGCCACCGGACTGCTCGGGGCACCCCCCGGGGCGCGGGGAACTGCGCGAAACGGGAGTGACGGTGGGGTGCCTTCCGCCCTCGCGCAGTTCCTCGCGCCCCTGGGTAGTGCAGAAAGCGTAGGGCCGCCGTCCCCGGGTGGGGGCGGCGGCCCGTACGGTTGTGGTGCCGGGGTCAGAGTGCGGCGACCACGTGGTCGATGCATGCGGTGAGGGCCTCGACGTCGGCCGGGTCGATGGCCGGGAACATCGCGACGCGGAGCTGGTTGCGGCCGAGCTTGCGGTAGGGCTCGGTGTCCACGATGCCGTTGGCACGCAGTGCCTTGGCGATCGCGGCGGCGTCGATCGACTCGTCGAAGTCGATGGTGCCGACGACCTGCGAGCGCTCGGCCGGGTCGGCGACGAACGGCTGCGCGTACGAGGACTTCTCGGCCCAGCCGTACAGGCGCGAGGAGGAGTCCGCGGTGCGGGCGACGGCCCAGTCGAGACCGCCGTTGCCGTTCAGCCACTCCAGCTGGTCGGCGAGCAGGAAGAGGGTGGAGAGCGCCGGGGTGTTGTACGTCTGGTCCTTCGACGAGTTGTCGATGGCCGTCGGCAGGTCGAAGAACGGCGGGATGTACCGGCCGGAGGCGGCGATCTCGGCGGCACGCTCCAGGGCGGCCGGGGAGAAGGACGCGAGCCAGAGGCCGCCCTCGGAGGCGAAGGACTTCTGCGGGGCGAAGTAGTAGACGTCCGTCTCGGTGATGTCGACCGGCAGGCCGCCGGCGCCCGAGGTGGCGTCGACCAGGACGAGCGAGCCGGCGTCCGCGCCCTCGGGGCGGCGGATCGGCATCGCGACACCGGTCGAGGTCTCGTTGTGGGTGAGGGCGTAGACGTCCACGCCCGCCTCGGCGACCGGCAGCGGGTGGGTGCCCGGCGCGGTCTTGATCACCGTGGGCTCGGCCAGCCAGGGGGCGGCCTGCACGGAGGAGGCGAACTTGGAGGAGAACTCGCCGAAGTTCAGGTGCTGGGACTTCTCCCGCACCAGCCCGAAGGCGGCGATGTCCCAGAACGCGGTGGAGCCGCCGTTCCCGAGGACGACCTCGTACCCCTCGGGGAGCGAGAAGAGGCTGCTCACGCCCTCACGGACGCGCTTGACCAGGTTCTTGACCGGCGCCTGGCGGTGGGACGTACCCAGCAGCGAGGTACCGGTGGCGGCGAGGGCACTGAGGGCCTCCGGGCGCACCTTGGACGGGCCGCAGCCGAAACGGCCGTCTGCGGGCTTGATGTCAGCGGGGATCTGGATCTGGGCCACGCGCGCAGCCTACTGCGAGGTAAACCGGTGCCGATACGGTGGTCCGCCCGCTGAGATGCGGATCTCACAGGTCCGGGCGGGTCCGGGTCAGTACCCGGACTCGCCCGAACGAGTGACGGCAGGTCAGTCGATTCAGTGGGCGATCGACTCGTAGCCCTCGATCTCACGCGGGCTGCGCGGACCGGGGCCGATGTAGCGCGCGGCCGGGCGGACCAGCCGGCCGGTGCGCTTCTGCTCCAGGATGTGCGCGGACCAGCCGGCCGTCCGGGCGCAGGTGAACATCGAGGTGAACATGTGCGCGGGGACCTCGGCGAAGTCCAGCATGATCGCGGCCCAGAACTCCACGTTGGTCGCCAGCACGCGGTCGGGGCGGCGGTTGTGCAGCTCCTCCAGCGCGGCCTTCTCCAGCGCCTCGGCGATCTCGTAGCGCGGCGCGCCGAGCTCCTTGGCGGTGCGGCGCAGCACGCGGGCGCGCGGGTCCTCGGCGCGGTAGACGCGGTGGCCGAAGCCCATCAGGCGCTCGCCCTTGTCGAGGGCGTTCTTCACCCACTTGGCGGCGTCGCCGGTGCGCTCGATCTCCTCGATCATGCCGAGCACGCGGGACGGGGCGCCACCGTGCAGCGGGCCCGACATCGCGCCGACCGCGCCGGAGAGCGCGGCCGCCACGTCGGCGCCGGTGGAGGCGATGACGCGGGCGGTGAAGGTGGAGGCGTTCATGCCGTGCTCGGCCGCCGACGTCCAGTAGGCGTCGATCGCCTTGATGTGCTTCGGGTCCGGGTCGCCGCGCCAGCGGATCATGAAGCGCTCGACGACCGTCTCGGCCTTGTCGATCTCACGCTGCGGCACCATCGGCAGGCCCTGGCCGCGCGCGGACTGCGCGACGAAGGAGAGCGCCATGACGGCGGCCCGGGCGAGCTCGTCGCGGGCCTGCTCGGCGGAGGTGTCGAGCAGCGGCTTCAGGCCCCAGACCGGCGCGAGCATGGCGAGCGCGGACTGCACGTCCACCCGGATGTCGCCGGAGTGGACCGGGATCGGGAACGGCTCGGCGGCGGGCAGGCCCGGGTTGAACTTCCCGTCCACCAGCAGGCCCCAGACGTGCCCGAACGAGACGTGGCCGACCAGTTCGTCGATGTCGACGCCGCGGTAGCGGAGGGCGCCGCCTTCACGATCGGGCTCGGCGATCTCGCTCTCGAACGCGACGACTCCCTCTAGCCCGGGTACGAAATCGGACATCAGACGGCTCCTTCAGTGATCCGATACGACGGGCGGCCATGGTGGGGCCGCTCCGGCGATTGACCGTTGGTGGTTGGCACTCGGTGCCAGAATCGCAGGCACGGAGTGCATTGCGCCATACACCACCACGGTGATGTTTCTCCGGATGCGTCCCGGAGGCCCGCTCGTACCGCTCCTGGCGTCCGACGACGGTGGCGGACTAACCGGAGAGAACCGGAGGATTCCGGACAATCTCTCGTACGGCGGGCGGTGAAGCGGTGGCGAGACACCTTATCTCCCACCCGGGTTTGCCCGGACGTAGCGGTACCCGATGCTTGTCGTACGGGATGATGTTGGCGTGCCTACCGCGGACCGACACCCGACACCCCAGCCCGTGCCCGCCGAGGACCGGCCCGTGCCCGCCGAGGAGCGGACCGGCCCGGACCCGAGCGTGATGCGCAGGCACTACCAGCACGACGGCCTGGTCGAGGCCCGGCTCGCGGCCGAGCCGCTCGCCCAGTTCGACCGGTGGTTCCACGAGGCCGAGCAGGCCGGCGTGGTCGAGCCGAACGCGATGGTGCTCTCCACCGCCGACGCCGACGGCCGGCCCAGCTCGCGCACGGTGCTGCTCAAGGGCTACGACCGGCGCGGTTTCGTCTTCTTCACCAACTACGGTTCCCGCAAGGGTGCCGAACTGTCCGTCAATCCGCAGGCCGCGCTGCTCTTCCCGTGGATCGCGCTCGGCCGCCAGGTGCAGGTCACCGGCCGGGTCGAGAAGGTCGGCCGGGACGAGACGGCGGCGTACTTCCGGACCAGGCCGCACGGCTCGCAGCTGGGCGCCTGGGCGAGCGAGCAGTCCAGCCCGGTGAGCGACCGCGAGGTGCTGGAGCAGCGCTACGCCGACCTGGCCCGCCGCTACCCGGAGGGGGAAGGGGTCCCGGTGCCGCCGTTCTGGGGCGGGTACCGGGTGGTGCCGGAGACGGTGGAGTTCTGGCAGGGCCGGGCGAACCGGCTGCACGACCGGCTGCGGTACGTGACCGAGGGCGGCGGCTGGCGGGTGGAGCGGCTCTGCCCCTGAGGAATGATCAACTCCGTTTGTGCCGAGTGACGTTGTGCTGATTTCCCGTTTCGGGTGCGGTTGCCGCGTGGCAGAGTGTCGGCATGACGCGGTACACCGAAGTGACGCTGGGGGACGGTAGCTCGGTGCTGCTGGAGCTCTCCGACCTGCGGCCGGACGGGGCGGAGCCCCCCGAGGGGGCGGACCTCCCGGATCCGCCCGATCTCCCCGGCGGGGCCGACCTTCCCGGCGGGGCGGACCTCCCCGACGGGGCCGGGGACACGGTGGCCGTCGGCCGGGGGCGGGACGCGCTGCGGAGCACCGGAGCGGCGCTCCAGGAGGCGCTCCGCCCGCTCGGGGCGGTGCTCGACCTGGTGCACGGCGCCGTCGGCTCCGCCGTCCACCCGCCGGAGGAGGTCTCGGTGGAGTTCGGCGTGAAGCTCTCCCACGACCTCCGGCTCGGCATCGTCTCCGGCGGCGGCGAGGCCGCCCTCACCGTCCGCGCGACCTGGCACACCGGCGTGCGGCCCGCGCCGCGCACGCCGCCGTCACCCGATGGGGCGACGGACCCGGCGGTGGTTTGACGATCACTGTGACGGGGGGAGCAGTGGTGCGTTTACCGACGGTGAGAAGTGATCCGGACGCGCTGGTCAAGGCCGCGCACGTTGCCCTCTACCGGTCCGGCGAAACCCGTGCGTACGGTGGCGGGCTGCTCGTCGACGGTGGCCTGGTGCTGACCTGCGCGCACGTGGTCAACCTGGCGCTGGGCCGGCCGCGCTTCGCCCAGCAGCCGCCGCCGGCCCGCGACGGGGCGGTGGACGGCCTGCTGGTGGCGCTGCCGGGCGGCCCGGCGGCCGGCCGGTTCCGGGTGGCGGTCGAGGAGTGGCTGCCGGGCTGCCGCGAGGACGGGGCCACCGCACGGGACCGGCCGGAGCCCCCGGAGCCCGCCCAGGACGGCGACCACGAGTGGTCCGGCGATCTCGCGCTGCTCCGCCTGCTCGACGCCCTGCCGCCGGGCCGGGCCGGTGCGCCGCTCGGCCACTACCGTCCCGGGCCGTCGGCCTTCGCCTGGTACGGCAGCGGCAACGCCAGCACGGTGGCCGCCGTGGTCGTCCAGGCCGAGACCGACCGCTGGCTGGTCCTGGACACCCCCGGCTCCGCACAGCCCCTGGTGGAGGGGTACAGCGGCACGCCGCTCTGGGACCGCGAGCAGCAGCGGGTGGTCGGGCTGGTGGTGAGCCGGCGGCGGCAGCGCGCCTTCGCCATCCCCACCCGGGTCGTCACCGCTCACTTCCCGCGGCTCCGCCCGTCGTTCACCGCGCCGGACCTCGACGCGGCGGGCCCCGGGCTCGCCGACCCCGGCCACGTCGCCGTCTGGCGGCAGCTCATCGACCCCGTCCGCCGCACCCTGCCAGGGCCGGCCGACCGGGCCGACTGCGCCCGGGAGCTGGCCGCGGCGCTGGGCGTGCCCCCGCCCGCGCCCGGTGAACCGCCCGCCCCGGAATGGTTCCTGCTCACCGCGCTGGCGGAGCCGCACGGCGTCGCCACCCTGATGGCGGCGCTCGCCGCCCGCGCGCCCTCGCGGGAGGAGCGGCACGCCCTCCAGGTGCAGGCCGTGTACGCCGCGCCCGAGCAGCTGCTGACCGCCGCCGAGCACGGTGAGCTGCTGCACCTGCTCACGGGTGTGCTCCCGAGGCCCCGGGAGGTCGCCGCCCGCGCGCTCCCGCTGGGCCCCGGGCTGGAGGACGTCGGCTGGCCGGCGGCGGTACGGATCCTGGAGGGCTACCGGCCGCGCTTCGGCAAGGTCCCGAGCCTGCTGCGGGTGGTCGAGTTCGCCGCTCAGGAGGCCCCCGACCCGGCCGGTCTGCGGGAGTGGAACGACGCGGTGGCCGAGCGGCTGGAGCTGACCGCCGGGCTGGCCGAGCACCGTACCCAGGCCGGGGAGGCGGCCCGCGCGCGCAGGGCGCTGGACGAGGCCGAACCACCCGTGGTGCAGATCCAGTTGTGGCGTTCGGGCAGCACCGACACCTTCGGCTTCGCGCTGCGCTCCCTCGCCCCGGACGGCGCCGTGCGCCACCGGATCTGCCGCGACGCGCCGGGCGGCCGGGCGGCGCTGCTGGACGTGCTCGCCGAAGTGCTGGCGCAGGTCGGCAGGGAGAGCGAGCCCGGCACGGTGCCGAGGGTGGAGTGCTTCGTCCAGAAGGACGAGCTGGACCTCGACGTGGATCAGTGGGTCTACCGGCCCGACGAGCTCTTCCCGAGTGTGCTGGGCCAGGACTTCCTGACGGTCCTGCGCTGCCCCGAGCTGCGGCGGCCGGAGTACTGGCCCGAACTCAGGTACCGCTGGCAGGCCCGCCACACCGCCGTCGTCCTGCCCCAGGAGCGCCGCGATCCGGCCGTGCAGGAGCGCGGCCGGGCCGCGCCGGTCTGCGGGGTGGCGCTCTGCGGCCCGCCGTCGGAGACCGGGGTGCTGCGCGCGATCGCGATCGCCGTGGGCGTGCCGGGGGTGGTCTGGCCACGGTCCGCCGTCGGCCCGGGCGCGGGCGCGCTGCTGCGCGAGCTGACCTCCGGGGTGACCGCGGCGGGCCTGCCGCGGGCGGTCTACGAGGCGCGGATAAGAGCCGAGGAGGACGGCGTCGGCAGGCATCTGGCACTCGTCTGGGACGGCCCGGAACGGATACCGGAGGCCCTTCCGCTCAGCGACCCGCTCTGAACCCCGGCCGGCCCGGCACATCCGACCGGCCCGGCAGCCCGACCGACCCAACAGGAGGATCCCGCAGATGACCACCGGTTCAGGTGAGTGGCGGCTCTACCGCGCCGACCGGGTGCCGCGCCCCCGGGCCATGCCGCCCGCCCCGCCCTGGCGCCGCTTCCCGGCCGACGACGTCCAGCGGCACGCCCTCAACTACCACCTCAGCGAGGCCGAGGCGGACATCGTCAACGCCGCGCTGCACCTGCGCCGGCCGCTCCTGGTCACCGGACCACCGGGCACCGGGAAGTCCTCGCTGGCGGCCTCCGTCGCGTACGAGCTGGGGCTCGGCGAGGTGCTCCGCTGGCCCGTCAACAGCCGGACGGCCCTCGCCGACGGCCTCTACCGCTACGACGCGGTCGGCCGCCTGCGCGACGCCGGACGGACCGGCCGGGCCGGTGACGACGAGTCGGACATCGGCAGCTACCTCCGCCTCGGCCCGCTCGGCACCGCCCTGGCGACCGGCGAGCCGGGGAAGCCGCGCGTGCTGCTGGTGGACGAGCTGGACAAGGGGGACGCGGACCTGCCCAACGACCTCCTGGTGGTCTTCGAGGAGGGCGAGTTCGAGATCCCGGAGCTCGCCCGGCTGGGGGAGCGGCACGCCGAGGTCCCGGTCCTGGTGGCGGGCGCCCGGGAGCGGCACACCGTGCGGCACGGCCGGGTCGGCTGCCGGGAGTTCCCGGTCATCGTGCTGACCAGCAACGGCGAACGCGACTTCCCGCCGGCCTTCCTGCGCCGCTGCGTCCGGCTGGACCTGAAGCAGCCGACCCAGGAGCAGCTGGAGGAGATCGTCCGGGCGCATCTGGGGGAGCCCGGGCTGGCCGCCGCCGAGGAGCTGATCGCGGCCTTCCTGGACCGCCGGGACTCCGGCGGCGCCGTACTGGCCACCGACCAGCTGCTGAACGCCGTGCACCTGCGGATCAACGGCGTCGAACTGGACCACGAGGGCCTGGTCGCCGCCGTGCTGCGCACCCTCGACGACACCGGACCGCAGGCGTGACCGAGCAGTCCCCGGTCGCCCGCCTGCACCAGGTGCTCGCCGGGGCCGGGATCGCCCTCGCCCCGGAGCAGCTCGCCGAGGTGCTCTGGCTGGCCGCCCGGGTCCCCCCGCGCGGGCTCTCGGGGGCCCCGCGACCGACGGCCGAGGCCCCCGGGCCGCCGCCCGTCCCCGGCCCGCTGCCGCCGCCCCCGGGCGACCCCTCGTACGGCGCGCCCCGGCCCGCCCCGCAGGGCACCGACCTGTACGCGGCCGCCGGCACCGCCGTGCCGGGCACGGCCGCGCTGCCCGTCCTGGTGCGGGCGGAGCGGGCGATCCCGGCACCGCGCGCGCTCGGCCGGGCGCTGCGTCCGCTCCGCCGCCCCCGGCCCGTACCGCGCGGGGACGAGGTGGACGAGAGCGCCACCGCCGACCTGGTGGCCGAGACCGGGGTCTTCGATCTGGTGCTGCGCCCGCGCCGGGAAGCCTGGCTGGACGTCACCCTGGTGGTCGACGACGGCCTGTCCATGCAGATCTGGCGCGAGCTGGCGGTCGAACTGGAGGCCCTGCTGTTCCGGGCCGGAGTCTTCCGCAGGGTGCGCAGCCTCGGCCTGGACACCCGCCACCCGGACGGGCCCAGGCTGCTCGCCCGCCCGTTCGCGCCGGGGCGGTCTGCGCTGCCGCCCGGGTCAGTCGGCCCGGCCGACGGGCGCGGCGTCGTCCTGGTGCTGTCGGACGCGGTGGGTGCCGGCTGGCGGGACGGGCTGATGGACCCGCTGCTGGCGGGCTGGGCCCGGCACCGCGCCACCGCCGTGCTGCAACCGCTGCCCCAGCGGATGTGGCCCGGCACCGGCCTGCGGGCCGAGACCATGCTGCTGCGCGCGGGCCGCGCGGGCGCCGCCAACGGCGCCTACCGGGTGACCCATCCGCTGCTGCCGCCCGAACTCGCGCCGTTCGACGGGCTGCCGGTACCGGTCCTGGAGTTCAGCCCCGCGGCGGTCTCGTCCTGGGCCGCACTGGTGGCCCGGGGCAGTGCGGCGACCATGCCGGTCGTCCAGGTCGTGGGCACGCCGGGCACACCGGTCACGGCGCCCGGCCCGGCCCGCGCCGGCGCCCCGGCGGACATGCGCTCCCGGCTGACGCTGTTCCGCTCCGCGGCCTCGCCCGAGGCGTACCGGCTGGCCGGCCACCTGGCCGCGGTACGGCCCCTGACGCTGCCGGTGATGCGGCTGGTCCAACGGGCCGTCCTGGGCGGGCGCGGCAACCCGGCGAACCTGGCCGAAGTCCTGCTGGGCGGACTGCTGCGCCGCGCGCCGGAGCCGGTGCCGGGCGCCGCCGCGCACCCCGTCCGGTACGACTTCCGGCCGGGGCTGCGCGAACTGCTGCTCGACTCGCTGCCGGCCCGCGAGGTGCTCGCCACCGCCTCGCTCGTCACCGGCCTGCTGGCGACCGCCACCGGGACCGGGCAGTACCTGCCGGCGCTGCGCGCGGACACCGGCGGCCGGGCCGCCCTGCCGCCGGGGGCGGCGGCCTTCGCGGCCGCACCGCTGCTCCGGCACTTCGGCCCGGCCGGCCGCCTCCCGGGCGGCCCGGCGGACACCGGACAGCTGATCGCGGACATCCCCTTCGGGGCGCTGGCCGGGCGGGACGAGGAGCTGTCCGGGCTCGTCGGGCGGATGTCCTGGCGGGCCGCCGTCGAGCGCGGCGAGCTGGTCCTGGAGCAGTTGCTGACCGACCTGGGCCCCGGCGACCCGGCGGTGCTGGGCGGACGCTTCGACCTGGCGGAGTGGATCGGGCACGCCGGGGCCCCGCAGACCGCGCTGCGGCTCTGCCGGGAGCTGCGTGCCGATCTCACCGAGCGGCTGGGGGAGGAGCACGGCCGCCTGCTCGCGCTGCGGGCCGCGATCGGGTACTGGACGGGCGGCTCGGGCGACCCGGCCGCAGCCGTCCTCGCGTACCGCGAACTGCTGCCCGAGCAGGAGCGGTTGCTGGGGCCCGACCATCCGGACTGCCTGCGGACCAGGCATCAGATCTGCTTCTGGACCGGCATGGGGAGCAGCCCTCCCGCGGCTGTGCTGGAGCTCTACCGCGAACTGCTCCCCGTCCAGCTGCGGGTGCTCGGCGACGAGGACCCGGAGACGCTCCGGACCAGGGTCAACATCGCCTCCTGGACCGGCAGGTCGGGGCAGGAGGCCGAGTCCCTGGAGCTCTGGCAGGCCCTGCGCCCGGACATCCGGCGGGTGCTCGGCCCCGATGACCTGCTCGCCCTGGTGGTCGAGGCGGAGGTCGGCCACTGGACGGCCGCCCTCGGGGACCCGGCTGCCGCACTCCGGCTGATCCCGCCCGTCCTGCCGCGGATCACCGAGCTGCTCGGGCCGCAGCACTCGACCCCGTACGCCTTCCGCCGCCGGATCGCCCACTGGACGGGCGAGGTCGGCGATGTCGCCGGAGCGGTCGACCTGCTGGCCGACCTGCTCGCGGATGCGGGCCGGGCGCTGACACCGGAGGACCCCGTCTCGCTCGGCATCCGGGCCGAGTACGCGTACTGGACCGCCCGGGCCGGCGATCCGGCGGCCGGGGAGGGCCTGCTCCGCGACCTGCTGCCCGAACTGGACGGCATCCTGGGGCCCGGCCACCCGGACACCGAGTGGGTTCGGGCGGCGATCGAGCAGTTCGACCGGCCATGACCCCGAGCACGGTCATGATCCCAAGCGTGGAGTGGAGGACATCATGGCGCCCATCGAACACACTGCCGACTCCGAGCGGCAGTTGACGGAAGGTCAGTCGTCACCCGATCGGGTTTCGCTCGTGAAGCTCGCGGTCCTGGGAGCTGACGGACTCGTGGCGGGACTCCATCGGGCGGTGCCCGAGCCCGGGTCCGCCCGGGACACCGTCGCGACCTTCAATTCCGCGGTCTGACGGGGCGCGGCTGGGCCGGTCGGGCGCTCGCGCACCCGGCCATTCGGGTGGTTGTCCGCAGGGGCCGTGATCCCTGTCGCTGCACTACGGAGAAGCCGGAGGGCTGCTAGGAGGCTGATTTCTTCATGTCGGCCGGTGGGCGAACTTCCCGTGCGGAGCGACCGGGACGAGTATTCTGGCTCCGGTGTCGTGTCGCAGGCGCCTGCCGCGGTCGGTGGCCTCACACGGAGCGGCGTCGAGACGCATGCGGCAGTTCAGCCTTTGCCTTCATCGTGGTCTCCGTCGCCGACAGCAGAAGAGAGACATCGTCATGACCACTGCACTCGCCGCCCCTCCCGCGCCGCAACTGACGGACAGTCAGTTCCCAGTGGACCGGGTTTCGCTCGCCGATCTCGCTGCTCTGGGAACCGACGAACTCGCCACCCTGCTGCACCGGGCGCTGCCCGACGCGGCGCTCGGCAGGGTCGCCGTAGCGGCTTTCCAGTCCTCGATCTGACGGATCAGGACGCCAGCGAGTCCCCCGGCTTGCCCTCGGCACGTCCTTGACGACGGTTGACCAATATGACGCATCACCCGGTGCCCTTCACGCAGTTCGTCCTGAAGATGCACGCCCGCTGCGACCTCGCCTGCGACCACTGCTATGTCTACGAGCACGCGGACACCAGCTGGCGCGGGCGGCCCAGGGCCGTCAGCGACGACGTGCTGAAGAGAACTGCCGAGCGGATCGCCGAACACGCGAGCGCTCATCGGCTCCGTACCGTCCATGTCGTGCTGCACGGCGGGGAGCCGCTGCTCGCCGGCCCGGCGCTGCTGCGCCGGGCCGCCGAGGAACTCCGCCGGGCACTGCCCGACGGGTGTGCCCTCGATCTGCGGATCCACACCAACGGTGTGCTGCTGGACCAGGAGTTCTGCGAACTCTTCGACGAGCTGGACATCAAGGTCGGGCTGTCGATCGACGGTGACCGGGCCTCCAACGACCGGCACCGGCGCTACGCCGACGGACGCAGCAGCCATGCCAAGGTGCTGGCGGCCGTCGAGCGGCTCCGAAGGCCCGAGTTCCGCCATCTGTACGCCGGTCTGCTCTGCACCGTCGACGTCGAGAACGACCCCGTGGCGGTCTACGACGCACTGGTGGAGCTGGACCCGCCACGGATCGACTTCCTGCTCCCGCACGCCACCTGGGACGAGCCGCCGAAACGCCCGGCCGGGATGGGCGGCACGCCGTACGCCGACTGGCTGCGGACGGTCTACGAGCGCTGGACGGCCGCCGGCCGTCCCGTTCCCGTCCGGATGTTCGACTCGGTCCACCGGACCCTGCGCGGCCAGTCCAGCCTCACCGAGTCGCTCGGCCTGGACCCGGCCGACCTGGTCGTCATCGAGACGGACGGCAGCTTCGAGCAGGCCGACAGCCTCAAGACCGCGTACGACGGCGCACCGGCGACCGGCTTCGACGTCTTCGCGCACTCGCTCGACGAGGTGGCCGCGCACCCGGGCATGCTGGAGCGCCAGTCCGGCCTGGCCGGGCTGAGCGCCGAGTGCCGGTCCTGTCCGGTGGTGCGCTCCTGCGGCGGCGGCCTGTACGCGCACCGCTACCGCACCGGTGACGGCTTCGCCAATCCCTCGGTCTTCTGCGGGGACCTGCTGCGCTTCATCACCACCGTCCGGGACCGGACGGCGGCGCCCGTCGTCGTCCCGGCACAGCCGGACCGGGCCGAGCCGGTGCCCGCCGGCGGGCTCACCGAGGCCCAGCTCGACGAACTCGCGCGCGGCTACGGCAGCGCGGAAACGGTGCACGCGCTGGCGGCCGCCCAACTCGGCCTCACCAGGCGGCTGCTGGCAGCCGTGGGCAGCGGCGCCGATTCGGAGTCCTGGGAGCTGCTGACCTCGCTCGACCAGCACGCCCCGCAGACGCTGGACGCGGTGCTCGGACACCCGTACGTCCGGGCCTGGGCGGTGCGCTGCCTCCAGGGTGGGCCCGGGGCGGACCTCGGGACGCTCCGCGAACTCGCGGCGGCCGCCGCGATCCGCGCCCGCCGCGAGTTCGCGCTCACCGTCCCGGTGCGGGACGGCGCGGTACTGCTGCCGACGGTGGGCCGGGTGCTGGTCGGCGGGGCCGGCGAGGTGCGGCTCACGGGCGACGCCGGCGGCTTCACCGTGGGGGAGATCCGGATCGGCGCGGACTCCCGGGAGGGCGGGCCCTGGCAGCCCGTCCGGCGGGCGGCCCTGGCCGGGGCCTGGACGGTCGCCCTGGAGGACACCGACCCGCAGCGCGACAGCCACCAGTGGCCGGCCGAGGACCGCCTGCCGGAGGCCGAACTATTGCGCTGGGCCGGTGCGTTGCAGGAGGCCTGGGAGCTGATCCGGCGCGACCTGCCCGAATACGCGCAGGGCCTGCGGGCCGGCCTCTCCACCATCACACCGCTGCGGCCGGGCCCGGACGGCCGGGACGTCAGCGCCGCGGCCCGGCAGGCCTTCGGCGCGGTCGGGGTGGCCCGGCCGAGGACGGCGCCGATCCTCGCGCTGCTGCTCGTGCACGAGTTCCAGCACGTCAAGCTGGGCGCGGTGCTGGACTTCCACGACCTGTACGACCAGAGCGACGACCGCCGCTACTACGCGCCCTGGAGACCGGATCCGCGCCCGCTGGAGGCGCTGCTGCAGGGCACCTACGCACACCTGGCGGTCACCGAGTTCTGGGGCACCCGGGTGCGGGCCTACGACGGCCTCGGCGGCGAGGCGGCCGAGACCGCCCGGCTCCAGCTGGCCACCTGGCGCTCGCACACCGCCGAGGCGGTGGAGACGCTGGCCGGCTCGGGCGCGCTGACCCCGCTCGGGCAGCGCTTCACCGACGGCATGCGGGCCGCCACGGCGCCCTGGCTGGAGGTCCCGGTGGGGGCCCGGGCCGAGGCGCAGGCCCGCGCGGCGGCGGCCGAGAGACTGGCGCGCTGGGTCGCGGCCGCACCCGTGGGGCCCTGAGACGCTGTCTTCGCGATGTCCCGACCGGTCGAGGGAGGCCGTGTGTACTCGGTAGCGGACCTGACCGCCCACCTACGTGAACTCGGCGTCCGGGAGGGGGAGATCCTGCTGGTCCAGTCGTCCACCAAGGCGATCGGCGCGGTGGAGGGAGGGTCGGCGGCGATAGTCGCTGCGCTCCGCGAGGTGCTCGGCCCGGACGGGACGCTGGTGGTGTACACCGCCACCCCGGAGAACTCCGACACCTCCCCGCTGGCGGCGATGCTCACCGACGGGCTCACCCCGGAGAAGCTGCGCGCGCACCGGGCCACCATGCCGCCCTTCGACCTGGCCCGGACCCCGGCCTCCACCGAGATGGGGCGGATCTCCGAGGAGGTCCGCACCACCCGCGGCGCCGTTCGCAGTGCCCATCCGCAGACCTCCTTCACGGCGCTGGGCCCTCGCGCGGAGGAGCTGATGGCCGGACACCGGCTGACCTGCCACCTCGGCGAGGGCTCGCCGACCCGCCGGCTCTACCAGGCGGGCGCCAGGGCGCTGCTGGTCGGAGTCCCGATCTGGTGCTGCACGGCCTTCCACCTCGCCGAGTACCGGCAGCCGGACGTGCCCGCCATGCGTTACGGCTGTGTGGTCAGGGACGAGCGGGGGCTGCGGCAGTGGGTGCACTTCGAGGCGGCGCGGCTGGAGATCAGGCATTTCGTGCCGATGGGCGAGGCGCTCAGGGAGCGGCTCGGCGGGCTGGTCACCGGACGTCTCGGCAACGCGGAGTGCTTCCTGCTGCCCGTTCGGGAGGGAGTGGACCTGGCGACCGAGTGGCTGCTGGGACAGCCGCGCTGAACCGGCCACCGGCGATCCGCGAGTGCTGCCCTATTCCATTCGGGAAGCCGACCTTCCTACACTGAGGGGCGCTTTGTGGGGGAACGAGCTCTGTCTGCCAACAGGACTACGGATGTGGGGCGTTGTTGACGGGAGACGCGCGGGAGGACGGAGTCCCGGGAAGTGCGGTGGGACCAACACGTCGGACGGGCCCGGGGGAGGCACGTGTGTACGACCCTGGCGGGTGGGACGAGGAAACGGCCCGGCCGTACTTCTTCCTCAGCTATGCCCACACCCCCCGTGCGGGCACCCGGGGCGCGGGTGACCCGAACCACTGGGTGAGCAAGCTGTACGAGGACCTCACCGACGCGGTGCTCCAGATCACCGACCTGCCCGACGGCGCCCCGGTCGGCTTCATGGACCAGAGCATGCACCAGGGCCAGTTGTGGGCCGAGCGGCTCGCCCGCGAGCTGGCGGTCTGCCGGGTCTTCGTGCCGCTCTACTCGCCCAGGTACTTCAACAGCGTTGCCTGCGGCCAGGAGTGGCACTCCTTCACGCAGCGCCCGGTCTACCCGCAGAAGCAGACCTCCGAGCGGACCAGTGGCATCGTGCCGGTGCTGTGGGTCGCCATGGGGCAGTACCAACTGCCCGAGGCGGCCGGCAAACTCCAGTTCAACCACAGCAGTTTCGGCCCGGACTACGCCGCGGAGGGCCTCTATGCGCTGATGAAGCTGAGCTACTTCCGCTCCGAGTACGAGCTGGCCGTGCACCGGCTGGCCAAGCGGATCGTGGACGTGGCGGCCGAGACGGTGATCCCGGTCGGGCGGCCGCTGGACTTCCAGTCGCAGCCGAGCGCGTTCAAGGCGCCGGCGCCGACCAATCAGCTGCGGATATCGGTGTTCTCCTACGGGCAGAACGAGCTGCCGCCGGGCCGGAACTCCGACTACTACGGGCCGCGCCGGGTGGACTGGCAGCCGTACCAGCCGGAGTCCTCACGCCCGCTGGCGGAGCACGCGGTGCGGCTGGCCCGGCAGTTGGGCTTCCATCCGAGCGTGCACGAGTTCGACCAGGAGGCCGAGGAGATCCTCTCCAGTGCCGAACCGACCGCGCCCGGGCTGCTGTTGCTCGACCGCTGGGCCTTGCGGGACGAGCAGCGCCGGGAGGTCGTCAGGAAGTTCGACCGGAGGAATCCACCGTGGGTGAGCGTCCTGGAGCCGTGGAACACCGGTGATGCGGACTGCGTCGCCCACGACCTCCAGCTCGGCGAACTCAGCGCCCAGACCATGAGGTTCAAACGCCGCGAGGCCAAACCGAGCTTCCAGGGGGACTCCGAGGGACTGTCCACGGTGGAGGACTTCGAGGATGCCCTGCCGAGGGCGGCCATGCGGGCCAAGTACGCGTTCGAGGACAGGTCCAGGACCGCTCACGGCAGCCCGGGCCCGTCCCGGCCCAGCCTGCGGGAGGCCTTCGACCCCGAGCCCCGAGCCGACAGCGGCCGTGGCGAGCCGGGCAGTGACGAGGAAGGCGGGCCTCCCCCGGGGACCGCCTTCGGGGGAGGAACACCATGACCGAGAACCCGACCAGGAACCTCCGGCTCACCGCCCAGCAGGCGGCCGGGACGGAGGACCGGCCACGGGCCGGCGAGGACCGGCAGGGCCGGGTCGTCACCTTCTACTCGTACAAGGGCGGCACCGGCCGCACCATGGCCCTGGCCAACACGGCCTGGATCCTGGCCGCGAACGGCTTCCGGGTGCTCACCGTCGACTGGGACCTGGAGGCGCCGGGGCTGGCCAAGTTCTTCCGCCCCTTCCTCGACCAGGCCGCGCTGGCCGGCACCACCGGGATGATGGACCTGATCACCGAGTACCGGGAGGAGGCGCTGCGCGAGGTCGAGCACGTCCCCGGCTGGCACGAGGACTTCGCCCGGGTGCACCCGCACGCGCTCTCGCTCTCCTGGCAGCTCTTCCCGGCCGGCGGCAGCCTCGACTTCCTCTCGGCCGGGCAGCCGAACCGGGACTACTCCGAGACGGTCGGCCGGCTCGACTGGGACCTCTTCTACGACCGCTTCGACGGCGGCCAGTTCTTCGACGCGCTGAAGCGCGACATGAGCCGGCGCTACGACTACGTGCTGATCGACAGCCGCACCGGGCTCTCCGACATCGCCGAGATCTGCACCGTGCAGATGCCGGACGACCTGGTGGTCTGCTTCACCCTGAGCGACCAGAGCATCGAGGGCGCCTCGAAGATAGCCCAGCACATCAACGACCGGTACCGCGACCGGGGGATCAGGATCCTGCCGGTGCCGATGCGGATCGACGAGGGCGAGAAGGAGAAGGCCGACGCCGGCCGGGCGCTGGCCCGGGTGCGCTTCGGCGGCCTGCCGGAGGGGCTGGCCGAGGAGGAACTCGCGCACTACTGGGGGTCGGTGGAGATCCCGTACCGGCCGTTCTACGCGTACGAGGAGATCCTGGCCACCTTCGGGGACCAGGTCGGCTCGCCGACCTCGATGCTCGCCGCCTGCGAGCGGCTGACCTCGGTGCTGACCAGGGGCCGGGTCACCGGGCTGCCGCCGGTCGACGAGGAGATCCGGCAGCACTGGGTGGACGCCTACACCCGGCGCCGGCCCACCGTCCCGGCCGACCTCTATCTGAGCTACGTGCCCGAGGACCGGATGTGGGCCGACTGGATAGCCGGTGTCCTGGAGAGCGCCGGATTCCGGGTGGTGCCACGGGACCTGGAGGCCGGTTCGGACTCGCGCTCGGAGACCGAACGGGGCATCGACGCCGCCTACCGGACGGTCGCGGTGTTCTCGGCGGCGTACCTGCGCTCACCGCAGGCCCGGGCGCTCTGGGACTCGATGGCCGGCTTCGACCCGGCGGGGACCAGGCGCCAGCTGGTGCCCGTCCGGGTCAGCGACGTCCGCCTCAGCGCCCCCTTCAACAGCCGCAACCCCGTCGACCTGGTCGGCCGCGACGAGACCCAGGCGGCGCTCACCCTGCTGCGCGCGCTCGGCCGCGCCGACGCGGTGCTGGACGAGGCGAACGCGGAGATCCCCCGCTTCCCCGGCACCAAGCCCTCGTACTGGTCCGTCCCGCAGCGCAACCCCTCCTTCACCGGCCGGGCCAAGGTGCTCGACGACCTGCGCGACCAGCTGGTCGGCGGGCCGACGGTGGTGCTGCCCACCCCGCAGACGCTGTACGGCCTCGGCGGCGTCGGCAAGACCCAGCTCGCCCTGGAGTACGCGCACCGCTACATGTCCCACTACGACCTGGTCTGGTGGATCGACGCCGAGCAGACCGAGCTGATCGCCCCCGTGCTGGCCGACCTGGCCGGACGGCTGGGGCTGCGCGGCGGCGACAGCGTCAACGAGGCCGCCGAGGCCGCGCGCGAGGCGCTGCGCCGGGGCGTGCCGACCTCCCGGTGGCTGCTGATCTTCGACAACGCGGACGAGCCCGGCGAGATCCGCCGGTACTTCCCCGGCGGCTCCGGCCACGTCCTGGTCACCTCGCGCAACCAGGCCTGGTCCGGCCAGGCCGGTGTGCTCGGGGTGGACGTGTTCACCCGCGGGGAGAGCATCGAGCACCTCACCCGGCGCACCCGCGGGCTGTCCCGGCACGACGCCGACCGGGTGGCGGACGCCGTCGGCGACCTGCCGCTCGCCGTCGAGGTCGCCGCAGCCTGGCTGGACACCACCCGGACACCCGTCGACACCTACGTCGCCCAGCTGCACGCGGAGGCCACCAAGGCGCTCGCGGTCGGCCGCCCGGCCGACTACCCGACCCAGGTCGGTGCGACCTGGAACGTCTCCATCGCCCGGCTGCGCGAGCAGTCCCCGGCGGCCGTACGGCTGTTGCAGCTCTGCGCGTTCTTCGCGCCGGAGCCGATCTCGATGGACCTGTTCTACAGCGACCAGATGATCCGCTCGCTCGTCCGCTACGACGAGGAGCTCAGCGACACCTTCATGCTGGGCAAGGTGATCCAGGCCGTCGGCCGGTACGCGCTGGCCAAGGTGGACGCGGGCAGCAACAGCTTCCAGGTGCACCGGCTGGTGCAGGCGGTGGTGCGGTCCGAGATGACCGAGGAGGAGCAGATCGCCGCGATGCACGAGGTGCACCGCATCCTGGTCGGCGCCCGCCCGGCCCTCGGCGACACCGACAACCCGGCCAACTGGCCGCGCTTCGAGAAGATCTGGCCGCACCTGAGCCCGTCCCGCGCCCAGGACTGCGACGAGCGGGAGACCCGCGAACTGCTGATCGACCGGGTCCGCTACCTCTGGAAGCGGGTCGACCTGGACCGGGCCAGGAGGCTGGCCGAACAGCTGGACGAGACCTGGGTCGACCGGCTGGGCGGCGAGCAGGAGGAGGTGGAGCGCCGCCAACTGCGGCGGCAGATCCTCAGCCTGAACTTCCAGCTCGGCAACGTGCTGCGCTCGCAGGGCAACTACGCGGACGCACTGGCCCTGGACGAGACCACGCTGGCCGGCCAGAAGGAGCTGCTGGGCGAGCACAACCCGTACACCCTGATGACGGCCGGATCGCTCGGCGCCGACCTGCGGGCGCTCGGACGGTTCCAGGACGCGCTGGACCTGGATCTCGAAACCTACGGCCAGTTCAGGGAGTTGTTCGGGGACGAGAACGCCCGCACGCTCTCCATCGCCAACAACCTCGCCATCGACTACCGGCTGGTCGGCGACAGCGAGGCCGCCCGCGACCTCGACCAGGAGACCTTCGACCGCCGGCTCGCGGTGCTCGGCCCGCGCCACCCGTACACCCTGACCAGCAAGTCCAACCTGGCCCGCGACCTGCGCGAGGCCGGCGACTACAAGGGCTCCATCGAGCTGCTGCGGGAGGTCACCGAGGAGCTCGCGGACGTCCTCCAGCCCGATCTGCCCGAGAACCTGCGCAACGCCAAGTCACTGGCCGTCTCGCTGCGCCGCGAGGGCCAGCTGCGCGAGGCCCGCCAGCTCACCATGCAGACCTACGAGCGCTACCTCGACCGGTACGGCGCCGAGGCGGCCGACACCCTGGCCTGCGCGCTCAACCTGGCCGCCGACCACAGCGCCTCGGGCGACAAGGAGGCCGCCCGGGACCTGGCCACCACCGTCTACGACGGGCACCGGCGCCTGTTCGGCGACGAACACCCGTTCACCCTCGCCTGCGAGAACAACCTCGGGATCTACCTGCGCGGCAGCGGCGAGGTGGAGGAGGCCGTCCGGCGCGGCCGGCACACCGTCGGCGGGCTGCGGCGGGTGCTCGGACCGGACCACCCGTTCACCCTGAACGCGATGATCAACCTCGCCAACGCGTACGGCGACGCCGGGGACCTCGTCCGGGCCGAGGAGCTGGAGCGGGCCGCCCACGCGGGCCTGTGCAACCGCTACAACCCCAGCCATCCGGACGCCATCGCCTGCGCAGCCAACCTCGGTGTCACCCTGCGCAAGGCCGGCCAGCTGGTGGAGGCCAACGTGCTGCGGGACCACGCGGTCGGCGAACTGCTGCGACTGTTCGGGGAGGAGCACCCCAACACCGTCTCGGCGCGCGGCTGGAAGCGGATCAACCGCGACCTGGAGCCGCAGCCCGTCTAGGGTCCGTCCCAGGCCGTGTCCGCTCGGTCGGCGGCCGCCACGGCGGCGCGGGGAGCTGCGCGGCCGAGGGTGCGCCACGTTGTGCCCCGGTCGCGCGGTTCCCCGTGCCGCCGGGGTGCACGGCGTGTAGCCTGCGGGACTGATGACCTCCACCACCATGCCCCCGGTACTCGTCACCCGCCGCCTCGCGCCCGGTGTGCTGGAACGGCTCGCCCGCTCCTGCGATGTCACCCTGCACGACGACGACCTCCCCATGCCCCGGGCCGAGTTGCTCAAGGCCGTGGCGGGTGCGGCGGCCGTCGTCACCACGCTGGACGACGTGGTCGACGCCGAGTTCCTGGACGCCGCCGGGCCGTCGTTGCGGATCGTCGCCAACCACGCCGTCGGCCACCACAACGTCGACCTCGCCGCGTGCGCCGCGCGCGGGGTGCTGGTCAGCAACACCCCCGGCGTGCTCACCGCCGCCACCGCCGACATGGCCTGGGCACTGCTGCTCGCCGCGACCCGCCGGCTCGGCGAGGGCGAGCGCCTGCTCCGGTCCGGGCGGCCCTGGGCCTGGGCGCCCAACTTCATGCTCGGCCTGGAACTGGGCGGCACCCCGCTCGGCATCCTCGGCATGGGCCGGATCGGCCAGGCGGTGGCCCGCCGGGCCGCCGGGTTCGACATGCCCGTCAGCTACCACAACCGCACCCGGCTGCCCGCCGAGGACGAGGCCGGCGCGCGCTGGCGGACCCTGGACGAGCTGCTCGCCGAGTCGGCCGTCCTGGTGGTCACCTGCCCGCTCTCGGCGGCGACCCGGCACCTGATGGACGCCGAGCGGATCGGTCAACTGCCCGCCGGGGCGGTGCTGGTGAGCATGACGGCAGGGGTGGTGGACGAGACCGCGCTGGCCGCCGCACTCGACTCCGGGGCGCTCTTCGGCGCCGCCGTCGACAACTTCGAGCGCGAGCCCGAGGTGCCGGCGGCCCTGCTGGCGCAGGAGCGGGTGGTGCTCGCCCCGCACCTGGGCAGCGCCACCGTCCGCAGCCGCCAGGCGATGGGCGGCCTGGCCGTCGACAACGTCCTCGCCGTCCTGGCGGGCGGTCCCGCGGTGACGCCGGTCGGCTGACGGCCGGGGCTGCTGACGGGTGCGACCGCCGACAGGTGCGGCGCGCGCGGTCAGGACGGTTACCCGGCCGCCCACTTGAGGGCTTCGGTCATGACCTTGAGGGCGCCGAAGTGGGCCGCGCCGGGCTCCAGGTAGAGCTCCGCGCCGGGGATGTGGTCGGCGAGCCAGCGGGAGTGGTCGACCGGGGAGAACTGGTCGTCCGCGCCGTGCCAGAGCCGGACCTGCACGGTGATGTCCTCGACTTTGAAGCCCCAGTCGGAGGTGAAGGCCAGGACGTCGTCGATCCAGCCGTCCGCGCCGTAGCGGAACGCCTCCCGGTAGGTGCTCAGCAGCATCCGGCGGATGCCCGAGTCGCTGACCAGGGTGCGGTCGGTGGGCGGGAGTTCCGGCACCAGATCCTTGATCAGGGTGACCGGGTCCGCCCTGATCTGCTGGGACCGCAACTGGAAGGCGTCGGCGAAGTGGCGCAGCCCGCGCTCGACCTCGCTGTACTCGCGGACGTTCGAGGGCGTCATCCCGGAGTACCAGTCGAGGTCGTCGGCGTCCCGCGGCGCCGGGCTGACCAGTGTCGCCACCCGGACCACCCGGTCCGGCAGCAGCGCCGCGCAGGCCAGCGCGTGCGGGCCGCCGCCGGAGCGTCCGAGCACGGCGAAGTGGTCCAGGCCGAGCGCGTCCGCGATCGTCGTCACGTCGGCCGCCGCCGCGCTCACCCGCCGTCCGGGCAGCCGGGTCGAATCCCCGTACCCGGGCCGGTCGAAGCTGATCAGCTGGACGCCCAGCCGGTAGAGCACGGTGCTGCGCGGGACGGGGCCGAGCCTGCTGCCCGGGGTGCCGTGCAGCAGGAAGACCGGCCGGCCCTGAGGATCCCCCAGGGAGTCGACCGCCAGTACGCGCCCACCGACTGCCTCGATCAGCTGCAGCGCCACTCGGAACCTCCTCATTCGCGTACGGGTCTCGGGCACGGACAGGCCCTAGCCGGGGACGTCCGGGCTGCGGACCTCGCGGCGGGCCTGCCAGGTGGTGTGCTCCCGCGAGATGGCGTCCTCGGCGTCGCGGGCCAGCCGGGCCCAGTTCTCCTCGGCGTCACCGGCGTCCACCGACAGCTGCCCCAACTGCACTTCGATCATCGAGAGTTCGGAGGCCGCGAGGGAGTACGCGGCGGCCTGCGGGCGGTACTGGCGCAGCTGCGCCCAGGCGGCGACCGAGGCCGCGACGGCGGAGACCGTGCCCAGCGCGTCGTAGCTGTACCAGCCCAGGGCGCGCAGCACGGCGAGCACGAGCCCCAGCAGCGGCAGCACGATCCCGAGCAGGCTCGCCCAGTGGCTGGCGTTGGTGCACTGCCTGGCCTTGTTCCGGTACCACTCCTGCTGCACCACCACCCGCTCGCGCAGGTACACCTCGCGGCGGACCGCCAGCGGCTGGTCGCGCAACTGCCGCATGGTGTCGGTGATCTGCGGGTGCCGTGGCGGGCGCCCGCCCAGCGGGCCGCGCCAGGAGCGCAGGTCGGCCTGCACCTGGCCCAGCCGGGGGATCGCCCGGCTCTCGCCGAACTGCCCGAGGATGCCGCCGAGTTGCACGTCGTACAGGCGTTCCGCGTCCGGCAGGGTCTTCGGCGGCGGCTGGTAGGCGTCGGCCCGGACGGCGTACTTCCAGGAGAGCGTCTTGACCGACTCGGCGGCGGCCCGGCCCTCGTACCAGAGCCCCTGCGGGTTCTGCCGGCCCGCCACCGCCGCGAGTACGACGGTGCACAGGTAGGCGAGCGCGGCCAGCCAGGACCAGGCCGTCCCGTCGGCGGAGCCCGCCGCGGCCGCCGCGACCAGCAGCAGCAGCTCCCAGCGGGAGAGCGTCACGGCACGCCGCTGCCCCTGGAGGGAGGACGAGTCGGCCGTCCAGAACAGCTCCGGCAGCAGGTCCTGCTCCCGGACAAAGCCCATCGAACGCGCTGGTCCCGCCGTCATACCGGCCCCCACCGTTGCCGCTGCTTCGTGCACTGGTCGCTGCCTGGGGTGTGCCCCGTCGCCGTCCCGGGAACTGCCCTGGTACGGCCCTGGTATCACGCCAGTATGGGCGTCAACCGCCCTACGGAACAGGGGTGATGCGGACAGAGACGGGTGTTCGGGCCGGATCCCGTCCGGGACGGGACGCCTACCGTGCGGGACGCGTCGCGGGCCGGGACGCGGACGGCTCAGAACGCGTAGAAGATCCGCTCGGCGTTCTCGGCCATCGCCTTGGCGTTCCAGTCGGTGCCGCCGTCCACGTTGCCGGAGCGGAACAGCGGCGGAGTGACGCCCCGGGCCGTGAGCCTGCCGATGGCCGAGGCGACCACGGCCTGCATCAGCGCGCTGGTGACGACGGTCGAGACCGAGCCGAACGGGGTCTCGGCGCCCGGGGTGCTGAGCTCGCCGTCGCCGACCGCGATCTTGCTGTCCAGCACCACGTCGCAGTGGTCCTTCAGATAGGTCCCGGAGGGGTGGTTGGAGGACACCTCGGCCGGGTAGGCGAGTGAGGTCACCCCGATCACGGCCAGCCCCCGGGCCCGGGCGTGCTGAGCCAGCTCCACCGGCATCACCTGGCGGCCGGAGAGCGAGATCACGAAGAGCAGGTCGCCCGCCCGGGCCGGGGTGTGGTCCAGGGCCGCGGTGGCGAGGCCGGAGACCCGCTCGAGCGCGCTGCCCAGTGGTGCGGGCATCACACTGACGCCGGTCATCCCGGGGACGTTCAGCAGGTTGATCACCACCAGTCCGCCGGCCCGGTAGACCACGTCCTGGGCGGCCAGTGAGGAGTGTCCGGCGCCGAAGGTGAAGATTCTCCGCCCGTCCGCGACGGCTTCGGCCAGGAGCTCGGCGGCCCGCTCGATGGTCGCGGCCTCCTCGGTGCGGATCCGCTGGAGATGGGACACCGCAGCGTCGAAATACCGTCCGACCAGGTCGCTCATCAGATCTCCGTACCGTACCGGGCGGCCGTGCTCCGGGCCGCAGAGGGAGAAAAGCAATGGAGAAAGCTACGGCGAGCACCGTGCGGCCTGGGGTACTCCCCTGTCAACAGGGACGAAATGGGCCGGGGCACGGGCTCGGGCGTGCTGGTATGTCCGCGCGGTACGTCAGAATTGGCACCGAGGACACCGAGGAACGGAGCCAGCGGCGATGTCTGGGCTGATCGACACCACAGAGATGTACCTTCGCACCATTCTGGAGCTGGAGGAGGAGGGCATCACCCCCATGCGTGCCCGGATCGCGGAGCGCCTTGAGCAGAGCGGCCCCACGGTCAGCCAGACCGTGGGCCGGATGGAGCGTGACGGCCTGTTGCAGGTCGCGGGCGACCGTCACCTCGAACTCACCGACGAAGGCCGGCGGCTCGCCGTCCGGGTGATGCGCAAGCACCGGATCGCCGAGTGCCTGCTCGTCGACGTGATCGGCCTGGAGTGGGAGGAGGTGCACGAGGAGGCCTGCCGCTGGGAGCACGTGATGAGCGAGACGGTCGAGCGCAAGGTGCTCGCCATGCTCGGCCATCCCACCCAGTCCCCCTACGGCAACCCGATCCCGGGCCTGGACGAGCTGGGCGACACCAAGGCCGAGGGCGAGGGCTTCGACGCCGCCCTGCTCACGCTGGACACCGTCCGGCCGGGCGACGCGGGCCTGGACGTGGTGGTCCGCCGGATCGGCGAGCCGATCCAGACCGACGAGGACCTGATGCGCACCCTCAGCCGGGCCGGAGTCCGTCCGGGCGCCACCGTGCGGGTGTCGGCCGGCGTCGGCGGTATCCAGGTCGGCCTGGGCGCGGACGCCGCCGAGGTGGGCAAGGACATCGCGGTGCACGTCTTCGTCGCCCGCGTCTGAGCCGTTCCACCTGGCCCGTGCGCTGTCCTGCCCGATCTGTTCCGCCGTGCCCGGCCCGCTCCACCGGGGCCGAGTGCTCCGCGCCTTCCGGGAGTCCCCTCGCGGGAGTCCGACCCGGGGATTTCTTCTGGGGTTCCCAGCGAGACCGGGCCGGATCCCCGGGCCCCGGCCGTCATGCCGGCGGGCCCGGTGCGTCCCCACGCACCGGGCCCGCCGCCCCTCCGGGCCTCTCCCCGGCCCCTGCCCTCCCGTGCCGACCGGCCGCCCCGAGCGCGGCCGGTGCCACAGGCCCCCGGTCCTCCCCTTTTTCCGCCACACCCGGCTTCCCCGTCCGAGCGCCCCTCCGGCGTCCTGCGTCCCCTCCTGCGGTCCTGCCTGGTCTGCTGCCCCGAGCTGCTCCTTCCGTCCGGTCCGTCGTCCCCGCTCGGAGCAATTCCTCCCCTCGGCAGATCTTGGCAATCCTTGAGCGTTGTCACTCGTACGAGGGGCTTTTCGCAGGTGGCGACCGGGTACACCGGTCTCTTATCCCGTACACGCGTCTGACGGACCCCGCCTCCGGTGGGAGGCAAGGCCCGTCAGTTCCCGCGCAGGGTCTCGCGCGGCGCCCGCCCTCACCCGATAGGCGTAGGGCGGCTGCTCAGGTGGAGCTGGTCCGTCGTCAGCGGGCCACCGCCGGCTGGCCCTGCGGCACCCGGAAGGCCGCGGGGGCCTCCCGGCCGCAGGCGTACGCCAGTGGGTTGATCAGCTCGGCGGCGTCCGGCAGCCAGCGGTTGAGCGCGGACGGCGGCCGGGCCCACTGCGCGAAGCTGTACGGACCGACCCGGGACGGCGGGGCGATGATCCAGTCGCCCTCCCCGCGGGCCACCAGGTCGAGCCGGCCGGGCGCCCAGCCGAGCCCCCGCAGCATGTCCGGGAGCTTGGCCAGCACACCGGGCAGGACCAGGAAGAGCAGCCGCCGCCCGGCCTGCCCGGCGGAGGCGGGAACGGCCACCACCGGGCCGAGCGTCAACCCCATCCGCTCCATCCGGGCCAGCGCCAGGCAGCCCGCCGTCTCCGGCACGTCCAGCGCGTCGAAGGAGCGGCCGGTCGGAAGCAGGATGGAGGAGCGCGGGTTCTCCGTCCACCACCGGCGCACCACGCCCGGCCCGGCGCTCGCCTTGCGGCGCCAGTCCTCGGTGACGGGGTGCGCGCCGGGCAGCGCACAGCTCCGGTCGCCGCACGAGCAGCGCGCCGGGCCGTCGCCCTCGACCAGCCAGGTGCCAGGCGCGACCTCCCAGTGGCGGTCCTCTGCGTAACTGACGGCTTCTACGAGCAGCGGGGGCAGGCCCTGCTCCGGGGCTCCTGGGGTCTCTTCCACATGCTGCTCAACTACCTTCGGTGAGTACGGTTACGGGGAAACCGGGCGCACTTGGACCACGTACGCACTCGGGCAACCACAACAGGGGTGCGGGGAACTGCGCGCGCAACCGTGCACCTTCGTCGTGCCTCGGTCGCGCAGTTCCCCGCGCCCCTGGAGGTGCATGGTTGATGCGCGAGCTCTGGTGCCTGGAGGGGGAGCGCCCGGCGCAGGCGGGGGCGCACGGGAGCATTTGGCAGGGCGCGTGGGGAGTGGGGCCGTCACCGTGGGTATCCCGCTGGTGTCGCTGATCGCTAACGTGGGGTCAGAAGCCCCAACCGGTCGGTACGTCGGCAACCGAGAGCAGAATCGTCGCCCGCCGGTCAGGGCCGGGGGCGTGGGGAGGCGAAGCCCATGGCCGCTAGACCACTCGTCGCACGACAGCCCAACGAGCGTCTGCAGCAGCTGATCCAGGAAGCGAGCTGCTCGAACGCGGGCCTCGCCCGCCGGGTGAATCTCTGCGGCGCCGAGCACGGGCTCGACCTGCGGTACGACAAGACCTCCGTCGCGCGCTGGCTGCGGGGCCAGCAGCCGCGCGGGCAGGCACCCGCGGTGATCGCCGAGGCGCTCGGCCGCAAACTCGGCCGGGGGGTGACGGTCGACGAGATCGGCATGGCCGACGGCAAGAACCTCAGCTCCGGCGTCGGGCTCCAGTTCGCCGCCACCCTCAGCGGCGCGCTCGACCAGGTCTGCGAGCTCTGGCGCAGTGACGTCGGCCGCCGGGAGTTCCTGGCCGGTGCCACCGTCGCCGCGTCCGCGCTGGTCGAGCCCAGCCGGGACTGGCTGATCACCCCGCCCGACCCGGTGGTCGCGCGGGCCGGCGGCGTCCGGGTCGGGCCGGCCGACGTGGCGGCGATCCGGGCCACCACCCAGATGCTGGTCGAACTGGACCACCGCTTCGGCAGCGGACACGTCCGGCCGGTCGTCGTGCACTACCTGAACAGCGTGGTCTCCGGGCTGCTCAGTGGTGCGTACCGGGAGGAGACCGGGCGTCAGCTGTTCGGCGCGGTGGCCCGGCTGACGGAGCTGGCGGGCTACATGGCGGTGGACACCGGCCAGCCCGGCCTGGCCCAGCGGTACTACATCCAGGCGCTCCGGCTGGCCCAGGCGGCGGACGACCGGGGGTACGGCGGCTACGTGCTGGCCGCCTCGATGAGCCACCTCGCCGCCACCCTCGGCAACCCGCGCGAGATCGCCCAACTGGCCCGCGCGGCGCAGGAGGGCGCCCGTTCGGTGGCCACGCCGACGGCGATGGCGATGTTCTACGCGGCCGAGGCCCGGGGCCACGCCCTGCTGGGCGACGTCCGCTCCTGCGAGGCGGTCGCCGCCAAGGCGCTGGCCGCGATGGAGCAGCGCAACCCGGCGGACGACCCCGACTGGATCGTGCACTTCGACGAGGCCTACCTCGCCGACGAGCTGGCGCACTGTCACCGGGACCTCGACCAGGCGGCGCAGTCCGAGAAGTACGCCCGCACCGCGCTCGAACTCCACCCGCCGACCAGGGTCCGGCGCCGTGCGGTCGACCTGGTGCTGCTGGCGACGGCCCAACTCCAGCAGCGCGACGTGGAACGGGCCTGCGAGACGGGCGCGCAGGCGGTGCGGCTGCTCAGTGGTCTGCGGTCGAACCGTGGGGTCGAGTACCTGGACGAGTTCCGCCGCCGCCTGGAGCCGTACCGGGACCACCGGGTCGTCCGGGAGTTCCAGGCACGGGCCGAGGTGGAGGCCGCGTGAGAGAATCCCGGCCCGCGTAGTCACCTGTACTGGTGAACGGGTAGCGTGGGCGTGATATTCGGCGTCACTGCGTTACCGAGGTTGCCGAGCAGTCGTGGTCCGCCGTCAGCGAGCGCGCGGAAGAACCGAGGAAGGCCCGGGTGCGGACACGGGGAAGACGGTGCGGGTGGCCGGAGGCCGTCCGGTCGCTGTCCGCTGCCCTCGCACAGCCGGTGCCGTACACAGGTGAGGAATCGCGTTGAGCCAGCGCCGCTCGTACTCCAGCTCCAACGACTTCAACATGGAC
Organism: Kitasatospora kazusensis; assembly: GCF_039529945.1. Lineage (NCBI taxonomy): Bacteria > Bacillati > Actinomycetota > Actinomycetes > Kitasatosporales > Streptomycetaceae > Kitasatospora > Kitasatospora kazusensis. The sequence continues at coordinate 51,502 of NZ_BAAANT010000010.1, read as the reverse complement.
GACCTGTTCCGGCCGGAACCGGCCGGACCGGACGACCGGTCGGGGTCGCCGCAGCAGCACCCGCAGCAGCAGACGGGCCCGACCGGCCAGTTCCAGGGCGCCCCCGAGTACCTGGGCCAGCAGCAGCCCCCGTACCCGCAGCAGCCCTCGGCCGAGGCGGCGCCCGAGACGCAGTACCTGCCGCCGTACCCCACCGGCAACCCGACCATGGGCGGCCAGCAGTCCTTCGGGGCCCCGCAGGGCATGCCGCAGGGCATGCCGCAGGGCGCCCCGCAGGGCTTCGACGCGCAGCCCTCCTACGGCGGCCAGCAGTCCTTCGGGGGCCAGCAGCAGGGCTTCGGCGCCCCGCAGCCCTCGTACGGCGGTCAGCAGAGCTTCGGCGGCCAGCAGCAGGGCTTCGGTGCCCCGCAGCAGACCTTCGGGGGCCAGCAGTCCTTCGGCGCGCCGCAGCAGCCGTACGGCGCCCCGTCCGTGCCCCCGGGCTACCCGCCGGCCGGGCAGGGGTACCAGCCGGAGGGTGACGGCCGTCGCTCGAACAACAAGATGATCATCGGCGGGGTGGTCGCGGGCTGCGTGGCCGCCGGCGTCCTGGTCGCCGTGCTGATGAGCGGCGGCGACGCGAAGAGCGGCACCACCGCCACCCCGAAGACCAAGCCGGTCGCGAAGACCGAGACCTCGGCCCCGGCCACCCCCGGCGGCTCGCAGGTGAGCCCCGCGATGCAGGCGCAGGCGCAGGCGCTGTCCGACCTGCTCGGCACCGCGAACACCAGCCGGCAGGCCGTGATCGGCGCGGTCGGGTCGGTCAAGAAGTGCGAGAAGCTGCCGGACTCCCAGGCGGCGCTCACCCAGGCCGCCGCCCAGCGCGCCGACCTGGTGACCAAGCTGGCCACCCTCAAGGTCGACCAGCTGCCGAACGGCGCCCAACTGGCCGACCAGCTGCAGAAGGCCTGGCAGGCCTCCGCCGCCGCCGACCAGGCGTACGCCGGCTGGGCCGCCGACGCGGTCGCGGCCTGCGACCCGAACAAGCAGGACGACCCGCACCTCAAGGACGGCGACGCGGCGAGCGGCACGGCGACCCAGGCCAAGACCCAGGCCTCCGGCCTCTGGAACGCCATCGCCACCCAGACCGGCCTCGCCTCCAAGGGCCCCTCGGAGCTCTAGGGTCGCCCCCAGGGCCCCTGGGGGCAGGTCCGGGGGAGCCGGTGACTCACGCCGGTGGCTTGCCCCCGGCCAGGACCCATCGCACGTCGACGAAGGTGTTCTGCTGTTCGGCCAGCCGGCCGCCCCGGACCTGCTGGAAGGTCACCGAGGTGTTCACCAGGCGGGGCGAGTCCGCGCTGGGCAGCATGTTGGCCATGCCCCAGCTCAGCGGCGGGGTCGCGCCGGAGGTTTCGATCGGTTCGCCCCGGTCCAGTACGGCCCGCAGGGTCTTGGCGGTCAGCGGCGTGCCGGGGGCGACCCGGCCGGCGGCCTGCCGGAGCACCTCGTACGCGACCCAGGTGGTCTCCACGCCCGGGTCCGAGACGTCGATCGCGTTGCCGTCGGCGTAGCCGAGGATGGTGTCCCGCAGCGGGTCCCAGACGTGCGAGGGCTCGGGCGGGTACCAGCCGGTCGCGTACGCGCCGTTGAGCGGCCCGGCGTCGCCGCCGGTGGAGTCGACCACCGACTGCTGGACGCTGCCGATCACCGAGGCGAACACGGTGTTCTTCGGCCCGAGCCGCCGGTACGGGTCGAGCAGGTTGGAGGTCGGCTCGGAGCCGAGTGCGCTGGACACGCAGTGGCCGGGCCGGTCGTCGCCGATCGCCTGCTGGGCGATGCCGGTGTAGTCGTTGGACTTCTCCGGTGCCTTGACGTCGGTCAGCTGGACGCCGCTGGGCGTGAGCGCTCCCGACAGGTAGCCGACCAGGGTGTCCCCGGCCTGGGTGTTGGGGCGGATCAGGCTGACCGTCCGGCACCCGGCCGCCACCAGCTGGAGCCCCATGCCCGCTACCAGCGCGGGCGTGCCGCCGGCCACCGGGTAGGAGAGCGGGCTGCTGAACTCGGGCAGCGAGAGGCCGTATCCGCCGATGTACGGGATGCCCGCCGTCTCCAGCGCGGGCATGAAGCTGTCGGCGTACTGGCTGTAGGACCCGACCACCGCGATCACGTGGGCCGCGAGGGCCTGCTGCACGCACCCGGCGGCCCCGTCGGCGGTGTTGTGCTCGTTGCAGGTCAGCACGTGGACGTGGTGCCCGTTCAGGCCGCCCTTGGCGTCCAGCCGGCGGCCGATCGCGTCGGCCAGCCTGGTCATGCCCGGCCGGTCGGCGGCGCCCGTCCCGGAGGGGGCCCAGGTCATCACCGTCACGTCGCCGTCCCCGGCGGCGGCGTCGGCCGGACCGCCGCACGCGGAGGTGGCGAGCAGGGCGGGCAGCAGCACGGTGGCGGCGGCCAGCGCCGTCGCCGTCCGGTGCCGGCGTCGCTGTCCGCCCGAGCGTCCGCCGCCTGGCAGCGGCCGGTCCTCGCGCGTTCCGGTCAGCCTCATGAGCTGTCTCCCTCCCCAGACGCCTGACCGCTCCGGTCGGCCTCTCAGCCTTGACCGGGCCGGGTGCGGCGAGAGGGACGAAAGGAGAACGCCGGGCAAACGGGGGCGGAACTCCGGTGCGTGACAAGTGTGTGACGCGTGTAGAAGACGCGGGTGGAGCTCAGCCGGGCCGGGAACGTACGATCGGACCTCATGTCGGCCAGTAGCGATTCCGCCCGTACGGACTCTTCCAGTACAGATTCTTCGTCTCGGTCTGCTCGAAACCCTTCGCGTGCCGGGCACCGCTCCAGCACGACGGGCGGCCAGCCGCTCAACGACCTGCCCTGGTGGCGCTGGCGCACCCGCCTGCGCTCGGCCCTGCACATGCTCTCCGACCCGGCCTTCCAGCAGGACGCCTGGCTGGCCGGGCGTCCGGGCTACGGCGACGTGACCGACGCCGTGTACCGCCTGGTCGAGGACACCTGGCTGGACCGCTGGCCCGCCGAGAAGTACGTCGGCACGATCTTCCGGGACGCCGAGGAGGCCGCCCTCGTGGGCGCGGCGGTGCTGCGGGTGCTGCAGGTCCTGCACGAGGTCGGCGCGGACGCCCCCGCCGCCGCCTACCTGGGCCACCCGGAGTGGCCCGAGGCCGTCCTGGCGGCCCGCGCGGCGCACATACGGCTGGCGGTCTCGGACGGGGACAACCCGGACACCGAGCCGCGTACGCTCGACGACCTCCGGATGCTGACCCGGATCAACTGAGGCCGGTCGGTCCGAGGCCGGCCGGCCCGAGCCTGTCCGCAGTGCGGTCGGCCGGGCCTGCGGCGTCCGGAATGTGAAAGCCTGGACGGCTCGCGGCACCATCGACGCCTCAGAACCCAGAACGGAACGACCGTGGAACAGCAGACGGCCAGCGCCCAGTACGTCCTCACGCTGTCCTGCCCCGACAAGCAGGGCATCGTGCACGCGGTCTCCAGCTACCTCTTCATGACCGGCTGCAACATCGTCGACAGCCAGCAGTTCGGGGACGGCGACAGCGGGCTGTTCTTCATGCGGGTGCACTTCTCGGCCGAGGGACAGGTCGGCGCCGAGAAGCTGCGGGCCGGCTTCGCCGCCGTCGGGGCCTCCTTCCGGATGGACTGGCAGATCCACCCGTCGGCCGAGCGGATGCGGATCGTCCTGATGGTCAGCAGGTTCGGGCACTGCCTGAACGACCTGCTCTTCCGCACCCGGATCGGCGCGCTACCGGTGGAGATCGCGGCGGTGGTCTCCAACCACACCGACTTCCGCGAGCTCACCGAGTCGTACGGCATCCCGTTCCACCACATCCCGGTGACCGGGGACACCAAGGCCGAGGCGGAGCAGCAGCTGCTGGACCTGGTCGCCGAGCGGCAGGTCGACCTGGTGGTGCTGGCCCGCTACATGCAGGTGCTCTCGGACGACCTGTGCCGGGCGCTCTCCGGACGGGTCATCAACATCCACCACTCCTTCCTGCCCAGCTTCAAGGGCGCCAAGCCGTACCACCAGGCGCACACCCGGGGCGTGAAGCTGATCGGCGCCACCGCCCACTACGTCACCGCCGACCTGGACGAGGGCCCGATCATCGAACAGGAGGTCGCCCGGGTCACCCACGACGTGACCCCCGACCAACTGGTCGCCATCGGCCGGGACGTCGAGTGCCAGGCGCTGGCCCGCGCGGTCAAGTGGCACAGCGAGCACCGGGTGCTTCTCAACGGGACGCGTACGGTCGTGTTCGCCTGACGCTCGTCGCTTCGCGCGTCAGCCATGCACCTCCCAGGGGCGCGGGGAACTGCGCGACCGAGGCACGACGTCCGTGCACGGTTGTTCGCGCAGTTCCCCGCGCCCCTAGTGGGTTGCCCGTTACGGGCGGGACAGGAGGGGTGCGGCTCGTAGGACCTCGCGTACGGCGGTCCGGTCGCCGGTCTCGCCCACCGGGATGTGGGCGGGGTCGCGGTGGGCGGCGGCGAGGTAGCAGAACTCCAGGCCGTCCAGCGCCATCGAGGCGACCGGCCGGGCGGTCGGGTCCACCGTCGTCGCGTCCAGCGGGACGAGCCACTCGCCGGCCGCCGGGCCCTCGATCACGAGCCTGAGCAGCCGTCCGGGCCCGGGCTCCTGCGGCCCGCGCAGGGCGGCGAGCGCGGCCGGGAGCATCCGGGCGGCCAGGTCGACCATCAGCCGGAGGTGGGCCGGGGCGGGCGGCGGGTAGGGGTAGTCGACCGCGCGGGCGATGTCGTCGCCGTGGATCCAGCACTCGAAGGCGCGGTCCACGAAGGCGTCGCGCAGCGGCAGGGCGGCGAAGCCGTAGTCCACCAGGGTCGATCCGCTGACGCCCAGCGCGGCGGCGCGGGCCAGTGCGTGGCTCTGCCGCCGCCACAGTTCGCGGACCGTCGCCGGGGTGGAGCGGAGGTGGGCGCCCGCCAGCTCCCCGGTGCGCTCCAGCACGCCGTCCGGTCCGGGCGGCACGGCGGGGACGGGGTCGGGCAGGCCGAGCGGCGGGGCGAGGTAGCCGTCCACGGCCGCGAGGTGGCAGAGCACTTCGGCCGGGCGCCAGCGCTGGACCCCTCCGTACCAGGGGAGTTCGGCGATCTCGCGCCACTCGTCGGGGCCCAGGTCGCGCAGCAGGGCGTCCAGCTTGGCGGTCTCCGCCGCGTAGGGGGCGGCCCAGGGCGGGACGGGCAGCACGGGTGCGCGCCGGGCCAGCGCCTGGCCGAGCACCTGCCGCCGCAGCGCCCCGGCCGGGTCCAGCGGGTCGTCGGCGGCCGGTCGGGCGGGTCCGCCGCCGGGAGCGGCCGACCGGGCCGAGAGGGCCGGGGTGAGGCGGTGGAGCACGGCTTCGAGGTGGTGGCCGAGCGGGTCCCCGGCGGGGCCCGCAGAGCCCTCAGGGCCCTCGGGGAGGGCTTCCGCCGGGTGGGTCCAGGTCCGGCAGAACACCTCGCGGGTGAGCCGCTCGGCCGTGGCCTCGTCCGAGAGGAGCCGTTCGGCCGATGCGTAGACCGCCGGTGCGTACCGGTCGTAGAGCTCGCCGAGGGCGGTCTCCTCGCCTTGGACCAGCCGCTCGCGGAGGTCGGTGTCCCGGTCCGGCCGGGGCCGGCTCGTGGTGGGGTCGGCAGCCGCCACGGCCTCTCCCTTGTCGCCGGCCAGCCCGTTCGCAAGCCCGGATCCGGGCTTCGGTGCCCACCGTATCCCGAGGTGTTTCGGAGTTGTGCGGAAATCGTACGGAAAAAGGAACAGAATATTTTGGATCGTCAGATCGTGCTAAGGCAAAGCCTGCTGCTGTTCGACTTCCGGTGGACACAGGTAGGAAGGGTGGTTCGCTCGTGGCGGCGGCACTCGGCGGGGTGGGGGGCGGTACGTTCGTCATGCTGCGGGCCGCAAGGCATGTGACCAGGCCGGACCGGGTGGCGGGACGGTCGCCGGTACGAAGTTCGGCAGGGTGAGCGGCACAGTATGCACCGCTCTATCCCCCGATCGCTGGAATATGCCCGAAGCGCTTGCAGCGACCCACCTGCCGGATCATCCTGAGGCGTATTCGTGACGAAGTCATGGGCAGTCCCCGAGGACGGTCCGGACGAGCCGGCCGAGCGGTCGGACCGGTGAGATCAAGTCCCCTGCTGCTCCGCTTCGGGCAGCCGGGAGTATGGCCGAACTGCGAGTGCGGGTGGTGGAGCGGTGCAGGTACTTCAGGTGCAGCTGGCGGTCCAGGCGGATCCGTCCGAGGTCGCCCGGGCGCGCCGGTGGGTGCGGGCCCGACTGCAGGGCCAGGGCCTCGCCCCGGACGCGCCGATCGCCGAGACGCTCGTCCTGGTGGTGTCGGAGCTGGTCACCAACGCGGTGGTGCACACCGGCTGTCCGGCCGTCCTGAGGCTGATGATGCCGGTGGCGGGGCCGGAGCTCGGCTGCCGCCTGGTGCGGGTCGAGGTCGCGGACGCCAGCTGCACGGCCCCCGCACCCCGGCACGCGGTCGGCGACGCGACCAACGGGCGCGGGCTGGAGCTGGTGGAGCTGCTCTGCGACCGCTGGGGCTGGTACCCGGACGGCTCGGGAAAGCGGGTCTGGTGCGAGATCGGCGCCGACCCGGAGCCGTTGGCCCTGGCCGGCCAGGAGCCCGCCGCCGGGGCGTACGCGGGCTGACGGCGGGTCGGCGGCCCGATGACGGCGGCCGGCCGGGATGCGGGCGGGTGTGGCCGGGCGGGGCGCTCGGGTGCGATCCGAGGTGCGGGCGGGGCGGCCCGGCCGACGGATTGCCCAGGGGGCGCGAGGGGCGCACGTTTCGATCATCCGTGATCCCGGTGGACGGAAGTGCGCGGCAACCATTCCGAATTTCCGACAACCCATTGACGTGACGTATCCGACTGATCACTCTTGGGTGCAGCTCTCCGTTGAGTGAGGGGACGTCGAGGCAACACCCGCACGGTGTCAGCAGGGGGACCGCAGCTGCCGACCGTGCGCCGGGTGGGTCCTCGGCGAGTACGGAGCGCTCGCGCGCGGCTTCAGGGCCCGTGCGCAGGGGAGGGAGGATGGCGGCTCGCCTCGGCGGGCCGCCATCCGGCATGCGGGCGGTGGCTCGATCCCGACGAAAGCTGGCAGTCAGGGCTCTCGTCCGGCCGACCCGGCGTCAGCAGAATCGGGCTGTGAACGACGCGCCCGTGAACGAGATGCCCCCCGAAGCCCTGCCCGCGCCCAGCGCCGCACCCCTGTCCGGCGCCGCACCCCTGCCGTTGCCCGCAGCCGCCTCCGCCAGGGAGCCCCGGGTGCACTACGCCTGGGTGGTCGCGGGCGTGGCCCTGCTCGTCCTGCTCGGCTCGGCGGGCTTCCGCTCCACGCCGAGCCTGATGATGGACGCCCTCAACGTCGAGTTCGGCTGGTCGCACGCCACCGTCGCCGCCGCCGTCTCGGTCAACCTCACCCTGTACGGGCTGACGGCGCCCTTCGCCGCCGCGCTGATGGACCGGTTCGGGGTGCGGCTGGTGGTGGTCTGCGCGCTGCTGACCATCTCCACCGGCGCCGGGCTGACCGTGCTGATGACCCGGAGCTGGCAGCTGATGCTCTGCTGGGGCGTGCTGGTCGGGCTCGGCAGCGGCTCGATGGCGGGGGCGTTCGCGACCACCGTCAGCGGGCGCTGGTTCACCGCCCGGCAGGGCCTGGTCACCGGGGTGCTGACCGCCGCCGGAGCGGCGGGCAACCTGGTCTTCATGCCGCTGCTGGCGTGGCTGGTCGAGCAGCACGGCTGGCGGACGGCGGTCGTGGTGGTCTCGCTCTGCGCCACCGCGGTCGCCGTCCCGGTGCTGCTGCTGATGCGCGAGCGGCCGTCCGATCTCGGGCTGCTCCCGTACGGCGCCACCGAGCCCGCGCCCGTCCCGGTGACCGAGGGCAGTGCGCTGGCCCGCAGCCTGCGGGTGCTGCGGAAGGCGGCGCGCAGCCGGGCGTTCTGGCTGCTGGCCGGCTCCTTCGCGATCTGCGGCGCCACCACGGCCGGCCTGGTCGGCACCCACTTCATCCCGGCCGCGCACGACCATGGCATGCCCGTCACCACCGCCGCGAGCCTGCTCGCGCTGGTCGGCGTCTTCGACGTGGCCGGGACGGTCGCGAGCGGCTGGTTCACCGACCGCTTCGACTCCCGGAACCTGCTGGTCGTCTACTACGCGCTGCGCGGCGTCTCGCTGCTCTTCCTGCCGCACCTGCTGGCGGGCTCGCCGAAGCCGCCGATCCTGGCCTTCGTGATCTTCTACGGCCTGGACTGGGTCGCGACCGTGCCGCCGACCGTCGCGCTCTGCCGCCGGCACTTCGGGGCGGACGCGCCGATCGTGTTCGGCTGGGTGCTGGCCGGCCACCAGATCGGCGCCGCCGTGGTGGCGAGCCTGGCGGGGCTGGCCCGGGACAAGTTCGGTGACTACGACCTCGCCTGGTACGGCGCGGGCGGTCTCTGCGCGGTCGCGGTGCTGTTCTGCCTCGCGCTGCGGACGGGCCCGCTGCCGACGCCGACGGTGACGGCGACGGCGACGGCGTGACGGCGACGGGAGCGGGGACGGCGTGACGGTGACGGCGACGGGGACGGCGAGTGCGCCGGTGGCGTGAGGGGCGTACCGATGTGTCGTAAGGGTCTACTAGGCTCTGCGAGTATGACTCTCAGGTACGTTCTCGCCCCGGAGATGACCCCCGGGCTGTACGCCGCGATCGTCACGCTCTGGACGGACGTCAGCAACGCGGGCGGCGCCGTCGGCTTCGTCCCGCCCGTCACCGAGGACGAGGTCCGGGCGACGGCGGAGCACCAGTTCGCCGGGCTCCACGAGGACCGGGCGGACGTGCTGCTGGCCGCGTACGAGCCGGAGTCCGGGCGGCTGGCGGGGGTGCTGTTCTTCGAGGACATGCGCTTCAACCTGATGGACCACTGGCGGATGCTGAAGCGCGTCATGGTCCACCCGGACTTCCAGGGGCGCGGATACGGCGCCGACCTGCTGGCCGAGGCCGAGCGGGTGGCGCGGGGCTGGGGGCTGGACGGCCTGCGGCTCACGCTGCGCGGCGGGCTGGGGCTGGAGAAGTTCTACGGCCGCTGCGGGTACGTCGAGGTGGGCCGGGTCCCGGGGGCGATCCGGGTCGCGCCCGGCGACGACCGGGACGACGTGACCATGTGGCTCGACCTGCGCTGACACCCGCTCCGGGCCGCTCCTGCGGTGGGGCCTGCGAAGCCGCGCCGCCGGGCATGCTTCACTGGGAGACCCGCGCACCTCGCGCCAGCGCCGCCGTCGTACCCCATGCAGTAAGGACGTTCCCGTGAGCAGCAAGTCGCACGCCACGCTCCGCTACACCTCCATGCGGGCCACCATCTTCCTCGGCTGCCTGCTGGTCGCCGTGCTGCTGGGGCACTTCGGGGTCATCCCGGTGGCGGGCGCCGCCGGCTACGTCTTCCTGGTGCTGCTCGCCGGGCTGGTCTCCGCGCCGCTCAGCTACGTCCTGCTGAGCAAGCAGCGGGACGAGATGTCCGCCCAGATCGAGGCGAAGGTCTCCGGCCTGCGCTCCCGCACGGCGCAGCGGATCGCCGGCCAGAACGCCGAGGAGGACGCGGCGGACGACGCCGCCCGCGCGGCGACCGCCCAGCAGAACTGACCCGCGGTGCCGGCCCGCCCCGGGGAGCCGACCCGGTGACCCTGCCCGAGCCCCCCGTGGCGGGGCGCCGCCCCACCGGGCGGGACGTGGCCGCGCTCGCCGGGGTCTCCCAGGCGACGGTCTCGCTGGTGTTCTCCGGGTCCGAGGCCGGGCACCGGGTCTCCGAGGCGACCCGGCACCGGGTCCGCGAGGCGGCCCGCAGCCTCGGCTACCGGCCGCAGGCCGCCGGGCGCCAGCTGCGGCTGGGCCGGAGCGGCATGATCCTGCTGGCCGTCCCCAACATCCTCGGGCCGTTCTTCGGCCGGGTGCTGTCCGGCGTCCACGAGGAGGCCGGGAAGCACGGCCTCGCGGTGGTGGTCAGCTCCGGCTGGGGCAGCTCGACCCTGGCCGAGGCCGCCACCACCAGCCGCTTCGACGGGCTGCTGATCTGCTCCCCGGACGACAGCCAGCTGGGCGAGCTGCCCGCCGACACCCCCGTGGTCTTCCTGGACGCGGACCCGGCCACCGGCGGCACCCGGCCCACCGTCGGACTCGACGTCGCGGGCGGCATGCGGCAGGCCGTCGAGCACCTCGTCGCGCTGGGGCACCGCCGGATCGGCCATCTGCGCTCCACCCACTCCGCGTACACCTTCCGGGTCCGGCAGGCGGCCTTCGAGGCCGCCGCGCACGGTCTCGACGTGCTGGAGGTCGGCGTCAGCCTCAACGAAGGGCAGCGCGCCGCCCGGTCGGCGGCGTACCAGCTGCTCGGCCGCCCGGACCGGCCGCACGCGGTGGTCTGCGACGACGACGTGGTCGCCTCCGGCCTCTACCAGGCCGCCGCCGAACTCGGCCTGCGCATCCCGGCGGACGTCTCCGTGGTCGGCATCGACAACATCCCGGTCGCCGACCTGCTGGCTCCGCCCCTCACCACCGTCGACCTGCCGGGCGAGGAGCTCGGCCGGGTGGGCGTCGGCGCGCTGGCCGCCCTCCTCGCGGGCGAGCCCGTCCCCCCGGTGCCGCCGCTGACGACGGGTCTGGTGGTCCGGGCCTCGACGCGGGCGGCGCGCCCGGCCCACTGAGCCGCCGTCGGGCGCGACGGCCGGGGTGCCCCGCGCCGACCTGTCGTGCTGCCGACCTGTAGTGCTATCGGATGAAAGACCGTCACTTCCAGCCGGTGCAGCGCGGCAAGCCGCGTCCGCCGGGCTCAACTGGGGAGCATGCGGAAGACCATCCCCCGGGGCGTGACCCGAACATCACGCGTGCTGACCGCTCTCGGTCTGCTCTGCGGAACACTGCTGAGCGGTTCGATCGCGGCGCAGCCCGCTCAGGCGGCGAACACCTTCTCCAAGACGGTCGACAAGGCCAATCCTGCCCCGGGTGAGAACGTCACCTACACGCTCAGCTACACCTGCTCGGTGACGGAGTGCACCGACGCGCAGATCGCCGACCAGCTCCCGGCCGGGATGGAGTTCGTGGGCTGGACGCCGGACTCGTCCACCGTCGACGTGGCGGGGTCGACCATCCCGGCCGCGGGCGCGATGGGTGAGACGGCGATCATCAAGATGAAGAGTCCGCTGGCGCCCGGCACCACGGCCACCGTCACGGTCGTCCTCAAGTACCCGAACTTCACCACCGCCAACGGTGCCAAGGCCGTCAACAGCGCCACGCTGACGGCCGACGGCGAGACGCCGAAGACCGGCACGGCGACCACCACGGCCGTCGTCCAGCCCGAGTACACCGTCACCAAGGGCGTCCAGACCAGCAGCGCGGACGGCCGCACGGTGACGTACCAGTTCGGCGCCTGCTCCGACGCCCCCGGGCCCAACGTCGACCTCGACACCAGCCGCCTGGTGGACACCCTGCCGCCCGGCGCGGTGGTCGACACCGGCCGCTCGCCGGGCTGGACGGAGAACCCGCCGGGGAGCAACACCTGGGGCTACGACATCGGCGAGTTCCGCGCCGGGAACGGCCAGGCGGGCTGCCGCTACCCGAACGTGCTGGTGGTCCACTACCCGGACCCGACCTTCCCCAGCGGCACCACCTCGACCAACTCGGTGACGCTGAAGGGCGATCCGCTCGGCCCCGACCCCGAGCAGGACCTCTCCACCGCCGACGCCAGGACGCCGGTCTTCCAGCCGCCCACCACCGGCATCGTCGTCGGCGTCCGCAAGACCTGGGGCCCGGCCGTCACCTCGGGCGACATCAACGGCTTCAGCCTGTTCCCCGAGAACACCTCCGGCCCGGCCACCAGCCTGGTGATGACGGACCCGGGCGCCGGGACGACCACCAACCTCTACAACTGGCTCGACCCGCAGAGCATCCAGCTCGACGCCTGGGCCCCGACCAGCATCGTGATGACCCTCGAATACCGCCTGAACGGCGACCCGGCCTGGCAGACCTTCACCCCCGGCACCCCGTTCAACGGCTCCGCCGCCCGCCGGGTCTTCATCGACCACGGCGCCGGGGACCCGGCGAACGACCGGCTCGGCGTCCCGGACGGCCGCTGGCTGGACGGCCTGCGGTTCAGCTGGAACGGGCCCATCCCGGGTGGCTGGAGCCCCGGCAACTCGATCCAGGTGCTGTCCCAGGTGCTCTACACCGGTCACGACGGCACCACCGCGCCCGATCCGCTGCACAACTGCGTGGACGCGGTCGGCACCAACGCGGCGGGCGAGCAGTCCAGCGCCAACGCCTGTGCCGACACCCGGGTCACCGACGCCACCAACCTCGGCGCCGCCAAGACCACCACCGCCGGCGCCGTGCTCTCCCCGGGCGGCACCGCGACCTTCCAGGTCGTCCCCTACAACCGCACCGGCCACGTGCTCGACAAGCCGCTGGTCCTCTTCGACCTGCTGCCGCCCGGCATGGTCTACGTCGACGGTTCCGTCCGGACCGACCCGAGGTACCCGGACAGCAAGGCCCCGCAGGAGGTCGTCGTGCTGCCCGGCAAGGACGGCCGCCAGCTGCTGCGGATGACCTGGGCCGCCCCGGCCCCCGACATGACGTACCTGCACGACGCGAACGCCAACCGGGTGCTCTTCGACGCCCAGGTGGCCGGCAGCGCCAAGTCGGGGATGCTCACCAACGACATCTTCGTGACCGTCGACAACCCGTCACCGCCGGTCACCTGCTTCTACTTCGGCACCGACACCGGCGTGCCGGACGACCTCGACCTGAACGGCAACGGCAACACCACCGAGAAGCTCTGCAAGGCCAGCTCCCAGGTGCAGATCGACGCGCCCGCCGTGCTGCACGCGTACAAGGAGGTCAAGGGCGACAAGGACGCCGACTACGGCAGCACCGCCACCGCCTCGCCGGGCGGGGACATCTCGTACCGGATGACCGTCCGCAACGACTCGCCCGAGGCCGTCACCGACTTCGTCGCGTACGACCGCCTGCCCGCCCCCGGCGACGGCTACGTGCTGAACCCGGAGACCACGCGCGGCAGCAGCTGGACGCCGTCCCTCACGGTGCCGCTGACCAGCAGCGACCCGTCGGTGGTCATCGAGTACGCGACCGACCCGAACCCCTGCCGCCCGGCCTCACTGCCCACCACACCCGCCGACGCGCCGTGCAACGCGGGCGCGCAGTGGAGCGCTACCTTCCCCGGCCCCGGTCTGGCGACCTGGTTCCGGGTACGGCGGCCCGGTGCGCTGCCGCCCGACGGGACGTTCACGCTGGAATGGCAGATGGTCGCCTCGGTCGACGCACCCGACGCCGGATTCGCCTGGAACAGCTTCGCCTACACCGCCACCGACAGCAGCGGCAACCAGCTGCTGCCCGCCGAACCCGCCAAGGTCGGGGTCGCGGTGCAGTGGCCGACCACGCCGTCCAACTCGCTGGGCGACTTCGTCTGGGACGACCTCAACCGGAACGGCCTCCAGGACCCGGGCGAGCCCGGTGTGCCCGGCGTCCGTGAGTACCTGATCGACGGTCAGGGACGCCAGGTCCGCGACCGGAACGGCAAGCCCGTCAGCACCGTCACCGACGGCAGCGGCCACTACCTCTTCGCCAAGCTCCCGGACGGCACGTACGCCGTCCACTTCGACCTGACCACCATCCCCGCCGGAGCCGTCGTCACCAAGCAGCACGCGCTGCGGGCCGTCGCCGACCCCGCCCGTGACTCCGACGCCGACCCGGCCACCGGCCTCACCCAGACCGTCGAGCTCACCGGCGGCACCGACTACCTCGACCTGGACATGGGCCTGATCATGCCGGTCAAGCCCACCCCGCCCCCGACCCCGCCTCCCACCGTGCCTCCCACGGTGCCCCCGACCGTGCCCCCGACCACGCCCGCCCCGAGCCCCAGCCCCAGCCACCCGGGTCATCTGCCGGACACCGGCACCGACCTCCCGGCGGGCCCGCTCTCGGCCCTCGCCGCCGCCCTCACCACCTTCGGGCTGCTCCTCGCCCTGACCACCCGGCGGCGCAGGGGCCGCCACAGCTGATCCGGTGGCAACCGGCAGGAGGGCCCGCAGCAGCACTGCGGGCCCTCCTGCTTTTCGGTGGTCCGGCGGGTCAGCGCCCGTAACGGGGCAGGCGGTCGGTCGTCAGCGTCAGCCCGTCGAGGGTCGGGAGGGCGATGTCCTCGCCGTACTCGCCGGGGAGCACCTCCCGGTACGCGCCCTTCTCGGGGGCACTGTGCAGCACCCAGGTCCCGTTCCGGGGGTCGACGAGCAGGTAGACCGGGAGCCCGGCGGTCGCGTACCACTCGACCATGGTCACGGTGTCCTTGCGGCTGTTGCTCTTCGAGACGACCTCGACCACCAGCTCGACGTCGGCCGGGTCGGCCAGCCAGTCGTCCGACTCGCCGAAGGCCTCGGGCAGGACGATGAGGTCCGGGGTCGCGTAGTCGGTGTCGTCGTCGGGCATGGCGACGGACACACCCTCGAAGGAGGCCAGGTCGTGGCTGAGCCGGGCCTCCAGCTGATTGCGCAGCAGCCGATTGACGCCGGCGTGTGCCCCGCGGGGGCTGGGCGACATCATCAGGACCCCTTGGATGATCTCAGCGCGGAATCCGGTGGCCCGCTCGGCCAGTTCGGCACTCTGTCGGAGTGAAGTCATCCGCTGCTCGGGGTGGGTGAGAGTCATGCTCAGCCTCCTTCGGGTGCCACCATCGTAGGCGCGGGGCGGGTTCAGGAGACGGATACCGGTTCTGCTACCCGTTCGAGTGAGACGGCCGCCGCAGGCCGGAACAGGCCGCGCGCGGCGAGCAGCAGCAGCCCGCCGAGGGTGATCCCGCCGACCGAGCAGAGGGCGACCGCCTGGAGGGAGCCGGAGACCAGGGCGCCCGAGACGGCGTACCCGGCGGCGTTACCGGTGGCGAAGAGGGTGACCAGCCAGGCGAAGGCCTCGGTGACCGTGCCGGTCGGGGCCAGCTCGGCGACCAGGACGAAGGCGGCGGCCAGCAGCGGGGCCAGCCCGATGCCGGAGAGCAGGGCCAGCGCCGCCATCGGCACCGGGCCGGGGAGCAGCAGCAGCGGCAGGTAGCTGACCGCCATGCCGAGGGCCATCACCCACGTCCGGGTGGCGGTGCTGCTGCGCCACCGCACCGCGCCGTACGCGAGCGCGCCCAGCAGCCCGCCGAGCGCGGCGAGGGCGAGCAGGCTCCCCGCGCCGCCGGGGAGGCCGCCGGGGTGCTGTTCGGCGTAGGCGATGAAGAGCACGTTCTGCGCGCCGACCGTCCAGCCCGCGCCGGCCAGCCCGATCAGCAGCAGCACCAGCCCGGGGGAGCGCAGCGGCCCGAGCAGTCCGGAGGACGCGCCGCGCGCGGGGGCCCGCCAGGCGCGGGCGGGGGCGGCGGTGGCGACCACCAGCGCACCGGCGAGGCCGAGCCCGGCCGCCGCCCAGAGCGCGGTGGCCGGGCCGAAGGCGGCGGAGATCCCGGCCACCGCGAGCGGCCCGGCGACGTACAGGATCTGCTGGGAGGCGGAGTCGAAGGCGTACGCGGTGTCCAGCTGCCGCTCCTCGACCACGGCGGGCCAGAGCGAGCGCAGGCAGGGTTCGAGCGGCGGCATGGCCAGCCCGGCGATCGCCGCCCCGAGCGGTGCGGCCAGCGGCGAGCCGGGTGCGAGCGCGAGCAGGGCGTAGCCGAACCCGGCGACGACGGCGGCGCCGAGCAGGACCCTCGGCTGCCCGGTCCGGTCGACGATCCGGCCGAGCACCGGGCCGCCGATCGCGGCGGCGATCGCGTACGCGGCGGTGGCCAGGCCGATCCTGCTGTACGGGGTGTGGGCCTCGCGCAGTGCGAGGGCGATGACCAGCGCGGTCATGCCCGCAGGGAGGCGTCCGAGCAGGGTGCCGAACAGCAGCCGGGTGACGTGCGGGGCGCGGAGCAGGGCGAGGTAGCCCATGGGGCGGTCTCCCGGAGGGCAGGGGGCGGCAAGGGGATCGCTTATCAAGTTATACGTATAACTCGCGGTCGGTCAATCGGATCGCGTACCGCCCGTCCGGAGCCGGCGCGGCCTGCCCACGCGTCGGACATGTCGGAAAGGTGCACATTCGACAGGCTGCCGTCCTGGACGGCTCGTCCGACCGGGACGCGAGCAGCGGCGGCGGACCGGCCGGGCCGGCCTCGGAGGGCATGACCGAGGCGGCCTTCGGGAAGCGGTAGCCGAAGGCCGGTCCGCCGCCGCTGCTCGCGTCCCGCGCGTTCCTTCCCGCCGCGTCCCCGCTGCCTACGCGTCCCCGCTGCCTACGCGCCGCCGCTGACGCCGGGTGCCACGAAGCGCCGGTGCAGCGGGAGAAGGTCGCTGTCGGGCCGGCCCGGCAGGCCGGCCTTCTCGACGGCGGGGCGGAGCCGCTCGGCGAAGAACGTCTCCCAGTCCTGCGGCGAGTTCCAGACGTCGGTCACGTACATCGCGTCGGCGTCGAAGGACGCGACGTGCAGGGCGAGTCCTTCGGGAGGCTGCTCCTCCCAGCGCACCGCCTCGCGCACCGCTTCGTAGTGCTCGGGAGTGACCCCGGCCCAGCGCATCTTCAGTACAACGGCCATCTCGGACCCCTCGCTCTCTCGCGTTCCCCGCCCTCCGTTTCCAGTCAACCGCCGGGCGGCGCGGGCCGCATCCGGTCGGGCGGGAGCGGCGGGGGTGGCAGTGGCGGGGAGTCCTACGGCTTCGTCCGGTGCAGGGCGACGTCGCAGAAGTCGGGGCCCTGGGGCTCGCAGAGCGTCGTGGGGGAGAGGGCCCCGTACACGTCCAGTCCGATGGCGGCGCCGTCGAGGACGACGGTCCGAGGGGTGTCCGCGTTGGACAACGCGGTCAGCTTCCAGGTGCCGGTGAGGTACGAGGGCGGCTGTGGCGTGGTGGCCGGGGCGGGGTCGCCCGGGTAGGTGGTGGTGCGGTAGTGGCCGTCCGGTTGCAGCTCCAGCAGTTGGCCCCCGGGGCCGGTCCAGGTCCCGACGAGGGCGGTGGCGGCGGGGCTGTCCGGGTCCCAGGGCTGTTCGGCCTCGTGGCCCCGGAAGCCCCAGGTGCCGCCGACGGCCAGGACGGCGACTCCGGCCAGTGCCACGGATCCGCGCAGCCACCGGGACCGCTTCCCGGCCCTGGCCGCGAAGAGGAGGGCGAGGGCCACGGCCTGGACCGGCCAGAGGACCGCGAGGGCCAGCCCCAGGTCGCAGCAGGCCAGCCAGCCGAGGGAGCTGCGGGCGCCGCGAGGGCGCAGGGTGAACGACCCGACGATGCCGGCGATCCCGATGCCGATCGCCCAGGCCAGCCCGATGTCGAGGTAGGCGTCGTAGGCGGTGGTGTCCAGGGGGTCGGGGCCGTTGAAGTCGAACAGTTGCCAGGACAGGCTCCACAGCAGGACCGCCAGGATCCCGAGGCAGGCGAACGCGACCAGCGCGAACCGCAGTGTGCCGAGGGCGGCGCGCCCCCACGTCGATGTCGCCATGCCGCCCCCTGATCTGCGTGTTCCTTCCAGAACCTAGCCGCCGTCCGGCGCTGCGCCGCTTGTCGGAGGGGCTCTGGTGCAGAACCGCGACAGAGCGGACGCCCTCTGCCCTGACGCGGCGTCAATATGTAATGTGCACATCATGAAGCCATCGCGATCCTGGGCCCTGGCCGCCGCGCTGTTCACGGCGACGACGACCGTCGCACTCCCGCTCTCCACCGCGCACGCCGCCGACGCGAGCTGTCTCGTCCAGCGGGCCCCCGCCGATCCGGAGCAGCAGCGGCTGGCGGACCCGCGCACCACGGAGCTGATCGGGCAGGGCGGGCTGGCCGCCTTCCCGGCGCGGTTCCCCGCCGCGCTCTGCGGGGTGCGGACGGCGGCCGAGGCCGACGGGCTGGTGCGGGCCTGGGGGTCGGCGCTCTGGTGGGCGGCGGTGGACCGGGCCCAGGGACACCGCCCCGGCGGGGAGTTGGCGGCCGGGGACGACCGGCCGCTGTACTGGGCGCGGCTGGTGATGGACGGACAGCTGGACCGGTGGCAGCCGGGCTTCGCGGTGGACGCGGCGGCGCTGCGCGGACGGTTCGAGGACGCCTCGCGCGGGCTGACCGGCAACGGCTTCGCCGGTACGCCCGGGGTGAAGCGGCTGTTCGTCAGCGGGTTCGACCCGTTCGGGCTGGACAACGACATCCGTACGGCCAACCCGTCCGGCTCGGCCGTGCTGGGGCTGAACGGGCGGCGGGTGACCCTGGACGACGGGGAGACCGCCGAGATCCGCGCCGTCGTGCTGCCGGTGCGGTACGCCGACTTCGACCACGGCATCGTCGAGCGGGCCTTCGGCCCCCGGATGGCGGCCGGCCCGCGTGCGGCGGACCGGATCACCACCATCAGCCAGGGGTACCCGGGCCTCTTCACGCTGGAGGCCTGGGCGGGCCGGGCCCGCTCCGCCGATCCGTACCCCGACAACGAGCGGGCGCTCTCCGGCGGCACGTACGAGAACCCCGTGGTGGCACCGGGGATGGGCCCGGGGGCCGAGTTCATCGCGACCAGTCTGCCGACCGGCGCGATGACGGCCGCGACCCAGACCCCGTACCCGGTGCTGCTGCACACCGAGGTGTCCGAGATCCCCGCCGGGGGGACGGAGACGGTCGACCGGCCGGACGGGCCCACCCCCGGCTCGCGCGCGGTGGCCGGCGGGGGCGGCGGCTACCTCTCCAACGAGGTGGCGTACCGCAGCAACCGGCTGCGGCTGGAGCTGCGCCCCGGACTGCCCGGCGGGCACCTGCACACCCCCGTGCTGACCGGCCTCCCGGCGGACCAGGCGCAGCTGACCGGGCCCGACTTCGAGCGGAACGAGTCCGCGATCACCTCCGAGGTGCTGGCCCTGCTGACGGCGGGCTGGCACTGACCCTAGGAGACCTGCCGCCCCCAGCGCTGGGCGAGGACGGTGCAGACCATCAGCTGGATCTGGTGGAAGAGCATCAGCGGGAGCACCGTCAGCCCGACCGAGGCGGCGGGGAAGAGGATGGTGGCGAGCGGGAGCCCGTTCGCCAGGCTCTTCTTGGAGCCGCAGAACTGGATGGTCACCCGGTCGGCCCGGTCGAAGCCGAGCCGCCGGGAGGCCGTGGCGGTGACGGACAGGACGAACCCGAGCAGGGCCAGGCAGACGGCGGCCAGCCACAGGATCTGGCCGGCCGTCACCCGTCCCCAGATGCCGTCCCGGACGCCCTCGCCGAAGGCGGCGTAGACGATCAGCAGGATGGACCCCCGGTCCACCGTGAGGGTCACCGCGCGGTGCCGGGCCACCCAGGGGGCGGCCCGGCGCCGTACCGCCTGGCCGAGCGCGAACGGCACCAGGAGCTGGAGCAGGATGTCCGCGATCTGCCCGCCGCTCACGTGCACCCCGGCGCCGCCCGCCAGCAGCCAGGCGGCGAGCAGCGGGCTGAGCACGATGCCGAGCAGGCTGGAGAAGGTGGCGGCGCAGATCGCGGCGGCGACGTTCCCCCGGGCCATCGAGGTGAACGCGATGGAGGACTGCACGGTGGACGGCAGCAGGGTGAGGAACAGCACGCCGGTGTAGAGCTGCGGCGCGAGTACGGCGGCGGGGAGCAGCCGGGCGGCCTCGCCGAGCAGCGGGAAGAGGACGAAGGTGCAGCCGAGGATCAGCAGGTGCAGCCGCCAGTGCCGGGCGCCGGCCAGTGCCTCCTGGGGCGAGAGCCGCACGCCGTACAGGAAGAACAGCAGTCCGACGGCGATCTTCACGGCCCAGGTGACGGCGGTGGCGGCGGCTCCGCCGGCCGGCAGCACGGTGGCCAGGCCGACCGTGCAGAGCAGCAGCAGGATGAAGCCGTCGAGGCCGATCCGGTGCAGGGCCCGGTCGAGCGACCGGAACGCTTCTGGGGGGCTGGGCAGGCGGGGCATACCCACGATCATGCCCCGACGGCGTTCCGGGGGGACCTCGGGTCCGGGGTCGCACACGCGGGCGGGCGCGGGAGGGTCCGGGACAGAGGCAGGGGGCCCGGCCGCGTACGAGACGCGGCGGGCCCCCTTGGTGTTTCTCGTCATGCTCTTGGTGACGGCCCGGACGGCCGTCGGCGGACCCTACTGGGGTCCCGAGCGATCAGATCATCAGAGGAGATGAACTAGATGGGGGTGACGTTCTCCGCCTGCGGACCCTTCGGGCCCTGGGTGACGTCGAAGTTCACCGCCTGGTTCTCCTCCAGCGAGCGGAAACCGCTCGCGTTGATGGCGGAGTAGTGGACGAAGACGTCGGGGCCGCCGCCCTCCTGGGCGATGAAGCCGAAGCCCTTCTCAGCGTTGAACCACTTGACGGTTCCCTGAGCCATGCCGTTCTCCTTGCGAGGGACGTATTGGAGACCACACCTCGTGGCATCCGGTCCGCTGCGCTGATCGCCCCGCCTCCGGAGAGGGTCCGGAGTTTTTCGATAAAGCTGAAAAACTACGAAAAGCCCGCGGTTACATGCTCCGCAGGCTTCAAGTACTGCAAGGGGAATCAAACTGCAACTGGGTGGAACGGTAGCACGCGAGCGCGGACCCGACCAGGGGTCACCGGAGGCGCGACGGGCGTGTGTCGGCGGTGTGTCGCCGGGCCGGATGACGAGCCGCCACAGGCACGGGCATACCCTGCGGAGGGGGTCGGACGAAGGCAGAAGGAGCACGTGATGACCGGTCGGGAAGCGAGTCGGGACGGGAGCCCGGAGACAGGCGAGGATGCGGGCCGGGACACCGGGCGGGACGCCGTCCAGGGCGCCCCGGGTGCGGCGGCGGACCTCGCCCCGGACCAGGTGGCCGTCCGGCCCCGGGTCGGCCACATCGAGTTCCTCAACTGCGTGCCCCTGTACTGGGGGCTGGCCCGGACCGGCAACCTGCTCGACCTCGACCTGACCAAGGACACCCCCGAGAAGCTCAGCGACCAGCTGGTGGCCGGCTCGCTCGACATCGGTCCGATCACCTGCGTGGAGTACCTGCGGCACGCCGACGAACTGGTGGTGCTGCCGGACATCGCGGTCGGCAGCGACGGCCCGGTGATGTCCTGCGTGATCGTCAGCCGGGTGCCGCTCGCCGAGCTGGACGGGCGCCGGGTCGCCCTCGGCTCGACCAGCCGGACGTCGGTCCGGCTGGCCCGGCTGCTGCTGGAGGAGCGCGAGGGCGTCCGGCCCGAGTACTTCAGCTGCCCGCCCGACCTCGACGCGATGATGGCCCGGGCCGACGCGGCCGTGCTGATCGGCGACCCGGCGCTGCGCGCCTCGCTGGAGCAGGCGCCGATGCAGGGCCTCGCCGTGCACGACCTGGGCGAGATGTGGAAGGAGTGGACGGGCCTGCCGTTCGTCTTCGCCGTCTGGGCCGCCCGCCGCGACTTCCTGGCCCGCCGCCCGGACGCCGTCGCCGCCGTGCACCGCGCCTTCCTGGAGTCCCGCGACCTCTCGCTCGCCGAGGTCACCAAGGTCGCCGAGCAGGCCGCCCGCTGGGAGGCGTTCGACGCGCCCGTCCTGGAGCGGTACTTCAGCGAGGCGCTCGACTTCTCGCTCGGCGACCGGCAGCTGGCCGGGATCGCCGAGTTCGCCCGCCGGGTCGGCCACGACAGCGGCTTCGCCCCCGACGTGACCGTCAGCCTGCTGGAGCCCGTCCCGGCCGGATAGTGCGGGCATCAGCCACAGTCAGGGGCGCGGGGAACTGCGCGAAAGCGGGAGGGCACACGTCGCAGCCTTCCGACTTCGCGCAGTTCTCCCCCAGCCTTCGGCCGGGAGGTGCCCCCACGCGCCCCTGACTGTGCTCACCCCGCCTGCCCAGTGGCCCGGAGGGCCTGGCGTACGCTGGTTCGGTCAAGTCGGCCGGGTCTGATCCCTGGTCGTGAGGCGACCAGACGTTGGACAGAAAGAAGGCCCGACAGGTGTCCGAGCAGACCCCATCCCCCGCAGACCTGCAGGCCGTCCTCGACCGCGCCGCCGCCGGGGGCCGGATCACGCCGGACGAGGCGCTGCACCTGTACCGGTCCGCGCCGCTGCACGCGCTCGGGTCCGCCGCCGACGCCGTCCGCCGCCGCCGCTACGCCGGTACCGAGCACATCGCGACGTACATCATCGAGCGGAACATCAACTACACCAACGTCTGCGTGACGGCGTGCAAGTTCTGCGCCTTCTACGTCGCGCCCAAGAGCGACAAGGGCTGGTCCCGCGACCTCGACGAGATCCTGCGCCGCTGCGCGGAGACGGTCGAGCTCGGCGGCACCCAGATCATGTTCCAGGGCGGGCACCACCCGGACTACGGCGTCGAGTACTACGAGACCGCGTTCGCCGCGATCAAGAAGGACTTCCCGCAGCTGGTGATCCACTCGCTCGGCGCCTCCGAGGTCGAGCACATGGCCCGGCTCTCCAAGGTCTCGGTCGAGGAGGCGATCACCCGCATCCACAAGGCCGGGCTGGACTCCTTCGCCGGCGCCGGCGCCGAGCTGCTGCCGGCCCGTCCGCGCAAGGCGATCGCGCCGCTCAAGGAGTCGGGCGAGCGCTGGCTGGAGATCATGGAGATCTCGCACGGCCTGGGCGTCGAGTCCACCTCCACCATGCTGATGGGCACCGGCGAGACCAACGCCGAGCGGATCGAGCACCTGAGCATGATCCGTGACGTGCAGGACCGGACGGGCGGCTTCCGGGCCTTCATCCCGTACACCTACCAGCCGCAGAACAACCACCTCAAGGGCTCCACCCAGGCGACGGTCTTCGAGTACCTCCGGATGATCGCCATCGCCCGGCTCTTCCTCGACAACGTGGCCCACATCCAGGGCTCCTGGCTGACCACCGGCAAGGAGGCCGGCCAGCTGTCGCTGCACTACGGCGCGGACGACCTCGGCTCGGTCATGCTGGAGGAGAACGTCGTCTCGGCGGCCGGTGCCAAGCACCGCTCCAACCTGACCGAGCTGATCCACCTGATCCGGGCCGCCGACCGCACCCCGGCGCAGCGCTCGACCACCTACCAGCACCTGCGCGTCCTGGACGACCCGGCGAACGACCCGGTCGACCCGCGGGTGGCCTCGCACATCGCCTCGACCGCGATCGAGGGCGGCACGGCGCACCCCGAGCTGAAGATCCTCTCCACCACCTGATGCTCACCCTGCACCGGGCCTCGGTCCTGCTGCCGGACCCCGCCGCCCCGTCGATCACCGACGGGGCGGTGCTCGTCGACGGCGCCGCCGTCCTCGCCTTCGGGCCCTACGCCTCGGTACCGGCCGGGGGCGCCCGGGTACGGGAGTGGGACGGGCTGCTGACGCCCGGCCTGCTGAACCCGCACGGGCACTGGCTGCTGGAGTGCGCCTACCACCCGGACCCCCGGGAGGATCTGGGCACCGAGCCGCTGATGCTCGCGGCCGACGGCGAGCGGCGCGGCGGCAGCGCCCGGCGCGGGCTGCAGCGGATGCTCGGGTACGGGACGACGGCGGTGGCCGGCCCGTTCGAACTGCCGGTGGTCCGGACGGCGGTGGCGCGGTCCGGCCTGCACGCGCTGCCCGGCGACGGGACGGCCGGCGGGCTCGACCCGCTGGCCGCGACCGGTCTGCGGGGCGCGGTGCACCGTCCCCTGACGGTCGGTGGGCGGGCCGACTTCGCGGTCTTCGACGCGGCCTCGGCGGCGGAGCTGGAGCGGGCGGGCGCGGGCGGCTGCCTGGCCACCGTCCTGGGCGGGCGGCTGCTGTACCGGCGCCGCTGAACCGCCGCCCGCGGGGTCCCCGCGGTGCCCGGCCCGTACGCGCCGGATGCCCCGCGCGTCGGGGGTCCGGCAGGGGAGCGGGGGGGCGTCGGGTGCGACGGTGGTGCGCGGTCGCACGCGCCGTTCTTCGTGCCCCGAGACGGTCATCCGTATGCGTAGGGGCGCCCGGGCGGGGCGTACGGCCGGATTCGTCGTCCGTGTACGCCGGGTGCTGCTGAACCCGGGCCTGCCGCGGAATGGCCTGCGGTGGTACGGCGGATGGCTGAAAGTCCACCAGTTCTGGCGGTGGTCACACAAACTGATTGATCTCTGCCGTGACCTGAGGTACCGCCAGCGGCTACGATCCGGACAGCCACCCCGGTGACACACCGGGTCGGCACCCTCACCCTCGGCACGCCAGGCAGGAACCATGCGACCCGCGACCATCCCCCGCCTGCGCGGCACGAGCCTCGCCCGAGGCTGGTACCTCGCCGCCGTGCTGAGCGCGGCGCTCGCGGTCGGGATGTGCCTGCTCGGCTGGCGGCAGGCCGACCTCGCGGACCGGATCGCCGCCCACCCCGTCCGGGTCGAGGGCACCGTCACCCAGCTCCCGACCGGCAGCGCCAGCTACAGCGCCGTCAGCTACCGGGCCGACGGGCAGCTGCACTCGGCGGCCGATCTCTGGCTGCCGCAGGACGTCAAGGTGGGCGACCCGATCTGCCTGGAGCACGCCGCGGCCGACCCCGGCGCCGTCCGGGTCTGCGGCAAGCGCTACCCGCAGCCGGTGGGCGTCAGCCTGGCGCAGACCAGCGTGCCCGTCGCCCTGCTGCTGTTCGCCGCCTGCGTGGCCCGGATCTGGCGCTACCGCCGCACCCGGCCGGTCCGCACCCCGGGCACCCGGATCCGCACCACCGTCGCCTTCGCCGCCGAGGCGTTCGGCGACGGCATGCCCGCCCTCACCCAGGGCAAGCGCTCCCGCCGCAGGCGCAAGGGCGGCCGCCGGGCGCTCCGGTAGCCGCCTCCCGCGCTTCAGTGCGCCCCCATTGCCCGGGTTGTCCGGGGGAGGGTGAACAATAGGGGGCGTGACCCGAGCCTCCCTGGACAAGCAGCCGCACGAAGTCGCCGCGATGTTCGACGATGTCGCGGCCAAGTACGACCGTACGAACGACGTGCTCTCCCTCGGCCAGGCCCGCGCCTGGCGCCGCGCGGTGGCCGAGGCGGTGGACGCCGGGCCCGGCCAGACCGTGCTGGACCTCGGCGCCGGCACCGGCACCTCCTCGCTGCCGTTCCACGAGGCCGGGGCCGACGTCGTCCCGTGCGACTTCTCGATCGGGATGCTCGCCGAGGGCAAGCAGCGCCACCCCGAGCTGGCGCTCACCGCCGGGGACGCGACCAGGCTGCCGTTCGCCGACAACTCCTTCGACGCCGTCACCATCTCCTTCGCGCTGCGCAACGTGCAGGACACCGACCTCGCGCTGCGCGAGCTGTACCGCGTCACCAAGCCCGGCGGCAGGGTCGTCATCTGCGAGTTCTCCACCCCGACCTGGACGCCCTTTCGGACGGTCTACACCGAGTACCTGATGCGCGCCCTGCCGCCGGTGGCCACCGCCGTCAGCAGCAACCCGGACGCGTACGTCTACCTCGCCGAGTCCATCCGCGCCTGGCCCGACCAGCCCGCGCTGGCCGCCAAGTTGCAGGGCGCGGGCTGGCAGAAGGTCGCCTGGCGCAATCTCACCGGCGGCATCGTGGCTCTCCACCGAGGCTTCAAGAGCTAGTTAGACTCGTCCGAGCCCCGCCCGACGCCCCGCCCTGACGCCCAGCCCCGACCGCCGTTGCAGGAGTGTGCCACCGTGTCCGAGACCGCCGTCGACCTGAGCAGCGAGAGCAGCGACACCAGCGAGACCGTGGAGAGCAGCGCGGACGTCATCGTCGTCGGGGCGGGCCCGGCCGGTGCGACCACCGCGTACTACCTGGCCCAGGCCGGGCTGGACGTCCTGCTGCTGGAGAAGACCGAGTTCCCGCGCGAGAAGGTCTGCGGTGACGGTCTGACACCGCGTGCCACCAAGCAGCTGGTCGACATGGGCATCGACGTGTCGACCGACAACGGCTGGCTGCACAACAAGGGGCTGCGGATCATCGGCGGCGGCGTCCGGCTGGAGCTGGACTGGCCCGAGCTGTCGGCCTTCCCCGACTACGGCCTGGTCCGCAAGCGCGCCGACTTCGACGAGATCCTGGCCCGCCAGGCGCAGAAGGCGGGCGCGCGGCTGTACGAGCGCTGCAACGTCTCCGGCCCGGTGCTGGACGACCGGACCGGCCGGATCATCGGTGTGACGGCCAAGCTCGGCGAGGAGAAGCGCCCGGTCACCTTCCGCGCCCCGCTGGTGGTCGCCGCCGACGGCAACTCGACCCGGCTCTCGCTCGCGATGGGCCTGCACCGCCGCGAGGACCGCCCGATGGGCGTGGCGTACCGGACGTACTTCACCTCGCCCCGGCACGACGACGACTACCTGGAGTCCTGGCTGGAACTCTGGGACACCCGGGGCACCGAGAAGAAGCTGCTGCCCGGCTACGGCTGGGTCTTCGGCATGGGCGACGGCACCTCCAACGTCGGCCTCGGCATCCTCAACTCCTCGCCCGCCTTCGGCGAGCTGGACTGGCGCGAGGTGCTCAAGTCCTGGTGCGCCAACATGCCGGCCGAGTGGGGCTACACCCCCGAGAACATGACCGACCCGATCCGCGGCGCCGCGCTGCCGATGGCCTTCAACCGGCAGCCGCACTACACCCGCGGCCTGCTGCTGGTCGGCGACGCGGGCGGCATGGTCAACCCCTTCAACGGGGAGGGCATCGCCTATGCGATGGAATCCGGCCAGCTCGCGGCCGGCGTCATCGTCCAGGCCAACGCCCGCCTCACCCCGGCCGGCCGCGAGAAGGCCCTCCAGGCCTACCCGGCCGTCCTCAAGGACGTCTACGGCGGCTACTACACCCTCGGCCGCGCCTTCGTGAAGCTGATCGGCAACCCCAAGGTCATGCAGCTCGCCACCCAGCGCGGCCTGACCCACCCGATCCTGATGAAGTTCGTCCTCAAGATGCTCGCCAACCTGACGGACCCCCAGGGCGGCGACGCGATGGACCGCATCATCAACGGCCTGGCGAAGGTCGCGCCGGACGCCTGACGTCACGGGCCGCCCTGTTCCGGCCGCTCCACCGGGCAGGGCGGCC
Organism: Kitasatospora kazusensis; assembly: GCF_039529945.1. Classification (NCBI taxonomy): domain Bacteria; kingdom Bacillati; phylum Actinomycetota; class Actinomycetes; order Kitasatosporales; family Streptomycetaceae; genus Kitasatospora; species Kitasatospora kazusensis. The sequence goes on along the minus strand of NZ_BAAANT010000010.1, from coordinate 24,594 downwards.
CGGCTGCTGGACATTAATTCGCTTGAAGGTCAAGGCCGTTATCGATAACCATGTGACATGATACAAGGCGCGAAGATCGCTCTCCGGGCCCGTCACGACAGTGACGTGGCCGTCCTCCAGACCGAGTTGTACGACGATGTCGCCACCCGGTCCCGCGCCGACTCCCGCCCCTGGCGGCCGATTCCGCCAGGGGCGGCCGACTCCCCGTACGCCGTGCCCGCGTCCTCGGACGACGTGGCGTTCTTCTCCGTGGTGGAGCTGGCCTCGGGGGAGTTGGCCGGGGAAGCCCTGCTCTGGGGCATCAACACCCACCACCGGTCCGCCCATCTGGGGATCTCGCTGCGTCCCGGCCATCGGGGCCGGGGTCTCGGGGCGGACGTCGTGCGGGTGCTCTGCCGGTACGGATTCCTGGTGCGCGGGATGCAGCGGCTGCAGGTGGAGACGCTCGCGGACAACGCCCCGATGATCGCGGCCGCCACCAGGGCGGGCTTCACCGTCGAGGGCACGCTGCGCCGCTCCGCCTGGGTCGTCGGCGAGTACCTGGACGAGGTCGTCCTCGGGATGCTCGCCGACGAGTGGAAGCCGTAGCGCACCACGCGGCGCCCTCGGCGAACGGCCCCGCCGGGACGCCCCCCCGGGGGCCGTCCCGGCGGAACGCCGGAGGGGGCGTGAGCGACTGCTCACGCCCCCTCCGGTACGTCGGTCAGACCCGGGCGGGTGCCGGGGAGGCCGCCGGTGTGCCGTGCCCGGCCGGCGCCGCCGGGCGGCGGACCAGGGCCAGGACGGCCAGGCCGCCGATCAGGCCGAGGGCGCCGGAGACCAGGAAGGTGTCCTGGAGACCGGAGGCGAAGGCCGCGTGCACCGGGTGTTCCAGGGCGGGGGCCTGGGCGATGACCGCGCCCGCGCGGCCGCTGCCCAGGGCGTCGGCGGTGTGCTGCGGGTCCGGGACGGCGTGGCCGGAACGGAGCGAGTCGAGCAGGCCGGCCTTGAAGACCGCGCCGAGGACGGCGATGCCCAGCGCGTTGCCCAGCTGACGCGAGGTGTTCAGGGCGCCGCCCGCCATCCCGGCCCGGGTCTGCGGGACGGCGGCCATCACGGCCGCGGCCATCGCGGGCGTCGCCAGCCCCACGCCGGCGCCGGTCACGGCCAGGCCGAGCACCAGGGCCGTCCAGGTCGAGCCGGAGTCCACCGGCGCCAGCAGCAGCGCGCCCGCGCCGATCAGCAGCAGGCCGATCCCGATGGTGTACCGGGGCTGCACGCCGTGCAGCTTCTTGCCCGCGACGGCGGAGACGGCGAACGCCGTGATGCTCATCGGCAACATCGTCAGACCGGCCGTCACCGGGCCCATGCCGCGCACCGACTGCAGCCAGAGCGAGGTGTAGACGAGGTAGGAGAAGGCGGCCCCCGAGAGCAGCAGCCCGCCGGTCATGATGCCGACGAAGGACGGGCTGCGGAACAGCCCGAGGTCGAGCATCGGCCGGGCGCTGCGCAGCTCGATCAGGACGAAGGCGAGCAGCGAGAGCGCGCTCAGCGCGAACAGGCCGAGGGTGGTGGCCGAGGTCCAGCCGTTGTCGCCGACCCGGATCAGCGCGTACGTCAGCGCACCGGCCGCGAGGGTGAAGGTGACCATGCCGGGCAGGTCGACGCCGGTGGCGTGCGGGTTGCGGGACTCCTTGACCACCCGGAGGGTGACCACCACCGCGAGCACGCTGACCGGCAGGTTGACGAAGAAGATCCAGCGCCAGTCGAGGTGCTCGGTCAGCAGCCCGCCGAGGACCGGGCCGGCCGCCGCCGCCGCGCCGTTCACCGCGCCCCAGACGCCGAACGCGATGCCCCGGTCCTTGCCCTGGTACGCGCCGCTGAGCAGCGCCATCGTGGTCGCGAACATCGCCGCGCCGCCGATGCCCTGGAGCCCCCGGAAGGCGATCAGCATGCCGGGCCCGGTCGCCAGGCCGCAGGCCAGCGAGGCGACGGCGAACAGCACGAGCCCGCCCAGGTACACCTTGCGGCGCCCGATCCGGTCGGCGAGCGAGCCCGCGCCGAGCAGCAGCGCGGCGAGCGCCAGGGCGTAGATGTCCAGCACCCACTGGAGGTCGGCGAAGGTGGTGTGCAGGCTGGTGGCCATGTCGGGCAGGGCGACGGTCACGATGGTGACGTCGACCAGCAGCATGAACGCACCCAGGCACACCGCGGTGAGCGGCAGCCACTTACGCATGGGAAGTCTCCTCGGTCGGTCCGGTTCCGCCGGACAACCCCTGCCCGCGCTCTACGAAAGTCGCAGTCGGTGGACGGATCGCACCATCCAGATCGGCAGGTACGGCGGATTCCGATGCCAACGGGCTCTGTCATGATGGAAAACATGAGCGAAGAGGTGGAGCTGGACGAACTCGACCGGGCGATCGTGCAGGCCCTGATGATCGACGGCCGGGCAGCGTTCAGCCGGATCGCCGAGGTGCTGGACGTCTCCGACCAGACGGTGATCCGCCGCTACCGGCGGCTGCGCGGCGGTGGGTGGCTGCGGGTGGTCGGGCTGCCGCTGGGGCACCGGGTCGGGTTGTTCGAGTCCTGGCTGCGGATCCAGTGCGTTCCGGACGCGGCGATCGCGGTGGCCGACGCGCTGGCCCGGCGGCCGGACATCTCCTGGGTGACGCTCAACTCCGGCGGCACCGAGATCCACTGCATCACCAAGGCCCGGACCGCGCAGGACCGGAACACGCTGCTGCTGGAGAAGCTGCCCGGCACCCGCAGGGTCACCGCGATCTCCGCGCACACCATCCTGCGGATGTACATGGGCGGGCCGGGGCGGTGGGGTGGTCTCGACATCCTCGCCGGGACGCAGGTGGCGGCGCTGGAGCGCCCCGTCACCGGCGGCGGCCGGGTGCGGCTGGACGAGGCGGAGCTCGCGATGCTCGCCGTACTGGCCCGGGACGGCCGGGCCGGCTACCCCGAACTCGCCCGTGCGGCCGCTCTCTCCGAGTCCACCGTCCGGCGCCGTCTCGACCAGCTGCGGGAGAGCGGCGCGCTCTACTTCGACGTCGAGATCGACCCGCTGCTGCTCGGCTTCCAGACCCAGGCCATGCTGCTGGCCACCGTCGCACCCGCCGACCTCGCCGCGGCCGGCGCCGCGCTCGGCCGGCATCCGGAGGTCCCGTTCGCCGCGGCGATCACCGGCTCGGCGAACCTGCTCGCGGTGGTGACCTGCCGGGACACCGAAGCGCTGTACGAGTACCTCACCGAGCACATCGGCGCGCTCAAGGCCGTCCAGCACGTCGAGTTGGTGCCGGTGATCCGTACGGTCAAGCGGGCCGGGATGCTGATGGAGGGCTCCCGCCTGGTCGACCCGCCCGCTCAGGGGCGGGCCGACTCCTGACCGGAACCGGCTTTGCCGGCCGGTCTCAGTGGGCGCTGATCCGGACCTGCCTGATGTTGACCGGCAGGTTCGGGAAGCCGTCGCCGGGGCCGTTCTGGTCGTCCTCGCCGCCGGCCGCGATCTTCTGCAGGACGTCCATCCCGGCCGTCACCTTGCCGAAGGGGGTGTAGGCGGGGGAGAGCTTGGTGTCCTTCCAGACGATGAAGAACTGGCTGCCGTTGGTGTTCGGGCCGGCGTTGGCCATCGCGACCGTCCCGGCGGGGTACGTCGCGCCGGTCAGGTTCTCGTCCGGGAAGGAGTAGCCGGGGCCGCCGCTGCCGGTGCCCGTCGGGTCACCGCACTGCAGCACCCAGAGCCGCTGGGTGGTGAGGCGGTGGCAGTGCGTGCGGTTGAAGTAGTCGTGCTCGGCCAGGAAACGGAACGAGAAGGTGGTGCACGGCGCCTGGGCCGTGAGCGCCTCGAACCTGACAGAGCCTTGGCTGGTTTGCAGGGTCGCGCTGTACGGCTTGGCGGCCTTCTTCGCGTCGAAGACCGGAATGCCCTTGAAGTTGTCGGCGGGCACCGCCGGTGTATAGGTGCAGGTCGTAGCTGTTGCGGGCGCTGCGGGGGCAGCGACGGCGGCTCCGGCCGAGGTGGACAGGCTGAGCGGCAGCGAGGTGGCCGCGACCAGCAGCGCCCAGTGTTTTCTTCTCATGTGGGGGTACCTCCGGAGAGCGTTGTCATGGCGACCTCATCCCTGCCCCAACTCCGGGCCGCCATGCGGCGCCTCGGGAACAAAACGTTTGATCGCCGGTGCTCCGGTACGCAAGGATGGATCGCCACTCACAGTGAGCGGGATCCGTCCGACGGTGTACGGGCCTTGACAGCCAACTGCCCCGGAGGGAAACGCCATGCGCGCGACTTCACAGACCGTCCGTGATCTGCCCGTGCTCGCCGTCGCCGTGGTCTGGGGGTCCAGCTTCCTGGTCCTCAAGCAAGTCGCCGGACAGGACACCGTGCTGGGCACCCTGGTGCTCCGCTTCGGCCTGGTGGTACCGCTGTTGGCGGTGTTCGCCTGGCGCTCGCTGCGCCGGCTGACCCGGCGGGAGTGGCTCGGCGGGGCGTCGCTGGGCGTCATCCTCGGCGCGATCTTCCTGCTGGAGACGTACGGCGCGGTGCACACCTCGGCCACCAACGCCGGGCTGATCGTCAGCCTCACCATGGTCTTCACGCCGCTCGCCGAGAGCGCCGTCCGGCGGACGGCACTGCCCCGGGTCTTCCTCGGGGCCGCCGGGCTCTCGGTGCTGGGCGTCGCGCTGCTGACCGGCGGCGGCTTCCGGACCCCGAACGTGGGGGACCTGCTGATGCTCGGCTCGGCGCTGATCCGGACGGTCCACGTGCTGGCGATGTCGCGCACCAAGTCGATCAAGGGAACGGACGCGCTCGCGCTGACCTGGATCCAGCTCTCCACCGCCGGACTGATCTTCCTGCTGGTCTCGCCGCTGGCCGGCGCCTCGCCGCTCGCGGTGGCGGAGTCCTTCGGTCCGCGCCAGTGGGCGGGGCTGCTCTACCTCTCGGTGCTCTGCACGGTGTTCGCGTTCCTGGTCCAGATGTGGGCCGTCCGCGCCACCTCCCCGTCCAGGGTCAGCCTGCTGCTCGGCACCGAGCCGCTGTGGGCCGCCCTGTTCGGCACCGTGGTCGGCGGCGACCGGCTCAGCGCGCTCGCCCTGTCCGGCGGCGTCCTGGTGCTGGTCGGCACCGAGTGGGGCCGCCGTGCGGTGAACTCCGGTGCCCTGGAACCGGCGTCGGCTCCGGAGCCCGCCTCGGCCCCGGGATCTGCGGCCGAACCGGCCGCCCCGGCCGGGCAGTCGGTACGCGAGCCGGTACGCGAGCCCGTGGAGGCCGGGGTGGACGTGCCGGCCTGAGGCGTCCGAGACGTCCGAGACGTCCCACACCGGCCGGCCCGAGTCCTGAAGGCTCCGGCGGCAGCCCGACAGGCTGCCGCCGGAGCCTTTCGGCTGTCCCCGCCGACCATCCCGCCGGCCACCCCGCCGACCGTGCTCGCCAACCACCAACGCCCGCCCGGCCGTCCACCCGCCCGCGAGCTTGTGAACGAAAGGTCAAGCGTGCGTGCGAGGCGGGCCACCCGGGAGGGTGAGGCGCTCTATCACGTCAACCTGAGGCCCGGAAATTTGCGATGGGCGGCGGATGATTGATATGGGCCGAGGCCTCTAACCAGTCGGTTCACAGATAAATGCGACTGATTGTGGTCATTTGCCTTCGCTGCGTAGATACATCGCGACTTGATCGCCTTGGTGATCGTTTGTCAGGTGGCGCAGATCACAAAGATCGTCCAGAACTGCGTGTCGCAGATCACAAGCGGACGGGCATAGGATGCGCTCGTTCCGGGCTTTGTGAACTGCCTCACATGGGGTGGATCCCGGGAACCGGATCACGGGTCGAGCGGAGCGTGACCCGGTGATTCCGATCTGCAGTCAAGGACGACTGGACGGAGGGAGCGGGGCCTCATGAATGCCTACGCGCCGATCCTCGTACTCGGTGCCATCGCGGCGGCGTTCGCGGTCGGTTCCGTCGTGATGGCCTCACTGACCGGCCCGAAGCGCTACAACCGGGCCAAGTTGGAGGCGTACGAGTGCGGTATCGAACCGACCCCGCAGCCGGTGGGCGGCGGTCGGTTCCCGATCAAGTACTACCTCACGGCGATGCTCTTCATCGTCTTCGACATCGAGATCGTCTTTCTCTATCCGTGGGCGGTCAGCTTCGACGCCCTCGGGATCTTCGGGCTGGTCGAGATGCTCCTGTTCATCGCCACCGTCTTTGTCGCGTACGCCTATGTCTGGCGTCGCGGCGGTCTGGAGTGGGACTGACCGCTCCTTGTGAACGAGGGGGCAGACCACCGGACTTGAGAGGCTGAGAGGGATCTGATGGGAATCGAGGAGAAGCTGCCGAGCGGCTTTCTGCTCACCAGCGTGGAGACGGCCGCGGGGTGGGTGCGCAAGGCGTCGCTCTTCCCGGCCACCTTCGGGCTGGCCTGCTGCGCGATCGAGATGATGACGACCGGGGCCGGCCGCTACGACCTGGCCCGGTTCGGCATGGAGGTCTTCCGGGGCTCGCCCCGGCAGGCCGATCTGATGATCGTGGCAGGCAGAGTCAGCCAGAAGATGGCCCCGGTCCTGCGCCAGGTGTACGACCAGATGGCGAACCCCAAGTGGGTCATCTCGATGGGCGTCTGCGCCTCCTCGGGCGGGATGTTCAACAACTACGCGATCGTCCAGGGCGTGGACCACATCGTCCCCGTGGACATCTACCTGCCCGGCTGCCCGCCGCGGCCGGAGATGCTGATGGACGCGATCCTCAAGCTGCACGACAAGATCCAGCACGAGCCGCTCGGCGTGAACAAGCGCCGCGCGGAGGAGCTCGGCGAGGCGTTCGCGTTGCAGGCCACCCCGATCAGCGAGATGCGGGGGCAGCTGCGATGAGCGACGGCAACACCCCCGAGGGCGTCGTCCCCGCGACGCGCCAGGAGATCCCGCTGGAGGTGGTCGGCCGCCGCCAGGGCATGTTCGGTACCCAGGGCAGCGGTGACACCTCCGGCTTCGGCGGCCTGGCCGCGCCGATCGCGCTGCCCCCCGCGAGCGTCCGCCCGTACGGCGGTTGGTTCGACGAGGTCGCCGACGAGTTCGAGGGCGCGTTGGAGGAGCAGGGGCTCGACCCGTCCGACGTGATCGAGAAGACCGTGGTGGACCGGGGCGAACTCACCTTCCAGGTCGCCCGCGAGCACCTGCTGAAGGCCGTCCGGACCCTGCGCGACGACCCGGCGCTGCGCTTCGAGCTCTGCCTCGGCGTGAACGGCGTGCACTACCCGCACGACAAGGGGCGGGAGTTGCACGCGGTCTACCAGCTGCGGTCGATCACCCACGGCCGGCTGCTCCGGGTCGAGGTGACCGCGCCGGACAGCGACCCGCGCATCCCGTCGGTGGTCAGTGTCTACCCGACCAACGACTGGCACGAGCGCGAGACCTACGACTTCTTCGGCCTGGTCTTCGAGGGCCACCCCGCCCTCACCCGGATCATGATGCCGGACGACTGGCTGGGCCACCCGCAGCGCAAGGACTACCCGCTCGGCGGCATCCCCGTCGAGTACAAGGGTGCCCAGATCCCGGCTCCCGACCAGCGGAGGTCGTACTCATGAGCACCGACTACGAGAGGCCGGACGCCGAGCACGCCGGCGCCCGCGACACCACCGAGGGCCGGGTCTTCACCGTCACCGGTGGCGACTGGGGCGAGGTGGTCGAGGCCATCGGCCGGGCCGACGACGAGCGCATCATCGTCAACATGGGCCCCCAACACCCGTCCACCCACGGTGTGTTGCGCCTGATCCTGGAGATCGACGGCGAGACGGTGAAGGAGGCCCGCTGCGGCATCGGCTACCTGCACACCGGTATCGAGAAGAACATGGAGTTCCGCAACTGGGTCCAGGGCACGACGTTCGTGACCCGGATGGACTACCTGACTCCGCTGTTCAACGAGACGGCGTACTGCCTGGCCGTGGAGAAGCTGCTCGGCATCACCGACCAGATCCCGGACCGGGCCACCGTGATCCGGGTCCTGATGATGGAGCTCAACCGGATCTCCTCGCACCTGGTCTGTCTGGCCACCGGCGGCATGGAGATCGGCTCCACCACGCTGATGATCTACGGCTTCCGGGACCGCGAACTGATCCTGGACGTCTTCGAGCTGATCACCGGCCTGCGGATGAACCACGCGTACGTCCGCCCCGGCGGTCTGGCCCAGGACCTCCCCCCGGGGGCCGTCGACCAGGCCCGCGAGGCCGTCAAGCTGCTCCGCTCGCGGATGCACGAGTACGACAAACTCGCCACCGGCAACCCGGTGTTCAAGGCCCGGCTGGTCGACGTCGGCTTCCTCGACCTGGCCGGCTGCCTGGCGCTCGGCGCGACCGGCCCGATCCTGCGGGCCACCGGCCTGCCGCACGACCTGCGCAAGTCCGACCCGTACTGCGGGTACGAGACCTACGACTTCGAGGTCGCGACGGCCGACACCGCCGACTCCTACGGCCGGTTCCTGATCCGGCTGGAGGAGATGCACCAGAGCCTGCGGATCGTCGAGCAGTGCCTGGACCGGCTGAAGCCCGGCCCGGTGATGGTGGCCGACAAGAAGATCGCCTGGCCGGCCCAACTCGCGGTCGGCCCGGACGGGATGGGCAACTCGCTCGACCACATCCGGAAGATCATGGGCACCTCGATGGAGGCCCTGATCCACCACTTCAAGCTGGTCACCGAGGGCTTCCGGGTCCCGGTCGGCCAGGCGTACACGGCGGTCGAGTCGCCGAAGGGCGAGCTCGGGGTGCACGTGGTCAGCGATGGCGGGACGCGCCCGTACCGCGTCCACTTCCGCGACCCCTCGTTCACCAACCTGCAGTCGATGGCGGCGATGTGCGAGGGCGGCCAGGTCGCCGACGTGATCGTCGCGGTGGCCGGGATCGACCCGGTGATGGGAGGCGTGGACCGGTGAGCAACACAGATCTCGGCCTGCCGGCACTGCCGGCCAAGCCGTACCCCGCAGAGGTGCACGCCAGACTGGCCGAGGACGCCGCCGAGCTGATCGGCCGCTACCCCGTCGCCCGCTCGGCGCTGCTGCCGCTGCTGCACCTGGTGCAGGCCGAGGAGGGCTTCGTCAGCCCGAGCGGAATCCGGTTCTGCGCCGAGCAGTTGGAGCTGACCACCGCCGAGGTGACGGGCGTCGCGACCTTCTACACGATGTACCGCCGCAAGCCCGCCGGGACGTACCACGTGGGCGTCTGCACCAACACGCTCTGCGCGGTGCTCGGCGGCGACCAGATCTTCGACGAGCTCCAGCAGCACCTCGGGATCAAGAACAACGAGACCACCGCCGACGGCGAGATCTCGATCGAGCACATCGAGTGCAACGCGGCCTGCGACTACGCCCCCGTGGTGATGGTCAACTGGGAGTTCTTCGACAACCAGACGCCCGAGAGCGCCAAGCGGATGGTCGACGACCTGCGCGCGGGCCGGGCGGTGCTGCCCACCCGGGGCGCCAAGCTCTGCTCCTTCAAGGACACCTCCCGGGTGCTGGCCGGCTTCGCCGACGAGCGCCCCGGCGTGGTGGACGCCTCCGGCGCGGGCGGCGCCCCCTCGATGGCGGGCCTGCGGCTCGCCAGGGGCGAAGCCCTGCCGGGCACCCCGGGCACCAAGGTCGTGGCCCCCCGGCACGAAGGGACGGAAGCGTGATGACCTCCGCAGAGCCGGCCGAGAAGCTGCTCTCTCCCGTCCTCTCCGCCTCCTGGGACGACGACCGCCCCTGGACCCTGGACACCTACCTGCGCCACGACGGGTACCAGGGCCTGCGCTCCGCCCTCGCCATGCCGCCGGACGACCTGATCGCCCTGGTCAAGGACTCCGGCCTGCGCGGCCGCGGCGGCGCAGGCTTCCCGACCGGGATGAAGTGGCAGTTCATCCCGCAGAACGACGGCAAGCCGCACTACCTGGTGGTGAACGCCGACGAGTCCGAGCCGGGCACCTGCAAGGACATCCCGCTGCTGTTCGCCAACCCGCATTCGCTGATCGAGGGCATGGTCATCGCCTCGTACGCGATCCGCTGCGACCACGCGTTCATCTACCTGCGCGGCGAGGTCGTCCCCGTGCTGCGCAGGCTGCAGGCGGCGGTGGCCGAGGCGTACGAGGCGGGGTACCTCGGGAAGGACATCCTGGGCTCCGGCATCGACCTCGACATCACCGTGCACGCGGGCGCCGGGGCGTACATCTGCGGCGAGGAGACCGCCCTGCTCGACTCGCTGGAGGGGCGGCGCGGCCAACCGCGGCTCCGCCCGCCCTTCCCAGCCATCGCGGGCCTGTACGCCTGCCCGACGGTGGTCAACAACGTCGAGTCGATCGCCTCGGTGCCGCCGATCCTGGTGCGCGGCAAGGAGTGGTTCAAGTCGCTCGGGACGGAGAAGTCCCCCGGCTTCACGCTCTACTCGCTCTCCGGGCACGTCACCAACCCCGGCCAGTACGAGGCGCCGCTCGGGGTGACGCTCCGTCAACTGCTGGACATCAGCGGGGGAGTGCGCGCCGGGCACCGGTTGAAGTTCTGGACCCCGGGCGGTTCCTCGACGCCGATGTTCACCGACCAGCACCTCGACGTGCCGCTCGACTACGAGGGCGTCGGCGCGGCCGGCTCGATGCTCGGCACCAAGGCGCTGCAGGTCTTCGACGAGACCACCTGCGTCGTCCGCGCGGTCACCCGGTGGACGGAGTTCTACGCCCACGAGTCCTGCGGCAAGTGCACCCCGTGCCGTGAAGGCACCTACTGGCTGGTGCAGTTGCTCCGTCGGATCGAGGCGGGCGAGGGCGTCCAGGGTGACCTGGAGAAGCTGCTCGACATCGCCGACAACATCAACGGCAAGTCCTTCTGCGCGCTCGGCGACGGTGCGGCCAGCCCGATCGTCTCCTCGCTGCAGTACTTCCGCTCCGAGTACGAGCGGCACCTCACCGAGCGGCAGTGCCCGTTCGACCCGGCGGCCTCCACCGTCTGGGCCGGCCGCTCCACCGCCCACGAGTCCGCCACCGAGAGGGAGGTGCACGCATGACGGTCACAGAGCCTGCCAAGACCGCCACCGACCTCGTCACGCTCACCATCGACGGCGTGGAAGTCCAAGTCCCCAAAGGGACGTTGGTGATCCGCGCGGCCGAGCAGATCGGCACCCAGATCCCGCGCTTCTGCGACCACCCGCTGCTCGACCCGGTGGGTGCCTGCCGGCAGTGCATCGTCGAGATCGAGGGGCAGCGCAAGCCGGTCGCCTCCTGCACCATCCCGGTCGCCGAGGGCATGGTGGTCCGTACCCAGCTCAGCTCGCCCGTCGCCGAGAAGGCGCAGCGCGGCGTGATGGAGCTGCTGCTGATCAACCACCCGCTGGACTGCCCGGTCTGCGACAAGGGCGGCGAGTGCCCGCTGCAGAACCAGGCGATGTCCACCGGCGGCGCGGACTCCCGCTTCGATGGCATGAAGCGGACGTACCAGAAGCCGATCCCGCTGAGCACCCAGGTGCTGCTGGACCGCGAGCGCTGCGTGCTCTGCGCCCGCTGCACCCGCTTCTCGCAGCAGGTTGCCGGTGACCCGTTCATCGAGCTGCTGGAGCGCGGCGCGCTGGAGCAGGTCGGCATCGGCTCGGACGAGCCGCTCACCTCGTACTTCTCCGGCAACACCATCCAGATCTGCCCGGTCGGCGCGCTGACCTCGGCGGCGTACCGTTTCCGCTCCCGCCCGTTCGACCTGGTCTCCTCGCCGAGCGTCTGCGAGCACTGCTCGTCCGGCTGCTCGCTGCGGACGGACCACCGGCGGGGCAAGGTGCTGCGGCGGCTGGCGGGTGAGGAGCCCGAGGTGAACGAGGAGTGGAGCTGCGACAAGGGCCGCTTCGCGTTCCGCTACGGCCAGTCGCGCGAGCGCCTGAGCACGCCGCTGGTACGCGGCGCCGACGGTGAGCTCGCGCCCGCCTCCTGGCCGGAGGCGCTCGCGGCGGCCGCCGCCGGGCTGCTCGGCAGCCGGGCCGCCGTGCTCAGCGGCGGCCGGGTGACGGTCGAGGACGCCTACGGTTACGCCAAGTTCGCCCGGGTGGTGCTCGGCACCAACGACATCGACTTCCGGGCCCGCCCGCACAGCGGCGAGGAGGCGGACTTCCTGGCCGCCGCCGTCGCCGGGCACGGGGTGGACCTGGACGGCTCGCACGTCAGCTACCAGGACCTGGAGGCCGCACCGGCCGTGCTGCTCGCGGGCTTCGAGCCCGAGGAGGAGTCGCCGATCGTCTTCCTGCGGCTGCGCAAGGCCAACCGCGCGCACGGGCTGGCGGTCTTCTCGATCGCCTCGCACCGCACGCGCGGGCTCGGCAAGCTGCACGGCGCGCTGCTGCCCGCCGCGCCCGGCACCGAGGCCGAGTGGCTGGCCGCGCTGGCCGACGACGAGGGCCTGGCGGACGACGCCGGGCGGGCGGCCGCGCTGCTGCGGACGCCCGGTGCGGTGATCATGGTCGGCGAACGGCTGGCCACCGTCTCCGGTGCGCTCACCGCCGCGCTGCGGCTGGCCCACGCCACCGGCGCCCGGCTCGCCTGGGTGCCGCGCCGGGCGGGTGAGCGCGGCGCCGTCGAGGCCGGCGCGCTGCCCGGCCTGCTGCCCGCCGGGCGGCCGGCCTCCGGTCCGGCCGCCCGTGCCTCGGCCGCCGCGGTCTGGGGCGTCGCCGACCTCCCGGCCCGGCTCGGCCGGGACACCGACCAGATCCTCGCGGCCGCTGCCCACGGCGACCTGGACGCCCTGGTGGTCGGCGGTCTCGACCTGGACGACCTGCCCGACCCGGCACTCGCCGAGGAGGCGCTCGCCCGGGTGCCGTTCGTGGTCTCGCTGGAGCTGCGCCCGTCCGCCGTGACCGGGCACGCCGACGTGGTGTTCCCGGTCGCGGCGGTGGCGGAGAAGGCCGGCACCTTCCTGGACTGGGAGGGCCGGGTGCGGATGTTCGAGGCCGCGCTCAAGCCGGACCAGCTGATGCGCACCCAACTGCACTCGGACGTACGGGTTCTGAACATGCTCGCCGACGCGCTCGGCCACGTGCTGGGCCTGCCTGACGTCCGCGCGGCCCGGCAGGAGCTGGACCGCTTCACGCCGTGGACGGGCGACCGCTCGGCCGCCCCGACGGCCCACCCCGCGCCGCTGCCCCGCCCGGCCACCGGCCAGGCCGTGCTGGCGGGCCACCGGCTGCTGCTGGACAACGGCTCCCTCCAGGCGGGCGACGACCACCTGGCCGGCACCCGGCACCCGGCCGTCGCCCGGCTCTCGGCGCTCACCGCCCAGGAGATCGGCGCCGTCGAGGCCGTCCGGCTCACCGGGCCCGCCGGTTCGCTCGTCCTGCCGTTGGAGATCACCGCCGAGCTGCCCGACCGCACGGTCTGGATCCCGCTGAACTCCACGCCGGGCGGCGCCCACCGCACGCTCGGCACCACGGCCGGGCACCTCGTCACGATCGCCGCGGCGGACTCACCGGCCCTGGCGGAGGAGACCTCATGAACACCGTCGCAGCCGCCGAGACCCTCGGGTTCTTCGGCCGTGACCCGTGGTGGCTGGTCCTGCTCAAGGCGGTCTTCGTCTTCGCCTTCCTGGTCCTCACGGTCCTGATCGCGATCGTCTGGGAGCGCAAGGTCGTCGCCTGGATGCAGCTGCGGATCGGCCCGAACCGGCACGGCCCGTGGGGCCTGCTGCAGTCGCTCGCCGACGGCATCAAGCTCGCGCTCAAGGAAGACCTGGTGGTCGCCGGGGCCGACAAGGTGGTCTACGTGCTGGCGCCCGTGATCGCCGCGATCCCGGCCTTCATGGCCTTCGCGGTGATCCCGTTCGGCCCGGCCGGCGACGAGGTCTCGGTCTTCGGCACCCGGACGCCGCTCCAGCTCACCGACCTGCCGATCGCCCTGCTCTACATCCTGGCCACCGCCTCGATCGGCGTGTACGGGATCGTGCTGGCGGGCTGGTCCTCCGGCTCGACGTACCCGCTGCTCGGCGGGCTGCGCTCGGCGGCCCAGGTGATCAGCTACGAGATCGCGATGGGCCTGTCGTTCGCGGCGGTGTTCATCTACTCGGGCTCGATGTCCACCTCGGAGATCGTCTCGGCCCAGCAGCCGACCTGGTTCGCGGTGCTGCTGCCGGTCTCGTTCATCGTCTACATCATCGCGATGGTCGGCGAGACCAACCGGGCGCCGTTCGACCTGCCCGAGGCCGAGGGCGAGCTGGTCGGCGGCTTCAACACCGAGTACAGCTCGCTGAAGTTCGCGATGTTCATGCTGGCGGAGTACGTCAACATGGTGACCGTCTCGGCGCTGGCGAGCACGCTCTTCCTGGGCGGCTGGCGGGCTCCGTACCCGATCAGCGCGTTCTGGGCCGGGGCCAACCACGGCTGGTGGCCGATGCTCTGGATCGTCATCAAGATCCAGTTGCTGCTGTTCTTCTTCATCTGGCTGCGCGGCACGCTGCCCCGGCTGCGCTACGACCAGTTCATGAAGCTGGGCTGGAAGGTCCTGATCCCGGTCTCGCTGGTCTGGCTGGTGATGGTCGCCAGTGTGCGGGCCCTGCGCAACCAGGGCTACGGCTTCAGCCAGGTGGTGCTCTACGTCGGGGCGCCGATCGGCGTGATCCTGCTGCTGGCGCTGCTCCGGGACTTCCTCAAGCACCAGTCCGAGCCGCAGGAGCCGGAGCCGGCCGCGGAGTTCGACCCGATGGCGGGCGGGTACCCGGTGCCGCCGCTGCCCGGGCAGGAGCTGCCGCCCGTCCCGCGCCGGCCCAGCCGGGCTCCGCGCCTCCAGGAGGCCCTCAACGGGAGCACCTCCAACGCCGACCGTTCCGAAGGGAGCTGAACCGAGATGCCAGACTCCGACACCGCGCCCGACTCACCCGACAGGCCGTCGATCCTGGGGCCGGCCGCAGGCTTCGGCGTGACCTTCAAGGCCATGTTCAAGAAGCGGCTGACCGAGCAGTACCCGGAGCAGAAGAAGCCCACCGCTCCGCGCTTCCACGGCCGCCACCAGCTGAACCGGCACCCGGACGGCCTGGAGAAGTGCGTCGGCTGCGAACTCTGCGCCTGGGCCTGTCCCGCCGACGCGATCTACGTCGAGGGCGCCGACAACACCGACGAGGAGCGCTACTCGCCCGGCGAGCGGTACGGCGCGGTCTACCAGATCAACTACGCCCGCTGCATCCTGTGCGGGCTCTGCATCGAGGCCTGCCCGACCCGGGCGCTGACGATGACCAACGAGTACGAACTCGCCGACTCCTCCCGCGAGTCGCTGATCTTCACCAAGGAACAGCTGCTGGTCGGCCTGACCGAGGGCATGGTCGACTCGCCGCACTCGATCTTCCCGGGCGCCGACGAAGGCGCGTACTACCGGGGCGAGATCAGCGCGGCGGCGCCGGGCACCGTCCCGCAGGAGCGGACGGACCGGGAGAAGGAGACGCACTCATGACCTCCACCGGCGAAGCCGTGCAGTTCTGGATCCTCGCCGTGATCGCCGTCGGCGGCGCGCTCGGCATGCTGTTGATGAAGAAGGCCGTGCACAGCGCGCTCTGCCTGGCGGCCACCATGCTCGCCCTGGCGGTCTGCTACCTCGCCCAGGGCGCGGTGTTCCTCGGCATCGTGCAGATCGTGGTGTACACCGGCGCGATCATGATGCTCTTCCTGTTCGTGGTGATGCTGGTCGGCGTCACCTCGGAGGACTCGCTCAAGGAGCAGCTGAAGGGCCAGCGGATCGCGGCCGTGGTCTGCGGCCTCGGCTTCGGGGTGCTGCTGATCGCCGGCATCGCCAACGCGAAGCTCTCGCACTTCACCGGGCTCGCCGCGGCGAACGCCGAGGGCAACGTGCAGGGCCTGGCCCGGCTGATCTTCACCAAGTACGTCTGGGCCTTCGAGGTCACCGGCGCACTGCTGATCACCGCCGCCATCGGCGCGATGGTGCTCACCCACCGCGAGCACGTGAAGGCCCCCAGTACCCAGCGCGAGCTGGCCGACAAGCGCGTCCGGGACAACATCCAGGTGCCGCCGCTGCCCGCCCCCGGCGTGTACGCCCGGCACAACGCGGTGGACGTCCCCGGCCTGCTGCCGGACGGCACCGTCGCCGAGGACTCGGTGATGGGGACGCTGCGCGAGCGCGGCCAGATCCGCGACGTCAGCCAGGAGATGCTGCGCCGGATGGCCGAGCTGGAGGGCAGCACCGCCGAGTGGCTCGGCCGTCCGCCGTCCGCCCGGCCGCCCGTGACGGGACCGCGCAAGGAGCTTGAGACCGTGCCCAAGAACTCCGCCGAGAACGGGGAGGGTGGGGAGTGAACCCCGTCAACTACCTCTATCTGGCAGCACTGTTGTTCACCATCGGCGCCTCCGGTGTGCTGATCCGGCGGAACGCGATCGTGCTGTTCATGTGCGTCGAGCTGATGCTCAACGCCTCGAACCTGGCGCTGGTCACCTTCTCCCGGCTGCACGGCAACCTGGACGGCCAGATCATCGCGTTCTTCACCATGGTGGTCGCGGCGGCGGAGGTCGTCGTCGGCCTCGCCATCATCGTGAGCATCTTCCGGACCAGGCACTCGGCTTCGGTCGATGACAGCAACCTGATGAAGCTGTAGGCGGAGGCCCTCGGTGAACTCTCTCATTCCGCTGCTCGTGGCAGCGCCGTTGGCCGGCGCCGCCCTGCTGCTGCTCGGCGGCCGCCACCTGGACCGCTTCGGCCACTGGCTCGGCACCTTCGCCGCCGCGCTCTCCTTCGTCTTCGGCCTGCTGCTGTTCGTCAGCATGCTGGGCCGCCCGACGGATCAACGCGCCGTCCACCAGCACCTGTTCAGCTGGATCCCGGTGAACGGCTTCCAAGCCGACGTCTCCTTCCAGCTCGACCAACTGTCCATCACCTTCGTCCTGTTGATCACCGGAGTCGGCTCGCTGATCCACCTCTACTCGGTGGGTTACATGGCGCACGACGAGCGCCGCCGCCGCTTCTTCGGCTATCTCAACCTCTTCCTGGCCGCCATGCTGCTGCTGGTGCTGGCCGACAACTACCTGCTGCTGTACGTCGGCTGGGAGGGCGTCGGCCTCGCCTCGTACCTGCTGATCGGCTTCTGGCAGCACAAGCCCAGTGCCGCCACGGCCGCCAAGAAGGCCTTCCTGGTCAACCGGGTCGGCGACCTGGGCCTGTCGATCGCCATCATGCTGATGTTCACCGAGTTCGGGAACTTCACCTTCAGCGGCGTCTTCGGCACGGCGCAGCAGGCGAGTTCGGGCAAGCTGACGGCGATCGCGCTGATGCTGCTGCTGGCCGCCTGCGGCAAGTCCGCCCAGGTGCCGCTGCAGTCCTGGCTCGGCGACGCGATGGAGGGCCCGACCCCGGTCTCGGCCCTGATCCACGCCGCGACCATGGTGACGGCCGGCGTCTACCTGATCACCCGGTCCAGCGCGATCTTCAACCTGGCCCCCGACGCCCAGACCGTGGTGGTCGTGGTCGGCGCCGTCACGCTGCTCTACGGTGCGATCGTCGGTTGCGCCAAGGACGACATCAAGAAGGCGCTGGCCGGTTCGACCATGTCGCAGATCGGCTACATGGTGCTGGCCGCCGGGCTCGGCCCGATCGGCTACGTCTTCGCGATCATGCACCTGGTCACGCACGGCTTCTTCAAGGCCGGGCTCTTCCTCGGCGCCGGGTCGGTCATGCACGGCATGAACGACGAGGTGAACATGCGCCACTACGGCGGCCTGCGCAAGTACATGCCGATCACCTTCCTCACCTTCGGTCTCGGGTACCTGGCCATCATCGGCTTCCCCGGACTGTCGGGCTTCTTCTCCAAGGACAAGATCATCGAGGCGGCCTTCGCCAAGGGCGGCACGGAGGGCTGGATTCTCGGCCTCTGCGCGCTGACCGGCGCCGCCGTCACCGCGTTCTACATGACCCGCGTGATGCTGATGACCTTCTTCGGGGAGAAGCGCTGGCAGGCCGACCCGGCGACCGGCGAGCAGCCGCACCCGCACGAGTCGCCGTCCACCATGACGCTGCCGATGATCGTGCTGGCCTTCGGCTCGGTCTTCGCGGGCGGGCTGTTCGCCTTCAACAGCTCCTTCCTGCACTGGCTGGAGCCCGTCACCGGCCACGCCGAGGGCGACTCCCCGCTGGCGCCGATCGTGGTCACGCTGCTCACCTCGGCCGTCATGCTGGCGGGCGTGCTGCTCTCGTACCTGATGTACGGGCGCGCCGCCGTCCCCGTCACGCCGCCGGTCGGCTCGCTGCTCACCCGGGCGGCCCGCCGCGACCTGATGCAGGACGAGATCAACCACGCCGTCCTGGTCCGGCCCGGCTCCGCGCTCACCGCCTCGCTGGTCTACCTCGACAGCAAGGCGCTGGACGGCTTCGTCAACGGCCTGGCCGCCACCGTCGGCGGGATCTCCGGCCGGCTGCGCCGCGTCCAGACCGGCTTCGTCCGGTCGTACGCGCTCTCCATGCTCGGCGGCACGGTCCTCCTGGTCGCCACCACTCTCCTGATGAGGTCCGTCTGATGGATTGCCGAAACCCTCAGCAGGAGGGAAGGCCATGAGCTACCTGCTGACCGCCACCTGTGCCGTCCCCGCGGCCGGCGCGGTGCTCACCGCCGCGCTGCCCGCCGGATCCGACGAGGCGCGCCGCCGCACCACCAAGACCGTCGCGCTGGCCGTCTCGCTGGCCACCCTGGTGCTGGCCGCCGTCGTCGCGGTCCAGTTCGAACCGGGCGGCGACCGTTACCAGTTGACCGAGTCGTACAGCTGGATCCGCTCGTTCGGGATCTCCTTCTCGCTCGGCGTGGACGGCATCGGCGCGGTGCTGATGCTGCTCACGGCGGTGCTCGTCCCGGTGGTGATGCTCGCCTCCTGGCACGACGCCGACCCTGCGCAGAACCCCGACGGCACCTTCGAGAACAAACGGCGTACCCAGGCGTTCTTCGCGCTGATCCTGGCGGTCGAGGCGATGGTGATCGTCTCCTTCCTGGCCACCGACGTCTTCGTGTTCTACGTCTTCTTCGAAGCCATGCTGATCCCGATGTACTTCCTGATCGGCGGCTTCGGCGACCGCGCGGGCGGCCCGGACTCGGGTGCCCAACGCTCGTACGCGGCCGTGAAGTTCCTGCTGTACAACCTGCTCGGCGGCCTGGTCATGCTGGCGGCCGTGGTCGGGCTGTACGTGATCGCGCAGGGCCAGGGCTTCGCCACCTTCGACCTGCCGACGCTCACGGGCGCCATCGCCGACGGCAAGCTGGTGATCGACCCGACGGCCGAGAAGGCGCTCTTCCTGGGCTTCTTCTTCGCCTTCGCCGTCAAGGCGCCGCTCTGGCCGCTGCACACCTGGCTGCCGAACGCGATGGGCGAGTCGACCGCCGGAACGGCCGTCCTGATCACGGCCGTCGTCGACAAGGTCGGCACGTTCGCGATGCTCCGGTTCTGCCTCGGCCTCTTCCCGCACGCCTCGCGGACCTTCGGCCCGGCGATCCTGGTGCTGGCGCTGGTCGGGATCGTCTACGGCGCGCTGCTGGCGGTCGGACAGAAGGACATCAAGCGCCTGGTCGCGTACGCGTCGATCTCGCACTTCGGCTTCATCATCATGGGCATCTTCGCCTTCACCAGCCAGGGCCAGACCGGCGCGACCCTCTACATGGTCAACCACGGCATCTCCACCGCCGCCTGGATGCTGGTCGCGGGCTTCCTGATCTCCCGCCGGGGCTCGCGCCTGATCGCCGACTTCGGCGGCGTGCAGAAGGTCGCCCCGGTGCTCGCCGGGACCTTCCTGATCGGCGGGCTGGCCACCCTCTCGCTGCCGGGCATGGCGCCCTTCGTGAGCGAGTTCCTGGTCCTGGTCGGCACCTTCACCAGGTACCCGGTGATCGGCATCATCGCCACCTTCGGCATCGTGCTCGCCGCGCTCTACGCGCTGCTGCTCTACCAGCGCACCATGACCGGCCCGGTCAAGGCCGGTGTCGAGGGCATGGCCGACCTCAAGGTGCGCGAACTGCTGGTGGTCGCGCCGCTGGTGGCGCTGACGCTGTTCCTCGGTGTCTACCCGAAGCCGCTCACCGACCTGGTCAACCCGGCGGTGAACGCCACGCTCTCCCAGACCCACCAGACCGACCCGGCGCCGGCCCACCCGGTCGCCGCCACCTCCGGAGGTGAGCAGAAGTGAGTGCTGTCCACAGCCTGTGGATCGAGGCGGCGAGCGGCAACAGCGCCAGCATCCCCGCGCCGCACATCGAGTACAGCCAGCTCTCGCCGATGCTGGTGGTCTTCGGCGCGGCCGTCGTCGGGATCCTCGCCGAGGCCTTCCTGCCCCGCCGCTCCCGCTACACCGCCCAGCTGGTGATCTCGCTGCTCGGCCTGGTCGGCGCCTTCGCCGCCGTGGTGGTGCTCGCCGCCCAGGGCTACGGCACCACCAAGGCCGGGCTGCTGGCGATGGGCGCCGTCGCGCTCGACGGCCCGGCGCTCTTCCTGCAGGGCGTGATCCTGCTGTCCGCCTTCGTCTCGGTGCTGCTGTACGCCGAGCGTCGGCTGGAGCCGCGCATCAACGGCTCGGCGGTGGACGCCTTCACCGCACAGGGCGCGACCGTCCCGGGCGGGCAGCAGGAGCGCGAGGCGACCACGGCCGGCTTCACCACCACCGAGGTCTTCCCGCTCACGCTCTTCGCCGTCGGCGGCATGCTGCTCTTCCCGGCCGCCAACGACCTGCTGACCATGTTCGTGGCGCTGGAGGTCTTCTCGCTCCCGCTCTACCTGCTCTGCGCGCTGGCCCGCAGGCGGCGGCTGCTCTCCCAGGAGGCGGCGGTCAAGTACTTCCTGCTCGGCTCGTTCGCCTCGGCGTTCTTCCTGTTCGGCACCGCGCTGCTGTACGGCTACGCGGGCAGTGTCCGGCTCAGCGACATCGCCGACGTGGTCTCGGGCACCGCCCCGGTCACCCCGGCGCTGGCCAACACCACCCAGAACGACGCGCTGCTGCTGATCGGGCTGGCACTGCTGGCAGTCGGCCTGCTGTTCAAGGTCGGCGCGGTGCCGTTCCACTCCTGGACCCCGGACGTGTACCAGGGCGCCCCGACGCCCGTCACCGGCTTCATGGCGGCGGCGACCAAGACGGCGGCGTTCGGCGCCTTCCTCCGCCTGTTCTACGTCGCCTTCCCCGGCCTGCGCTGGGACTGGCGGCCGGTCATGTGGGGTGTGGCGATCCTCACCATGGTGGTCGGCGCGGTGCTGGCCGTCACCCAGCAGGACGTGAAGCGGCTGCTCGCGTACTCCTCGATCGCGCACGCCGGGTTCATCCTGACCGGCGTGATCGCCACCAACAAGCAGGGCGTCGGCGCGGTGCTGTTCTACCTGCTGGCGTACTCCTTCACCACCCTCGGCGCGTTCGCCGTGGTGACGCTGGTCCGCGACTCCAAGGGCGAGGCGACGCACCTCTCCAGCTGGGCCGGGCTCGGCCGGCGCTCGCCGCTGCTGGCGGCGGTCTTCGCGCTCTTCCTGCTGGCCTTCGCGGGCATCCCGCTGACCAGCGGCTTCACCGGGAAGTTCGCGGTCTTCCAGGCCGCGGCGGCCGGTGGGGCGACCCCGCTGGTGATCGTGGGTGTGCTGAGCTCCGCCGTCGCGGCGTTCTTCTACATCCGGGTGATCGTGCTGATGTTCTTCTCCGACCCGCAGCCCGGCGGTCCGGCGGTCGCCGTGCCGAGTGCGATGACGGCCACCGCGATCGCCCTCGGCGTGCTGGTCACCCTCGGGCTCGGACTGCTCCCGCAGTACTTCCTCGACCTGGCGGCCAAGGCCTCGGTCTTCGTCCGCTAGACGGCCCTGCAAGGCCGGTGACCAGCCACAGAAGGGGCGCGGGGAACTGCGCGAAACGGAAGGCGACGACCTGCGCCCTCCCGCGTTCGCACGGTTCCCCGCGCCCCTTGAGGTCTCCCGGCACACGCGAGTGTGCCGGACCCGCACGCCCGTGCAGTGATCCATTCACGACCGGATACCCTCCTTGTAGGCCAGCGGTGGCACATCAGGGACCAGGCCGCAGACTCGACCAGGGATAGGAGTGGTCCTCGTGACCGTCGTGGGGCCCTTCGGGCTGAGCGTGCAGGACCACGATCTGACCCGGGACGTGCAGGCCGGGATGGATGCCGTGGAGGCCTCGCTCACCGAGACCGTGAAGAGCGACGTCCCGTTCATCACGATCACCGCGAGCCACCTGATCGAGGCGGGCGGCAAGCGTTTCCGCCCGCTGCTGGTGATGCTGGCCGCGCAGTTCGGCGACCCGTACGCCCCCGGTGTGGTCCCCTCCGCCGTGGTCGTCGAGCTGACCCACCTCGCCACGCTCTACCACGACGACGTGATGGACGAGGCCCCCGTACGCCGGGGCGCCCCCAGCGCCAACCTGCGCTGGGACAACTCCGTCGCCATCCTCACCGGTGACTTCCTGTTCTCCCGCGCCTCCAAGGTGCTCGCCGACCTCGGCCCGGAGGCCGTGCGGATCCAGTCCGAGGCCTTCGAACGGCTGGTCACCGGCCAGATCCTGGAGACGGCTGGGCCCCGCCCCGAGGACGACCCGCTGCGGCACTACCTCGACGTGATCTCCGGCAAGACCGGCGCGCTGTTCGCGGTCTCCGGCCGCTTCGGCGCGCTGATGGCCGGCGCCGAGCCGTGGGTGGTCGAGATCCTCACCCAGTACGGCGAGCGGATCGGCACCGCCTTCCAGCTCGCCGACGACGTGCTCGACATCGCCAGCGACGGCCACGAGTCCGGCAAGACCCCCGGGACGGACCTGCGCGAGGGCGTCCCGACCCTGCCGGTCCTGCTGCTGCACCAGACGCCGGCCGACGAGTCCGACCCGGAGGACGTCCGGCTGCGCGAGCTGCTGGAGCTCGACCTCGCCGAGGACGACCAGCTGCACGCCGAGGCCCTACGGCTGCTCCGCCGGCACCCCGCGTTGGAGCGGGCGCGCCGCGAGACGCTGCGCTACGCCGAGGAGGCCCGCGCACTGCTGGCCCCCCTCCCGGAGTGCCCGGCGAAGGCCGCGCTCCAGGGGCTCTGCGACGCGGTGGCCATCCGTACGATGTAGTTCGGCTATCGCCCTTCGCTCGCCATGCACTGTCCGGGGGCGCGAGGGGCCGCGCGCTGCGGAGGTGCGGCGCCGTTGCTTCCGGTTTCGCGCAGTTCCCCGCGCCCCTGGGGTGAGCCCGACTTGTGTGGTTACCCCGATCCGAGAGAGGCCGTTCCCATGCTGCGCGTCGTCATCGCCGAGGACTCGGTACTGCTGCGGGAGGGGTTGACCCGGCTGCTGACCGACCGGGGGCTCGAAGTGGTCGCGGGCGTCGGGGACGGTGAGGCGCTGCTGCGGACGGTGCACGAGCTGGCCGCCGCCGACGCGCTGCCGGACGTGGTGGTGGCCGACGTCCGGATGCCGCCCACCCACACCGACGAGGGCATCCGCGCCTGCGTGACACTGCGCGGGCTGTACCCGCAGGTCGGTGTGCTGGTGCTGTCCCAGTACGTGGAGGAGCAGTACGCGAGCGAGCTGCTGGCCGGCTCCACGCGGGGTGTCGGGTACCTGTTGAAGGACCGGGTCGCCGAGGTCCGCGAGTTCGTCGACGCCGTGGTGCGGGTCGCGGGCGGCGGGACGGCGCTGGACCCGGAGGTGGTGCAGCAGCTGCTCAGCCGCAGCCGCCGGGGCGACGTCCTGACGGGGCTCACCCCGCGCGAGCGGGAGGTGCTCGGCCTGATGGCCGAGGGGCGGACCAACGCGGCCGTCGCCCGGCAGCTGGTGGTCTCGGACGGCGCGGTGGAGAAGCACGTCAGCAACATCTTCCTCAAGCTGGGCCTGGCCCAGAGCGGCGAGGACCACCGCCGGGTGCTCGCCGTGCTGACGTACCTCAACTCCTGAGGCCGGGCCGGTGGCCCCCGGCCGTCGGCGGTGTCGTTTTCCGTGGTTCCGGTCCGGCGATCGTCCGCGCGCTTAGGATGCGAATGGTGCACCAGGCGGACGGGGCACACGGCTCACGCCCGCGGCTGGTCGCCCACGAGGAGGTCCGCGGCAGTGACCAGTCAGGTGGATCAGTCCGAGGCAGTCGACGGTTCGGACGGGGAGGGCGGGGCCTCGGTACCCGCCGCTCCGCTCGGTGGAAGACAGCGGCAGGCCAAGCCCATCCGACGGCTGGACCGGGTGGTCATCCGGTTCGCCGGTGACTCCGGTGACGGGATGCAGCTCACCGGGGACCGGTTCACCTCGGAGACGGCGTCCTTCGGCAACGACCTCTCCACCCTGCCGAACTTCCCCGCCGAGATCCGGGCCCCCGCCGGGACGCTGCCGGGTGTCTCCAGCTTCCAGCTGCACTTCGCCGACCACGACATCCTCACCCCCGGCGACGCACCGAACGTCCTCGTCGCGATGAACCCCGCCGCCCTGAAGGCGAACATCGCCGACCTCCCGCGCGGCGCCGAACTCATCGTCAACACCGACGAGTTCACCAAACGCGCGCTGGCCAAGGTCGGTTACGCCGCCGACCCGCTCCAGGACGGCTCGCTGGAGGCCTACCACCTGCACAAGGTGCCGCTCACCTCGCTCACCGTCGAGGCGCTGAAGGACAGCGGGCTGGCCCGCAAGGACGCCGAGCGGGCGAAGAACATGTTCGCG
>NZ_BAAANT010000009.1:144631-220667 GCF_039529945.1 Kitasatospora kazusensis | reverse complement strand
GGTCGTTGCCGAAGGACGCCGTCTCCGAGGTGAACCGGTCCCCGGTGAGCTGCATCCCGTCACCGGAGTCACCGGCGAACCGGATGACCACCCGGTCGACCTGCTGGACGACTTTGGTCGGGGCAGGAGCTTCTGCCTGAACGATCACGGAGTGCGGCCCCTCTCGTCTGTGCGGCTCTCACATCTCTCCCGCAACTCTTCCGTCGCGGGCTTGCGAACCTCTTAAGCCCGTGGGCAGGCCGTCCGCCCGGCGCCACCAGGGCGCGCGGAACGACACGGACGGCGCCGCCGCCGGTCGGCCGACCGGCCGACCGGCCGACCGGTCTTAAGAGCACCGCAAGCCCCTGGAGCGAAGCTCAACCCGCAACCGGCGGAACGGTAGTGCCGGACGGGACGAAGCCCTCCACCCTCAGGGGGGCTGGGTAGGAGGCGCTGTGGTGGCCAGAGTTGGCGCGAGCCCCGAGAACGGTCGCTCCCGCCCGACGGCGGTGAGCGAGATCCGGCTGCGGAGCCGGGTCGTGCACGGGTACCGGCGTGCCTTCCGGATGGCGGGCAAGGGCGACGCCGTCCTGCTGGTCCACGGCATCGGGGACTCCTCGGCCACCTGGGCGGAGGTGATGCCGGGGCTGGCGCAGCGCTACCGGGTGGTGGCGCCGGACCTGCTCGGCCACGGCGCCTCGGACAAGCCGCGCGGCGACTACTCGCTGGGCGGCTACGCCAACGGGATGCGCGACCTGCTGTCGGTGCTGGGCATCGAGCGGGTCACCCTGGTCGGCCACTCGCTGGGCGGCGCGGTGGCGATGCAGTTCGCGTACCAGTTCCCCGAGCGGACCGAGCGGCTGGTGCTGGTCGGCACGGGCGGGGTCGGCCGGCAGGTGACGCCGGTGCTGAAGGCGGCCACCCTGCCGGGGGCCGACCTGGTGCTGTCCGCGCTGCGGCTGCCGACCATGCGGACCCAGATCGGCCTGGTCGTGAAGGTGATGCAGTGGCTGGACATGGGCCTCGGCCTGGACGCCCCCGACCTGCTCCGGGTGGTGGACGCCCTGCCGGACGCGACCTCGCGCAACGCCTTCATCCGCACCCTGCGCGCGGTGGTGGACTGGCGCGGCCAGGTCGGCACCATGCTCGACCGCTGCTACCTGACCCAGGGCATGCCCACCATGCTGGTCTGGGGCGAGCGCGACCAGGTGGTGCCGGCCGTGCACGCCGGGATCGCGCACGTGTCCATGCCGGGCAGCCGCCTCGAACTCTTCCCGGAGGCCGGGCACTTCCCGTTCCGGAGCGATCCGCAGCGCTTCATCTCGGTGCTGCGCGACTTCATCGACACCACCGAGGCCGCGCACTTCTCCCCGGAGGAGTGGCGGTCCATGCTGCGCGGCCGCCGCCCGCAGGTCCGCAAGCCCCAGCCGCAATCCCAGCCGCAGTCCCAGACCCAGCCCCAGCCGGCCGAGGGCCTGGCGAAGGTGAGGGCGGTCATATGACGCGCTACCTGACCGGAGCCGCCGGTTCGGCGGAGAAGTCCCTGGACGGGCTGCGGCTGTTCTGCTTCCCGTACGCGGGCGGCGCCGCCTCCACCTACGCGCGGTGGCAGCGGCTGCTGGGACCCAAGGTGCACGTGATGCCGGTCCAGCTGCCCGGCCGGGAGGGCCGGATGGCGGAGAAACGTTTCACCGACCTGCCGACCCTGGTCGAGGACCTGGACCGCGAGCTCGGCCCGGAGCTGGAGTACCCGCACGTCCTGTTCGGCCACAGCATGGGCGCGCTGATCGCCTTCGCCCTGGCCCAGCACCGCCACGCGCGCGGCGCCCGGGCGCCCCGGGCGCTGCTGCTGAGCGCCTACCGGGCGCCGCACCTGCCGCCGCCGGAGTTCGCCGCGCCGGACGCCGACGAACGCGAGCTGGTGGACAGCCTGGTCCGGCTCGGCGGCATCCCGCAGGTCCTGCTCGACCACCCCGACTGGCTGCACGCCCTGCTCCCGATCGCCCGCGACGACCTGCTGGTCTGCTCGGGCCCCGGCCCGACCGGGAGCGTCCCGCTGCCCGTCCCGCTGTACGCCTTCGCCGGGACGGACGACGCGCTCGTCACGCCCGAGGAGGTCCGGCAGTGGGAGCGCTACGCGAGCGACTCCTTCGAGCTGCGGACGGTGCCGGGCGGCCACTTCTTCATCCGGGAGAGCGAGCCGGAGTTCACCGCCGAACTGCGCCTGATCTTCGAGAGACTGAACGAGAGCCGGCTGATCTCGCTTTGAGCAACGTCCACCCACCGTGGCGCCGGGGTCCCCCCCGGCGCCACTTGCCGTCTCAGGGTGCCCAGTTGGTGACCTCGGCGACGGCCGCCGACCAGCTGAAGCCCATCGCCGCGCCGACCAGCAGCACCAGGTCGCCCCGGCGGCCCCGGCCGCTCTCCATCAGCTGGTGCAGGCCGAGCAGCTGGTCCGCGCCGCCGACGTGCCCCACGTCCAGGCCCCAGTCGTGCAGCGTCCGGCCGGCGTCGATGCCCAGCGGCTTGTGGAACTGGCTCTCCGCGAACGGGGTGCCGAAGTTGGCGTGCAGGAGGTGGGTGACCTGGCCGAGCGTGGCGCCGGCGTCCCGCAGGGCCTGGCCGACCACCGTGTGCAGCCGCTCCACCAGTCCGCTGAACACCGCCGTCGGGTCCGTCTCCTTGGCCAGCCAGGCGAGTTTGCGGCCGCGCAGGTCGACCGGGCCCGGGCGGCTGAACGGCGCGTCCGTCCAGCCGTCGTACCCCCGGAAGATCGGCTCCAGCTCCGGGGTGGCGGCCGAGGCGGTCGAGAGCAGCCGGAGCGGCCCGCCGCTGCGGGAGAGCACCAGGGCGGCGCCGCCGTCGCCCCACACGCAGTTGTTGTCCGAGCGCCAGCGGTCGAAGCCGGGCCCCCGGAAGGCGTCCGCGCAGGTCACCAGTGCCGCCCGGCTGTCCTTGCGGGCGGCCAGGTGCGAGGCCGCCAGCTCGACCCCGGCCAGGCCGCCGTTGGCCCCCGGGAAGATGTCCAGCGCCATCGCGGTGCCGCCGAGCACCTCGCGCTGGATGTAGTGCGCCGGCGTCCACATGTCCTGCCCCTGGTGGTACATCGAGGCGTGCAGCACCAGGCCGAAGTCGGCGGACTTGTGCCCGCTCCGCCGGACGGCTCTCGACGCCGCGGCGACGGCCATGTCGACGGCGGGCATCCCGTCCGGGGCCACCGTGACCGCCCTGATCCCGTACTCCTGGTACTCCTGCCGGTCGAACGCGCCGGAGGCGGCGGCGTCGGCCGCGCTCGTGGTGCCCGGCAGGTAGGCGCCCAGGCCGGCGATGTAGAGGTTGTCCCATCTCATGACTGCTCCTTGGGTCGGGGTGGCCGCTCCACGGGACAGGCCGCCGGTTCCGCCAGGGGGTGGGCGGAACCGGCGGCCTGAGTCCGTGGGCCTGGGTGAGTTACGAGGCGCTGTGCAGTTCCGCCGGGGCCGCCGCGGCGGCGGCCGGCTCGGGCTTGCCGAGGCCACGGAAGCCGAACAGGCCGTTCAGCAGGCTGAGTCCGAGCATCACCAGCAGCGCGGTGAAGGCGACGCTGAGACCGTCCACCAGGGCGACGTTCGCCCCGGTGCCGTGCGCGATCTCGTGCGCCGTACGGTTGTTGAGCACCGTCACCGCGATGGCCAGGCCGAAGGCGGCGCCCAGCTGGGTGGCGGCGTTCAGGAGGGCGGAGGTGGTACCGGCGTCCTCCTCGGTGGCCTGCGAGGTGCCGACCACCGGGGTGGCGATCAGGCAGAGCACCAGGCCGACCCCGAAGAGCGCGGACAGCGGCAGCATGAAGCTCCAGAAGCTGCTGTGCTGCGGGATGCCGATGGCCAGCGCGATCGTGCCGCCGAGCACCACGGTGCCCGCCAGGTACATCGGCCGGGCGCCGATCTTGGTGATCAGCTGGGAGGCGATGGGGGCGCAGATCATCAGGCCGAGGCTGGTCGGCAGCCAGGCGAGACCGGTCTGCAGGGGGCTGTAGCCGAGCACGGTCTGCAGGTAGAGCGGGATCAGGAAGAAGATCGGCATCATCAGGCCGGCCGTCAGGAACTCACCCAGCGCACCGGACACCACGGCCCGGCTGCGGAACAGCCGGAGCGGGACCAGCGGCGCCTTGCTGCGGCCCTCGACGATGACGAAGGCGACCAGCAGGACGGCGGCGAGGGCGAAGGTGCCCAGGGTCTGGGCGGAGCCCCAGCCGTGCTTGTCGGTGGTGACGATGCCGTACACCAGCAGCAGCACGCCGCCGGTCGCGGTGAACGCGCCGACCAGGTCGACCGGCGGACGCGGTCCCGTCCGGACCGCCCGGCGGACCAGCAGCGCGGCGCCGACACCGACCACCAGGCCGACCGGCACGTTGATCCAGAACGCCCAGCGCCAGTCGGAGTTGGCGATCGCGCCGCCGATGATGGTGCCGACGCTGGCGCCGATCCCGATCACCGCGCCCCAGATCCCGAACGCCTTGCTGCGCTCGGCCGGGTCGGGGAAGGACGTCACCAGGATGGAGAGCGAGGCGGGCGACAGCGCGGCGGCGGCGATGCCCTGCGCGGCCCGCGAGGCCAGCAGCTGGCCCTCGCTGTGGGCGAAACCGGCCGTGAACGAGGCGGCGGTGAAGACCAGCAGGCCGCCCAGGAACATGGCCTTGCGGCCCAGCACGTCGGCCAGCCGGCCGCCGAGCAGCAGCAGACCGCCGAACAGCAGGACGTAGATGTTCATGACCCATTGCAGGCCGGTGGTGGAGAGTCCGATCGACTCCTTCAGGCGCGGGCCCATCACGTTCACCACCGACGAGTCGATGGCGATGATGAACTGCGCCAGGGAGACGATGATCAGCACCCACCAGCGCTTGGGGTCGGATGCGACCGGGGTGGAGGCTCCTGAGGCTCTGTTGGCGGAGGCCCCGGAACCAGGGCCTGAGGCGAACGACGCCTCGGCGGACTCGGTCTTCATGGCGGCTGCTCCTTATGCGGATGACGTCGTGCCTCGTCCGACGGATTCGATGGGGCTGCGAGTCGGCGCGGCTCTGGCTGTGCAACGGTATGGAGACGCTCTGTAGCCGTGCTAAAGCCCGCAGTTGCTGTTTTCGGGCCCTCGGCTCCCGCTGCAACCACGGCTTTAGCGGCCGCCTGAAGGCTGACCCCCGACGCTGTGGCACCGACTTCGCGGGACTCCAGAGAGGGAAGGCGATGACAGCTGCACTGAACACCCAGGTGTGTGTGGTGGGAGGGGGGCCGGCCGGGCTCGCTCTCGCGCTGGAGCTCGCCCGGTACTCGCGTGAGGTGGTAGTCGTCGAGCAGAGCGGGCACTTCAACCGGTCGTTCCGCGGCGAGTCCATCTCCCCGGACTCGGTCTGGATGCTGGACCGGCTCGGCATCCTCGACCAGGTCAGACACAGCACGCTGCGGACCGAGCGGATGGTGATCACCGACGGCGGGAGGGACGTGCTCTCCAGCGACTTCTCCGCCTTCGACCAGCCGAGCCCGTACCCGATGGAACTGCCGCAGCCGGTCCTGCTGGAGGCGCTGGCCGCCGAGGCCGGCCTGCACCCGGGCTTCTCGCTGCTGCGCCGCACCACCGCCACCGCCCTGCGCTACGAGGGCGACCGGGTGGCCGGCGTGACGTGCAGCGGACCGGACGGGCCGCTGGAGATCCACGCCAAGCTGGTCGTCGCGGCGGACGGCCGGTTCAGCAAGATCCGCGAGATGGCCGGGCTGCGCTACGACAAGATCCCGCTGGAACGGGACTTCGTCTGGTTCAAGACCCCGATGCCGGACGGCTGGGACCCGCACACCCTGCGGGTCAGGATCCTCGGTGACCGGCACGGCCTGTTCATCCCCACCGTGCCGGACCTGATCCGGGTCGGCTTCAACATCCCCAAGGGCGGGCTGCGGGAACTGCGCAAGGAGGGGATCGGCGCACTGCACCAGCGGATCGACGAGCTGGCGCCCGAACTCTCCGTAGGCGTAAGGGAGTCGGTGAAGGGGTGGACGGACACCTCGATGCTGGACATCTTCACCGCGGTCGTCCCCGAGTGGTCGATGCCCGGCCTGGTGCTGATCGGCGACTCGGCCCACACCCTGACCCCCGTCCTCGGCCAGGGCGTCAACCACGCGATCGTGGACGCCATCACGCTCGCCCCGCTGGTGTCCCGCGCCCTGCTGGCCCGCGACCCGGAGACCGCGCTGAACGAGGCCGGCCGGGCGTTCCAGGCCGCCCGCGAGGACTCGGTGTCGGCGGCCCGGCGCCTGCAGATGCGGCAGGAGCGGGCCTTCGAGCTCTCCAACCCGGCCGCGGTGCTGCTGCGGCGGGCCGTGTACCGGCTGGTCAACCGGAGCGGCTTCCTCAAGCGCGCGATAGTCGGCGGCGTCTACTACCAGCTGCAGGACTCCGTCCGCCGCAGCGGCCGTCCGCTCGAACTCGCCCCGGGCGGCCGCCGCGTCGAGCCGGTCGGCGACCCCAAGCGCTGAGCGGCCCCGCCGCACCGGCCCGGGGCACTCCCCCGACCCCCGCCGCCGAGCTCCGCCGCCCGACCCCCGCCGCCCCCGAACGGAGAGCCCGATGACCGACCAGGACGAACGCATGGACTTCCCCTTCGACCGCACATCACCGCTGCACCCGTGCCCGCACTACGCCCGGCTGCGCGAACAGGCCGCACTGGCCGACATCCGGATGCCCAGCGGCGACCCCGGCCGGCTCGTGACCAGATACGAGGACGTCCGCGCCGTACTCTCGGACGCCCGGTTCAGCCGCGCCGCGACCCTGGAGGACGGCGCACCCCGCTACGGCCCGGCGCCGCAGAAGTTCAAGACCCTGCTCAACATGGACGACCCCGAGCACAGCCGGGTCCGCCGCCTGGTCTCCCGCGAGTTCACCGTCCGCCGGGTGGCGGGGCTGCGCCCGCGCATCCAGCAGGCCACCGACCGGCTGCTCGACGAGATGGCGGCCCAGGGCAACGAGGCCGACCTGGTCAAGGCGCTGGCCTTCCCGCTGCCGGTCGCGATGATCTGCGAACTGCTCGGCGTGCCGTACGAGGACCGGGAGCAGTTCGGCGAGTGGTCGGACTCCTTCATGGCCATCACCGCGCGGCCCGTCGAGCAGATCCTGGCCGCCCAGATCGCGCTGTACCAGTACCTCTCCGGCCTGATCGCCGCCAAGCGGGAGAACCCCGGCGCCGACCTGCTCTCCGCACTCACCCAGATCTCCGACGCGGACGACGGCCGGCTGAGCGAGGAGGAGCTCACCTTCCTCGGCGTCAGCCTGCTGCTGGCCGGCCACGAGACCACCGCCAACCAGATCGGCAACAGCGTCCTGGCCCTGCTCACCCACCCCGACCAGCTGGAAATCCTGCGCAAGGAGCCGGAGTTGGTGCCGGGCGCGGTGGAGGAACTGCTCCGGTTGTTCCCCCCGGGCGACGAACTGCTGCTGCGGATAGCGCTGGAGGACGTCGAGGTCGGCGGCATCCCGGTGAAGGCGGGCGAGGCACTGCTGCCCTCGCCCGGCTCCGCCAACCGGGACGACCGGCACTTCGAGCAGGCCGAGACCTTCGACGTCCGCCGCCAGCAGGTCGACCACCTGACCTTCGGGCAGGGCGCCCACTACTGCCTCGGCTCCGGACTGGCCCGCGCCGAGCTCCAGATCGTCATCGAGACGCTGATCCGGCGCTTCCCCACCCTGCGACTGAACGCCGAGCTCGCGGACATCCCGCGGCAGACCGGACGGCTCGTGCACGGGGTCAGCAGACTGCCGGTGGCCTGGTGACCGGACGGCTCACCGGCCTGTTCCGGACCGGCCCCTCGCTGGCCGTACTGGACCGGGAGTACGCCAGAGCCGG
This sequence comes from Kitasatospora kazusensis, assembly GCF_039529945.1. Lineage (NCBI taxonomy): Bacteria > Bacillati > Actinomycetota > Actinomycetes > Kitasatosporales > Streptomycetaceae > Kitasatospora > Kitasatospora kazusensis. The sequence continues at coordinate 212,824 of NZ_BAAANT010000009.1, read as the reverse complement.
CCGGGTGGACCCGGCGGCGCCGATCCAGGCCCGGCACCGGGTGACCGTCGACGCCCCGGCCGCCGAGGTCTGGCGGCTGATCACGGATGTCGGCGGCTGGCCGCGCTGGTGCGCCGGGGTGCACGAGGTGCGGGTGGACGGACCGGAGCTGCGGCCCGGTACCGAGTTCCGCTGGCGCAACGGCAAGAACCGGATCCGCTCCACGGTGTCGACCCTGATACCCGGGCGGGAGATCAGCTGGACGGGTGTCTGCAGCGGCGCCCGCGCCGTCCGGCGGCACCTGCTGACCCCCGCGCCGGACGGCGGCGGCACGCTCCTGACGGTCGAGGAGTCGATGTCCGGCTTCCTGCTCCCGGTGTTCTACGACAGCGGCAAACTCCAGACGGCCACCGGCGCTTGGCTGGAGGCCTTGCGAAAGACAGCAGAAAGAGAGTGGCGTGATGGGATTCAGCCCGATCAGCCTGGGAGTCCGGTTCCTACTTGAGCTGTCGGCCCTGGCGGCCTTCGGCTACTGGGGGTGGAAGGTCTCGCCCGGGGGCCTGCGCTGGCTCGCGGTACTGGCACTGCCGTTGCTGACCGCCATCCTCTGGACGGTCTTCGCCACCCCCGGCGACCCGTCCCGCAACGGCGACACCGTGGTCGCCACCCCGGGCGCCCTGCGGTTCCTGCTGGAGCTGGCCATCCTGTTCGGCGCCGCCTGGGCCCTCTACAACGCCGGCGCGAAGACCCCGGCCACCGTGCTGCTGGTCGTCCTGGTCGTCTACCACCTGACCGCCCTGGACCGTGTCGCCTGGCTGTTCCGCCACTGAACCCGCCCGGACGCGGGGCTTCCTGCTCACGGCAACCACCACAGGGGCGCGGGGAACTGCGCGATCAACCGTGCACGTACGTCGTGCCCTGGTCGCGCAGTTCCCCGCGCCCCTGGAGGTGCATGGCTGGTGCGTTGCCTCCTGCGTTCCCCCGGGAGGTTCGAACGCAAGGCCGTCTTTAGCTCGGCTGGTCAAGGTTCGGAGCGAACTGACCGTAGAGAGCGAGAGCGGGGAGAGTCCCTTGACCATCGCCACCACTGCCGCCCCGGCGGGCCAGAGTGCGCTCGATCGGCTGCGCACCCTGGCCGGAGCCGGCGAACTCGCCGCCCACTACCCCGAGATACCGCAGCTGCTGGCCGGCCTCGGCACCGAGGAGATCGCCCGCGCCGGACGCCAACTCGGGCGCCTGAAGCCGGAGGACGTCCTCGGGCACCACCCCGGCACCGAGACGCTGACCGTCGCCGTGACCGGCTCCTCCACCCTGGCCGGCCTGCTGCCCCCGCTGACCGGTGAACTGGCCCGGCACGGGCTGCTGCTGCGCGCCTGGAACGGCGACTTCGACAGCTGGATCACCGATCTCCAGGACACCGACAGCGAGTTGTACCAGGCGAAGGCCGACCTCACGCTCTGCGTGCTGGACGCGGAAGCGGTGCTCCGGTCGCTCCCGGTGCCCTGGCGGGTGGAGGACGCCCGGGCGGCCACCGAGGCGACCCTCGCGCTGGTCGACCGGCTGGCCGGCCACTACATGGCGCACGGCACCGGCACCCTGGTCCTCAACACCGTCCCGCTGCCCCGGGCCTACACCCACCAGCTGGTCGACCTGGCCTCCCGGGCCGCCCTCGGCATCGCCTGGCGCGAGTTCAACTCCGGCCTGCTGCGGCTCGCCGCCGGGTACGAGCGGGTCGCCGTGCTCGACCTCGAACCGCTGCTCGCCGAGAGCGGCCCGGCCAACGACCCCCGGCTGGCGATGTACGCCAAGGCCGCGTACGGCGACGAGCTGCTCGGCCGGTACGCCCGCGAGGTCGGCCACCTGGCCAGGACCGTCCGGGGCCGGACGAAGAAGGTCCTGGTGGTGGACCTGGACAACACCCTGTGGGACGGCATCCTCGGCGACGACGGCGCGGACGGCATCGCCGCCGCCGTGACCTTCCGGGGCGAGGCGTTCGGCCGGTTCCAGCGGGTGGTCAAGCAGCTCGGCTCGCAGGGCGTGCTGCTCGCGGTGAGCAGCAAGAACGACCAGGAGCCGGTGCTCGACGTGCTGGGCAGCCACCCGGACATGGTGCTGCGCACCGACGACTTCGTCCGGATCAACGCCAACTGGCAGCCCAAGGACGTCAATCTGCGGGACATCGCGGACCGGCTGAACCTCGGCGTGGACAGCTTCGTGTTCGCCGACGACTCGCCGTTCGAGACCGGGCTGGTGGCCGCCTCGCTGCCGGGCGTGGCCGTCGTCCGGCTGGACGAGGAGCCGGCCCTGCACATCGGCGCGCTGCTGGCCGACAACTGGTTCGACGTAAGGGAGTTGACGGCCGAGGACCGGGCCCGCGCGGGCCTCTACCGGAGCGAGGAGGCCCGGCAGTCGCTGCTGGAGAGCGCAGGCTCGCTCGACGAGTACCTGCAGCAGCTCCAGGTCACCGTCGACCTCTCGCCGGTGCAGGAGCACGAGATCGCCCGGATGGCTCAACTGACCCTCCGGACCAACCAGTTCAACCTGACCACCGAACGCCTCCAGCCCGCCGACGTCCGGGCCCGGCTGGCCGACGGGCAGCACTGGGTGCTGGCCGTCCGCACCGCCGACCGGTTCGGCGACCAGGGCCTGGTGGGCGGCGTGTTCGCCCGGGTGGAGGGCGACACCCTGCTGGTGGAGAACGTCATCCTCAGCTGCCGGGTGTTCTCCCGGGGCATCGAGCAGACCGCGCTCTCGGCGGTGCTCGCGCAGGCGGCCGGGCGCGGGCTGCGGCAGGTGCGGGCCGCCTACCGGCCGACCAAGAAGAACCACAAGGTGCGGGACTTCTTCCCGTCGGTGGGCTTCACCCGCAGCGGCGGCACCGACGAGGCGCCGGACTTCGCGCACGACCTCGCCGAAGTACCGGAGGTCCCGGGCCATGTCACCATCACCGCCCGGTTCTGAGCCCGGCCGCTTCTGGCGCGCGCTCTGGCGCGGCCTGATCGTGCTGGGCGCGTTCAACGGCCTGGCCGACGAGGAGCTGACCGCCATCGTGCTGGACGCCCGCCTCCGCGGCCCGGGCCCCGGCCACCCCGAGAAGCTGGTCCCCTGGATCCCGCCCACCCCGCTGGAGCGCGACCTCTGGTCCCGCCTCAACTGAGGTACCACCAGGGGCTCGCTCCCCGCTGAGGGCGGCCATGCACCACCAGGGGCGCGGGGAACTGCGCGAAACCGGCAGGTACGGCGCCGCACCCTCCGCCGCACGCGCAGCCCGAGCACCTCCCACTCCGCTGAGGCCGGCCATGCACCACCAGGGGCGCGGGGAACTGCGCGAAACCGGGAGCCGCGGCGCCGCACCCTCCGCACCGCGCACACGTCCCGGCCCGCGCAGCCACAAGCAGCCACAAGCACAAGAGCCGCTAAAGCTCCGTCGCGGAGCATCGCACATGTTGGTCGGATGCCGGCGGCAGGACCGTCGGCGGTATCAGAGGCGAGGGGAAGACGTTGACGGGTTTCGGGACATTCACCGAGCTGGTTCTGCAACGCACCGCTGACCTTGGCGAGAAGGACGCCTTCATCTTCCTGCACGACAACGCGGCCCACAGCCCGGCCGAGCACCTGAGCTACCGGGGGCTGGACGCGGAGGCCCGCAGAGTGGCGTCCTGGCTCCAGGCGAAGGGGGCGTCCGGCAGCCAGGTCCTGCTGCTCTACCCGTCCAGCGCCGACTTCGTGAAGGCGTTCACCGCCTGCCTCTACGCCGGTTCGGTCGCCGTCCCCGCCCCGCTGCCCGGCGACCAGGGCCACCACTTCGCCCGGGTCTCCGGCATCCTGAAGGACGCCGAGGTCAAGGCCGTCCTGACCGACAGCGCCAACGAGCCGGGCATCAGCGCCTGGCTGACCGAGGCCGGCTTCACCGACATCCCCTGCCTGGCGACCGACCTGCCGGGCCACGGCGACGCGTCCGCCTGGACCGCCCCGGAGCTCACCCCCGAGTCGCTGGCCTTCCTGCAGTACACCTCGGGTTCGACCAGCAGCCCCAAGGGCGTGATGGTCTCGCACCGCAACCTGCTCGCCAACGAGTACGCGATCCAGCGCTCGGCGGGCAGTGAGCCGACCGACCGGCTCGGCGGGTGGCTGCCGTTCTACCACGACATGGGTCTGATCGGGCACATCCTGCACCCGCTCTACCTGGGCGCTTCGGCGGCCCTGATGTCCCCGGTGTCCTTCCTCAAGCGGCCGTTCCGCTGGCTGCAGATGATCGACGAGTACGGCGTCACCGTCGGCGGCGGCCCCAACTTCGCCTACGACCTCTGCGTCCGCCGGGTCACCGACGAGCAGCTCGCCACCCTCGACCTGTCCTCCTGGAAGGTGGCCTGCAACGGCGCCGAGCCGATCCGGGCCGAGACGCTGCGGGCGTTCACCGAGCGCTTCGCGCCGGCCGGCTTCCGCGCCGAGTCGTTCTTCCCCTGCTACGGCATGGCGGAGACCACCCTGCTGGTCTCCGGCACGCCGTTCGGCAAGGCCCCGGTGGTGCGCACCGCCGACGCGGCCGCGCTGGAGCTCGGCGCGCTGCGCGAGCCCGCCGAGGGCGCCCCGGCCCGCACGCTGGTCAGCAGCGGGGTCTTCCGGGACTTCGACGTCCGGATCGTCGACCCGGAGGCGCACACCGAGCAGCCCGAAGGCGGCGTCGGCGAGATCTGGGTCAAGGGCGACAGCGTGGCCGGCGGCTACTGGAAGCGCCCGGAGACCAACAAGGAGATCTTCCAGGCCGTGATCCTCGGTGGCGCGGACGGCCCCGACGCGGGCTGGCTGCGCACCGGCGACCTCGGCGCGCTGGAGGGCGGCGAGCTGTACGTCACCGGCCGGCTCAAGGAGATGATCCTGATCAACGGCCGGAACATCTACCCGCACGACGTCGAGCGCACCGTCCAGGCGCTGGACCCGGCGCTCAGCGCGGGCAACGGCGCGGTCTTCTCGGTGGACACCGGCGAGGAGCACCTCGTCCTGGTCCAGGAAGTCAAGCCGAACGCGCCCTCCGCCGCCGACCTGCCCGCGCTCACCGCGCTGATCCGGCAGCTGGTCAGCCGGGAGTTCACGGTCGCGGGCAGCGTCGTCCTGGTCAAGCCCGGCACCATCCGCAAGACCACCAGCGGCAAGCTCCAGCGCACCCTGATGCGCCAGCTCCTGGTCGAGGGGCGGCTCACCCCGCTGCACCAGGTGCTGGAGGACGGCGTGCAGACCCTGGTCGACGCCGCCGCCGACCGCTCGCCGGCGCTGGTGAGCTGACCATGGACCACGCTCCCTACCTGCTGGCCGAGCAGCTGGAACACGACCTCGGCGACCCCGAGGACCCGGCAGCGGTCTTCAACCACGCGAACTGCCTCGCGCTGGACGAGACGGAGGAGTTCCCGGCCGCGATCTGCCGGCGGCTGGAGGAGCTCGGGGTCCACGAGTACTACGTCCCGGCCGAGCACGGCGGCCGGCTCACCACCTACGAGCACGTGCTCCAGCTGATCCGCACGGTGGCCCGGCGCGACCTGACGGTGGCGATCGGCCACGGCAAGACCTACCTCGGCGGGGTCTGCGTCTGGGTCGCCGGTACGCCCGAGCAGGCGGCGGCGCTCGGCGCGGACATCCGCGCCGGGCTGCCGGTCTCGCTCGGACTCACCGAACGCGCCCACGGCAGCGACCTGCTGGCGGGCGAGGTGGAGGGGGTGGCCGGCCCGGACGGCGGCTACCTGGTCAGCGGCGAGAAGTGGCTGATCAACAACGCCACCCGGGGCAGCGTCCTCTCACTGCTCACCCGGACCGACCCGGAGGCCGGGCCGCGCGGCTTCAGCGTCCTGCTGGTCGACAAGCGGACCATCCCGCAGGAGAGCTACCGCCACCTGCCGAAGATCAGGACGCACGGCATCCGCGGCGCCGACATCTCCGGCATCACCTTCACCGACGCCCCCGTGCCCGCCGCCGCCGTGGTCGGCCAGCCCGGCAACGGCATCGAGATCGTGCTCAAGGCCCTCCAGCTGACCCGGACGATGTGCGCCGCGCTCTCCCTCGGCGCGGCGGACCACTCGCTCGCCATCGCCATGGACTTCACCGAACAGCGGGAGCTGTACGGCCGCAAGCTGGTCGAACTCCCGCAGGCCCGGCACGTGTTGGCGGGCGCGGTGACGGACGTCCTGCTGGACGAGGCACTCGCGCTGACGGCCTCCCGCTCGGTGCACACCCTCACCGACGAGCTCTCGGTGACCGCCGCCGTCACCAAGTACCTGGTGCCGACCGGCACCGAGACCGTGATCGCCGACCTCACCAGGCTGCTCGGCGCCCGCGCCTTCCTCAAGGACGTGCACGCCCGGGGGATGTTCCAGAAGGTCGACCGGGACCACCGGATCGTCGGCCTCTTCGACGGCAACACCCTGGTCAATCTGAACTCCCTGATCAGCCAGTTCCGTTCACTGGTCCGCGGCTGGCGCCGGGCGACCGGCGGGGTGGACGGCGCGCGCGCCGCGTACGACCTGGCGGCCGAGCTGCCCGCGCTCGAACCGGACCGGCTCTCACTGGTCGCCCGGTACGGCAGCGGCGTGCTGGCCTCGCTGCCCGGCTCGGTCGAGGCGCTGCGCACCGAGGCCGACGCCAACCCGGCGCTCAAGCCCGCGCTGGCACTCGCCGAGCGGACACTGGCCGTCACCGACCAGGTGCACGCCACCATGGAGATGTACCAGAACGCGCTGACCGACGTACCGCCGGCCGCCTTCGAGACCGCCAAGCGCTACGCCCTGTGCTTCGCGGCGGCCGCCTCCCTCGGGGTCTGGCTGCACAACCACCGGGCCGCCGAACAGGGGCGCACCGCCGCGCTCTGGCAGGACGGGCTGTGGCTGAGAGCTTCGCTGGCCCGGCTGCTCACCCGCCTGGGTGAGCCGACGGCCGACGACCGGGAGGCCGCCGACGCGCTCCTGGAGCAGGTCAGAGCCCTGCGCGCGGAGGGCCTGCTGCCCTCGCTGCTGCCGCTGGCCCTGACCGGCGCACCCACCGCAGTGCCGGACGAATCTGAGGGGACGTCATGCTGAACCAAGCCGCCGACCGAGTGGTCGGCCCGGACATCGGGGCCGAGGCGCGTGCCGTCGCCCGGGTGGCCGAGATCGAGAGGGTGCTCGGCGACCCGCGCGAGGCGACCAACCCGGTGGGCTTCGCCCGGCTGCTGGAGGCCGACGAGGCGGGCGAGATGTCCGCCGAGGGCGAGAAGCTGCTCGACGGGCTGGGCTTCAACGCCGAGTTCGTCCCGGCCGCCCTGGGCGGCCGGCTGGAGCAGCTGGACACCCTGACCAGGGTCGTCCGGCAGGTCTTCCGCCGGGACATCGCCCTCGGACTCGGCTACGGCGTGACGTCCTTCATGGCCTCCGTGAACGTCTGGGCCTCCGGCGACCAGGAGCAGCAGCGCCGGCTGGCCGAGATCCTGCTCGGCGGCGGCAAGGTCTCCGTCGCGTACCACGAGCTCGCGCACGGCAACGACTTCGTGCGCAACGAGTTCGCGGCCCGCACCGACGGCGAGGGCTACCGCCTGCACGGCACCAAGCAGGTCATCAACAACGCCGGCCGGGCGCAGGCCTGGCTGCTGTTCAGCCGCACCTCCGACGCGGCGGGCAGCCGCAGCCACTCGGTGCTGATGGTCGAACGCGACCAGGTCGACCCGGCGAAGCTGCGGATCCTGCCCCGGTACGAGACGGTCGGCGTCCGCGGCTGCCACCTCTCCGGCCTGGACTTCGACGACTGCCCGGTGCCCGGCACGGCCCTGGTCGGCACGGTCGGCCAGGGGGTCGAACTGGCCCTGCGCTCCTTCCAGATGACCCGCAGCGCGATCCCCGGGATGGCGCTCGGCGCGGCGGACACCGCGCTGCGCACGGTCGTCGGCTTCGCCCTCGGACGCCGGCTCTACCGCAAGTCCGTGATGGACATCCCGCACGCCAAGGCCACCCTGGGCAACGCCTTCCTCGACCTGCTGATCAGCGACAGCCTCTCGCTGGTCGGCACCCGCGCGGTGCACCTGCTCCCCGACGAGACCAGCGTCTACGCCTCGGCGGTGAAGTACCTCGTCCCGAAGCTGCTGACCGAGACGATGTACGAGCTGTCCATCGTGCTGGGCGCCCGGTTCTACGTCCGCGAGGGCGAGTTCGGCATCTTCCAGAAGCACGTCCGGGACCTGCCGGTGCTCAGCCTCGGCCACGCCGGCTCGGCGGCCTGCCAGGCCACCATCATCCCGCAGCTGCCCCGGCTGGCCCGGCGGTCCTGGTTCAAGGCGGAGCCGGCCCCGGCCGAGCTCTTCCGCCCCAGGTCCCCGCTGCCGCCGATCGAGTACGACCGGCTCGCCCTGGCCAGCGGCCGGGACAGCCTGAGCGCCTCACTGGTCGCCGCCGTGGACGAACTCCCCAGCGGCACCCCCGAGGAACGCGCCGTGCACAGCCTGACCCTGCGCCTGATGGACGAGCTGCGCCAGATCCAGGAGTCCGCACTCCAACTGGCCCCGCAGGACCGGACGGCACTGGCCAGCCCGAGCAGCTTCTCGCTGGCCGACCGGTACGCGGTGCTGCTCGCCGCCGCCTCGGTGCTCGGTGTCTGGCAGCAGGCCAGGGGCGGCGACGACGAGTTCCTCGCCGACCCGGCCTGGGCCGCCGCCGCCCTCCACCGCCTCGCCCGCCGCCTCGGCCACCAGCCCCCACCGCTGCCCGCCTCCTGCGAAACCCGGGTGCACGACGAGGTCATCCGCCGCTTCCGCGACTCCCGCAGCTACGACCTCTACGACACCCCCCTCGCGGGCTGAGGCAGTCCCTGAGGGGCTGCACGGTCCCCGTCACCACCCCCTTCCGACCCAAGGAGAGAACAATGTCCGTCCCCACTACCGACCGACCCGCAGGCGGGGCCGGGCACCACACCGCCGAATCGCTCACCGTCTGGCTGGCCGACCGCATCGCGGTCTACCTCAAGCGGAACCCCTCCGAGATCGACCCGACCGTGCCGCTCGCCGAGTACGGACTCAACTCGGTCGCGGCGCTCGGGCTCTGCGGAGACATCGAGGAGGACTTCGACCTCGTCCTGGAGCCCACCGCGGCCTGGGACTACCCGACGGTCGAGGCCCTGGCCGGCCACCTGCTGGACGAGTTCGCCAGCCAGGGCATCACGCGATGAGCGCTACCGCAGGGGAGTCCAGAGCCGTCCGCCGGATCGCGGTGGTCGGCCTGGACTGCAGATTCCCCGGAGCGCCGGACCCGGCCGCCTACTGGGACCTGCTGATGCGCTCCGGCGACGGTGTCGGCGAGGTGCCCGCGAACCGCTGGGACAAGGGCGACTTCCACTCGCCCGAGGGAGCCGAGGGCCGTACCAACACCACCGAGGGCGGGTTCATCACCGACCCGGACGTCTTCGACAACGAGTTCTTCACCATCTCGCCCCGCGAGGCCGCCGCGATGGACCCGCAGCAGCGCCTGCTGCTGCAGTGCGCCTGGCGTGCGGTAGAGAACGCCGGTGTCGCGCCGAGCGGCCTCGCGGGCAGCCGGACGGGCGTCTTCGTCGGGATCATGGGCAACGAGTGGGCCCAGCTGCACCTGACCGACTACGACCGGATCACCGCCCAGGTCGGCTCCGGCAACGGCTACTGCATGACCGCCAACCGGATCTCGTACCACCTGGACCTGAAGGGGCCCAGCCTCGCGGTCGACACCGCCTGCTCCTCCTCGCTGGTGGCCGTGCACCTGGCCGCCAACGCGCTGCTCGCGGGCGAGTGCGACTACGCGCTCGCGGGCGGCGTGAACGTGGCGCTGACCCCGGCGCTCGGCATCTTCTACACCCAGGCCGGGCTGTCCGCGCCGGACGGCCGTTGCAAGCCGTTCAGCTCGGAGGCCAACGGCATCGGGCGCGGCGAGGGCGTCGGCGTGGTGGTACTGCGCCGGCTGGAGGACGCGCTGGCCGACGGCCAGCAGATCTACGCGGTGATCCGCGGCACCGCCGTCAACCAGGACGGGCGCAGCAACGGCATCACCGCTCCCAACCGCTGGTCCCAGCAGGAGGTGCTGGCCGGGGCCTACCACCGGGCCGGGGTCGAGGCCGGGGACGTGACCTTCACCGAGGGCCACGGCACCGGTACCGAGCTCGGCGACATGATCGAGGTCAAGGCGCTCGGCGGGCTGCACGCCGGCCGCACCGGCAAGCCGATGGCGCTCGGCTCGGTCAAGGGCAACCTGGGCCACACCGAGGGCGCGGCGGGCATCGCCGGCCTGATCAAGGTCGCGCTGGCGCTGCACCACCGGGTCGTCCCGGCCAGCCGGTTCGCCACCAAGGAGAACCCGAAGCTGAACCTCGCCAAGTACGGGCTGCGGCTGCTCAAGGCGCCGCTGCGGCTCCCGGCCGGCCCCACCCTGGCCGGCCTCAGCAGCTTCGGGATGGGCGGCACCAACGCGCACGCCGTCCTGGAGACCGCACCGCCGACCGCCGTCCGGCCCGGCGCCACCGGGTCGGGCGGGGTCTTCACCCTCAGTGCCACCTCGCCGGACGCGCTGCGCCGCAACCTGCTCGCCCAGGCCGACGAGATCGGCAGGCGCCGCGTCCCGGTCGGCCCGGTCTGCTGGAACAGCAACCGGGTCAAGGGCGGCCACCGGGTCCGCTTCGCGCTGCCCGCCACCGACGCCGCCGAACTCGCCGCGCGGCTGCGGGCGGCGGCCGAGGACGAGGACCTGCTCGGGCGGCTCGCCGCCCAGCCGGCCGGCCGCCCCAAGATCGCGCTGCTCTTCACCGGCCAGGGCTCGCAGAGCCCGGGCATGACCGCCAGGCTCTACCGCGAATCGGCCCTCTACCGGGGCTTCCTGGACCAGGCCGACGCCGAACTCCGGCCGCACGTCGGCGAGTCGGTACGCGACCTGATCCTCTCCGGCGACGAGCTGGTGCACCTCACCCGCTACACCCAGCCCGCCCTGTTCGCCGTCGGCTACGCGCTCGCCCGTACGCTCGGCGAACTCGGCGTCGCCCCGGCGCTGTTGCTCGGCCACAGCGTGGGCGAGTACGCGGCGGCCGTCACGGCGGGGGTGTTCGGCCTGCCCGAGGCGGCCCGGCTGATCGCCGCCCGCGGCGCGCTGATGCAGGCCCTCCCGATCGGCGGCGGGATGCTGTCCGTCCAGGCACCGGCCGCCGACCTGCGCGAACTGGTCGACGGCGAGCCGCTGGTCGGCGTCGGCGCGGTCAACGGCCCCCAGCAGACGGTCCTGTCGGGCGACCTCAAGGCACTCGACCGGCTGGCCGGCCTCCTCGCCGGGCGCGGGGTCCAGACCCGCCGGCTCCAGGTCTCGCACGCCTTCCACTCGCCGCTGATGGCCCCGATGCTGGACCGCTTCGCCGAGATCGCCCAGCAGGTCGGCGGCGGCGTGCCGCAGCTGCCGCTCTACTCGACGGTGCGCGGGCGGGTCCTGCGGGACGAGCCGATGGACGCCGCCTACTGGGTCGAACACGTCGGAGCGCCGGTGCTGTTCGCCGAGGCGAGCGAACGGCTCTTCGACGCGGCCCCGACCCATGTGGTGGAGATCGGCCCCAAGCCGGTGCTGAACGGCCTGGTCCGACGCCTGCGCCCGCCCGCCGGGCTGCGCACCCTGCACCCCGCCCAGGGTGAGGACCCGGGCGCGGCGGGTCTGCTGGAGCTGCTCGCCTCGCTCCACCGGGACGGCCTCAACCCCGCCTGGGACGCGCTCTACCCGGAGGAGGACCGGCAGGCGCTGCGCCTGGCGCCGTACGTCTTCTCCGATGCCCACCGGTACTGGAGCCGGGGCCCCGTCCGCCGCTCGGCCGGGCCCGTCCCGGCGGCCGCGCCGGTCGCGGAGGCCCTCGCGGCGACGGAGACCGGCCCGGGCCTGGCCCGGATCGGCCTGGCCAGGGGCGCCGGCCTGACCGGCCCGGTCGCGGAGGCGGTGCTCGCCGCCGTCGCCCAGGTCGGGGGCTACGCGGTCGCCGAACTCGGCGCGCACTCCCGGCTGTACGAGGACCTCGGTTTCGACTCCGTGATGGTGATGGAGCTCAAGACCAGGATCGAGAAGAAGCTCGGCTGGACGGAGGCCGTCCCCGTCCAGGACCTGCTCCCGCACCTTGCCTCGCTCGGTGCCCTGGCCACCTTCTTCGAGCACCACCGCAGCAGCATCACCGTCGCGTCGTGACCACCCACTGCCAGGAGAGGAACGTGTGATGACCGCACCGGAGGCGTACATCGCCTCGATCGGTACCAGCCTGCCCGGCGAGCCCGTGGACAACGAGCAGTTGGCCAAGGCCCTGGGTGTCAACCAGGAGTGGGTCGAGGTCTTCATCGGGACGAGGACCCGGCACTTCGCCCGGGACATCGGCACCAACGAGGTCCGCTGGTCGCTGGCCGACCTCTGCGCGCAGGCGGGGGAGAAGGCGATCGCGAACGCGGGCATCGACCCGGCCCAGATCGACTTCATCGTGCTCGGCACGGCCACCCCGGACACCCTGATGCCGGCCACCGTCAACCACGTCGCCGACCAGCTCGGCCTGGACCAACTGCCCACCTACCAGCTGCAGTCCGGCTGCGCCGGGGCCGTCCAGGCGTTCGACCTGGCCCGCACCCTGGTCACCAGTACCGGCGGCACCGGCCTGGTGATCGGCGGGGACGTCTGCAGCAAGCACCTGGACCTGCGCCGGGACCTCACCGACGCGGCCCCCAGTGAGCTGGTCAACTTCGTGCTCTTCGGCGACGGCGCCGGAGCCGCCGTGCTCACCCCCGAGCCGATCGGCCAACGGGTGGCGCTGCGCCGGGTGTTGAACCGGCTGACCGGTCTCGGCCGGGCGCCGGGCCAGGTGATCGAGTGGTTCGGCGTGGCGGACAGGGACAGCGACAAGCAGGCCATCAAGGAGGACTACAAGGCCATCGAGGAGGCCGTCCCGGTGATGGCCGTGGAGATCCTCTGGGAGCTGCTCGGCGAACTCGACTGGTCGGTCGAGGAGTTGGACTACATCCTGCCGCCACAGCTGTCCGGCCGGATGACCAGCCTGATCTACGACCGGCTCGACGTCCCCGGCGTCCGGGAGATCTCCTGCGTCGCGGACACCGGCAACAACGGCAACGCGCTGCCCTTCCTGCAGACCGAGCGGCTGCTCGCCGAGATGACCACAGGGCAGAAGGCGCTCGCGGTGGCCATCGAGTCCAGCAAGTGGATCAAGGCGGGCTTCGCCCTGGAAAAGATCTGACCCCTCGCCACACCCGACAGGAGTAACGCAATGAGCATCACCACCGAGGAGTTCGTCCAGCTGGTGAACGACGACATCGGCGTCCAGGTCGGCGCCTCCGAGCTGGAGGCCGACTTCGACGCGCTCCCCGGCTGGGACTCGCTGCACCTGCTCAAGCTGGTCACCGCGCTGGAGAAGTCGACCGGGCGCAAGGTCCCGGTCGGCCGGCTGCTGGAGGCCCGCTCGCTGGGCGAGATCCACCGTCTGGCGAGCGCCTCGTGACCGCCGCCCGGGCCGAGGCCGTCCGGACCGACCCGGTCCGGGCCCGCCGGCACACGCTCTACTTCCTGGAGTACGCGGCGTCCCAGCGTCCGGTCTACCTGGACACCGAGGTCGACATGACGGCCGTCACCGCGCACCGGGCGCTGGGCGCACGCCGGTACTCCCTGGTCAGCTACCTGCTGCTGGCCACCGGCCAGGTGCTCGCCCGGTACCCCGAGGCGAACGCGGTGGTCGCCCCGGGCTGGCCGTCCCGGCTGCGCCGGCCCAGGATCACCTCCTTCGCCGGGGTCACCGGCAAGCTGGCCCTGGACCGCCCGGTGGACGGGCAGCGCACCGTGCTGTCGGCACTGCTGCCGGACCTGGACCGCACCGACCTGGCGGGCATCCAGGACCGGATCGACCGCTACCGGGGCCCGGACGCCGCCGGGCTCCCCGAGTTCGACGCGGTCAGGAGGCTCGGCCGGCTGCCCGCCCCGCTCGGCCGGCTGGCCTTCGCGGCCGCCCTGCGCGATCCGGCCCGCCGGGCCCGGATCCTCGGGACGGTCTCGGTCAGCTCACTCGGCCACCGCCCGGTGGACGGCTTCCACTCGGCCGGCGGGACGGCCCTGACCGTCTGCGCCGGCCGGGTGGCCGACCGCCCGGTGGTCCGGGACGGGGCGGTCGCCGTGGCGCCCGTGATGCGGCTCAGCCTCGCCTTCGACCACCGCGTGGTGGACGGGGCGACGGCCGCGGACGTGCTGGGCGACCTCAAGAAGACACTGGAGGAGTTCGATGGCAGGAGTCGAGACGGCGACGGCGGTGCCGTTCGGGATGCCGGTCAGGATCACCGGGCGCGACGGACCGTGGACGCCGGTCAGCCGTGAGGTGAAGGAGCACGGCACCGCCGTCGTGTACGCGCGGCTGGACGACTGGCGCCCGGACCGGGCGGCCGGCCCCCGGCTGCGCGAACTGCTCGGCCGGGACTGGGCCCGCTACCTGGACCTCACCCACCCGGACGTCCGGATCCGCTTCGCCGCGTCCCGGATCCTGCTCAAGTACGCGGCGGGCACCCTGCTGAACGTCGCCCCGGAGGCCGTCGAGATCGGCTACCGCGACCGGGGACGCCCCTACCTCCGGGGCAACGACTCGATCGACGTCAGCATCAGCCACACCGACGGCCTGCTGCTGGTCGGCCTCACCACCCGGGGCCTGATCGGCGTGGACGCCGAACCCGCCGACCGCGAGATGTACGAACAGGGCCTGGCCAAGCACCTCTGCACGCCGTACGAGCTGGAGCAGGTGGAGGCCCTCCCGGCCGCCGCCCGGGGCGGCGAGCTGATCCGGCTCTGGACACTCAAGGAGGCGTACAGCAAGGCGCTCGGCATCGGCCTGCAGTTCCGCTTCACCGACTTCGGCTTCGGCCCGCAGGGCCGCCCCACCGGCCTGCGCGGGCTGGACGGCCGGGCCGCCGACTCGGGGGAGTGGGCCTTCCGCACCTGGACGGACGACCCCGAGTACGTGCTGAGCGCCGCCGTCTTCGACTTCGGCTTCGGCCGGGCCGACGACACCCGGGCCAGGACCATGCTCGATCCGACCCTCGTCGACGCCCTGATGGACGCGCTCGGCGAGGAGGAGCCCGACCACGGCGGCGACGCCGACTGGTAGCCAGACCTACGGAAGGATCCCGATGAGCACCACCTTCGCCGCCCCGCCCACCTTCGCCGCCGCCCCGCCGCTGCCGGAGGAGGCGCCCAGGGACATCTGGACCTGGCGCCACCCGGAGGGGCGGCTGCTCAGCGCACTGGTCGGGGTCTCCGCGCTGACCGTCGCCACCGCCCTCGGCGGTCCGCTCACCTGGACCTTCTGGGCCGGCCTGGTCGGCCCCGACCTCGCCTTCGTACGCGGCTGGGGCGAACCCGTGCCCGGGCCGGGCTACATCCCGCGCGCCACCGTCGGCCTGTACAACACCCTGCACCGCCCGTGGGCCCCGGCCGTGGCCGTCGCCCTGGGCCTGGCCACCCTCTCCCAGCCCCTGGTGGTCGGCGGCCTCGGCTGGCTGGCCCACATCGCCCTCGACCGCGCCACCGGGGTCGGCCTGCGCCACCCCGACGGCCACATCCACTGACCGGCCGGGCCGGCCGTGCCCGCCACGCGCCCGCGCAGAGCCCCGGTCATCCGCTGCCCCGCTCCCAGAACGGTTGTCACATGTTCGACTTGGACGAGCTGAAGGCGTACGCCAAGCTGCACGCCCGTGGCCAGGGCATCGACGCCCGCCGGGTGGCCGGGATCCTGGCCCGGATCCGCAACGACGAGACCGGCTCCCCGGACTCCTGGGCCAAGGTGTGGAGCACCACGGCCGACGCGCTGGCCGCCCGTGGCCGGCACCTGGAGGCCTGCCGCCACTACACGATGGCCCGCTTCCCCTACCCGGCCGACGAGGAGCGCGCCCGCGCCCAGCGCAGCGCCGTCGAGGCCTTCGACCGCTGGCGCACCGCTCTGAACCGCACCGCGCAGGGCGGCATCGAGCCGCTGGAGCTCGACCTCCCCGGCGGCACCGTCCGTGCCTGGACGGCCGGCCTGGACGCCGCCGAGCCGCGCCCGCTGCTGCTGGTGACGGGCGGCATCGTCTCGGTCAAGGAGCAGTGGGCGCAGCTGCTGCCCAAGCTCGCCAAGCAGGGCTTCGCCGCCGTGGTCACCGAACTGCCCGGCGTCGGGGAGAACACCCTGCGCTACGACGCGGACTCCTGGCGGCTGTTCCCCGAGTTGGTCGACCGGCTGGCGGGCCGGGCCAGGACCACCGACGTCTCGCTGCTGGCGCTCAGCTTCAGCGGCCACCTCGCGCTGCGCGCCTCGGCCGCCGACCCCCGGTTCGGGCGGGTGCTGACCGTGGGCGCGCCGGTCGGGCCGTTCTTCACCGACGAGGACTGGTGGGAGGTCAAGGTCCCGGCGATCACCAAGGAGGTGCTGCTGAGGCTCACCGGCGCGGCGGACCGCCCGGCCCTGCGCGCCGAGCTGACGGGCTGGGGGCTCACCCCGGCGGAGCTGGACGCCGTCCGGATCCCGGTCGGCTACGTCCGCAGCACCCGGGACGAGATCATCCCGCGCGCCGACGGCGAGCTGCTGGCCGCCCGGCTGCCCAAGGCCAGGTTCAAGGAGTTCGACGACGTGCACGGCTCGCCGGCGCACCTGGGCGAGATGCGGCTCTGGCTGATGCACGCCCTGCTCAGCAGCCAGGGCATCCAGGACCACCGGACCAAGGCCCTGGAGGTCGCGATGGGCCTGCACCGTTTCGCGGACCTCTTGAAAGGGGAAGCGAAGGCGGGGTGACGGCGTCAGCCGTACATCCGCCGCATGGTGAAGTCCACCATCTGCTCGACCGCCTTGGCGTCGAACACCATCCGGTGCTCGCCCTCCATGTCCAGCGCGAAGCCGTAGCCGGTCGGCAGCAGGTCGAGGATCTCGGCGCCCGAGACGCTGAAGTGCTTGGACTCCTTGCCCGCGTACCGGCGCAGCTCCTTGAGCGAGCTGAACATCGGGATCACGGGGGTGGGGGTGTTGTGCAGCGCCAGGAAGCCCGGGCGGTCGCCGCGCGGGCAGTGCACCTTGGAGGTGATGAAGATCGCCTGGAAGTCCTCGACCGGCATCGAGCCGGTGGTGAACGCCCGGACGGCGTCGGCCAGCGACGGGGGCGAGGGCTCGGGGTAGAGCGACTGCTGCGGCGCGCCCTGCGGGTCCCCGTACGGGCCGGGGCCGGGCATGCCGTTCATCCCTGCCTGCTGCGCCGCTTGCTGCTGCGCTTGCTGCTGGTAGGGGTCACCCTGGTAGGCGGTCTGCTCGTAGCCGTACACGTGCCCAGGTTAGCGGGCCCGGGCCCGCCGCAGGGCGGCTGATCCGGACAACAACGGGCGGTGGGCGGTTGTGGGACGTGACCACGTTCACGTGACCTTGTCGCCGCCTTTCACGCGGAAGGGCTTGAACAAGTTACTTACGGGTAGCATCATGTTGTCTACTGGCGGGTAAGTGGGTCGCTCGGAAGCGGCGGACCCCGGAAGCGACGAACCGGAGAAAACGGCCATGGGTCACTACAAGTCCAACCTGCGGGACGTGGAGTTCAACCTCTTCGAGGTGCTCGGTCGCGACCAGGTGTACGGCACCGGTCCGTTCGCCGACATGGACGTCGACACCGCGAAGAACATCCTCAGCGAGATCTCGCGCCTCGCCGAGAACGACCTCGCCGCGTCCTTCACCGACACCGACCGCAACCCGCCGGTCTTCGACCCGGAGACCAACACCGCTCCGATCCCGGCCTCCTTCAAGAAGAGCTACCAGACCTACATGGACGCCGAGTGGTGGCGTCTGGGCATCCCGGAGGAGATCGGCGGCCAGGTCACCCCGTCGTCGCTCATCTGGGCGTACGCCGAGCAGATCCTCGGCTCGAACCCCGCGATCTGGATGTACTCCTCCGGTCCGGCCTTCGCCGGCGTCGTCCACGACGAGGGCACCGAGGCGCAGAAGCGCGTCGCCGAGCTCATGGTCGAGAAGCAGTGGGGCGCCACCATGGTGCTGACCGAGCCCGACGCGGGCTCGGACGTCGGCGCCGGCCGCACCAAGGCGATCAAGCAGGAGGACGGCTCCTGGCACATCGAGGGTGTGAAGCGCTTCATCACCTCGGGCGAGCACGACATGTCCGAGAACATCATCCACCTGGTGCTGGCCCGCCCCGAGGGCGGCAAGCTCGGCACCAAGGGCCTCGGTCTGTACATCGTCCCGAAGTTCGACTTCGACTGGCAGACCGGCGAGCTCGGCGAGCGCAACGGTGCCTACGCCACCAACGTCGAGCACAAGATGGGCCTCAAGGCGTCCAACACCTGCGAGATGACCTTCGGCGCCAAGCACCCGGCCAAGGGCTGGCTGGTCGGCGAGACCGTCGACGGCATCCGCCAGATGTTCAAGATCATCGAGTTCGCCCGGATGATGGTCGGCACGAAGGCCATCGCCACCCTCTCCACCGGCTACCTGAACGCGCTGGAGTACGCCAAGGAGCGCGTGCAGGGCGCGGACATCTCCAACTTCATGGACAAGGCCGCCCCCCGCGTCACCATCACCAACCACCCCGACGTCCGCCGCTCGCTGATGACGCAGAAGGCGTACGCCGAGGGCATGCGCGCCCTGGTCCTCTACACCGCCTCCGTCCAGGACGACCTGGTCGCCGCCCGCCTGCGCGGCGAGGAGGACAAGGCGGCCGAGAGCCTGAACGACCTGCTGCTGCCGATCGTCAAGGGCTACGGCTCGGAGAAGTCCTACGAGCAGCTCGCCCAGTCCCTGCAGACCTTCGGCGGCTCCGGCTTCCTGCAGGAGTACCCGATCGAGCAGTACATCCGGGACGCCAAGATCGACACCCTCTACGAGGGCACCACCGCGATCCAGGGCCTGGACTTCTTCTTCCGCAAGATCGTCCGCGACGGCGGCCAGGCGCTCACCGCCGTGTCCGAGCAGATCCAGAAGTTCCTCGGCGCGGCCGAGGGCGGCGACGCCCTCGCCGCCGAGCGCGAGCTGCTCGCCAAGGCCGCCGGCGACCTGGAGGCGATCGTCGGCAAGCTGCTCGCCGACCTCTCCTCGGTCGAGCAGGACGTCAAGAACATGTACAAGGTGGGCCTCAACACCACCCGCCTGCTGATGGTCTCCGGCGACGTCGTCGTCGGCTGGCTGCTGCTCCGCCAGGCCGCCGTGGCGCTGGCGAAGCTGGAGGCGGGCGCCTCGGAGAAGGACGTCCCGTTCTACCAGGGCAAGGTCGCCGCGGGCCGCTTCTTCGCCCGCAACATCCTGCCGACCGTCACCCCGCAGCGCCTGATCGCCGAGGGCATCGACAACGAGATCATGGACCTCGCGGAGGAGGCTTTCTGAGCCTCCCCGGCCTGACCGCCTGACCCACCCTCAGCAGGGAGGGGGTCTACGCACAACGCGTAGACCCCCTTTCTGCTTTGGTTCTGCTCTGGACGACCGCCCGCCGTCACGATGTCTTCACCGTTGTGTGACCGTTGTTGAAGTCGCCTCGTCATGTCCGTGTACGGGCATATGCTCGGGTGCGAAGACCGGGTTCCCCGTCCGGCTTTCAGCCCTCCCTCAACCCAGGAGCAGCATGTCGACCGCCGCCCGTCCGGCCTACTTCGACCGAACGCACACCGACGACCTGATCGCGTTCCTCAGCGCCTCGCCGTCGCCGTTCCACGCCGTGGCCAGCGCAGCCGAGCGACTGGAGAAGGCGGGCTTCCGACGGGTGGCCGAGACCGACGCCTGGGACGCCGCCGTCGGCGGCCGGTACGTCATCCGCGGCGGGGCACTGATCGCCTGGTACGTCCCCGAGGGCGCGGGCCCCGCGACGCCGTTCCGGGTGGTCGGCACCCACACCGACTCGCCCAACCTGCGGGTCAAGCCGATCCCGGACACCGGCTCGGCCGGCTGGCGCCAGGTCGCGGTGGAGATCTACGGCGGCGTGCCGCTGAACACCTGGCTGGACCGCGACCTCGGCCTGTCCGGGCGCCTCGCGCTGCGCGACGGCACCGCCACGCTGGTCCAGATCGACGAGCCGCTGCTGCGCGTGCCGCAGCTGGCGATCCACCTGGACCGTCAGGTCAACGACGGCCTCAAGCTCGACAAGCAGCGCCACCTGACGCCGATCTGGGGAATCGGCGACGTGACGGAGGGTTCGCTGATCGAGTACGTCGCCGAGAAGGCGGGCGTCGACGCCGCGGACATCGCCGGCTGGGACCTGATGACGCACGACGTGCAGCCGCCCTGCTACCTGGGCAAGGACCGCGAGCTGCTGGCCGGCCCGCGCCTGGACAACCTGCTCTCGGTGCACGCGGCCGCCGCCGCCCTCGCCGCGGTGGCCGGCGGGGACCTGCCGTACATCCCGGTGCTGGCCGCCTTCGACCACGAGGAGACCGGCAGCGAGTCGGACACCGGCGCGCAGGGGCCGCTGCTCGGCAACGTGCTGGAGCGCAGCGTCTACGCGCGCGGCGGCACCCCGGAGGACCGCGCCCGGGCCCTGGCGGGGACGGTCTGCCTCTCCTCCGACATGGGCCACGCGGTGCACCCGAACTACAGCGAGCGCCACGAGCCGGGCCACCACCCGCTGCCGAACGGCGGCCCGATCCTCAAGGTCAACGTCAACAACCGCTACGCCACCGACGGCCTCGGCCGGGCCGTCTTCGCCGCCGCCTGCGAGAAGGCCGGCGTGCCCTGGCAGGCCTTCGTCTCCAACAACGCGATGCCCTGCGGCACCACCATCGGCCCGATCACCGCGGCCCGCCTCGGCATCACCACGGTCGACTGCGGCATCGCCGCCCTCTCCATGCACTCCGCCCGCGAACTCTGCGGCGCCGACGACCCGTACCTGCTGGCCAGCGCGATCAAGGCCTTCCTCGAAGGCTGACGGCCCGTTCTTCCAGGGGCGCGGGGAACTGCGCGACCAACCATGCACCTACGTGTGCCCTGGTCGCACCGTTCCCCGCGCCTTTGTGGGTACCGCTACTCCATCCCGGCGAGGACGAGCGGCAGCCGCGTCGCCCCACCCGCCGTCAGCTTCACCGGGACGCCCCAGTCCTGCTGGTGCACATGGCACGCCGGGTACTCGATCTCCGGATCGTCATCGCACGAGGCCGCCATCGCCGACACGTGCAGCACGCCCTCCGCGACGTCAGCGGCAAGCACCAGCTCGCGGGTGAGCGCCGAGTCCGGGCCCGCCCCGGAGACCAGCAGCTCGGGCGGGGTCGAGCTGACCAGCAGCCGGGTCGACGGGCCGTACCGCTCGTCCAGCTTCTGCCCGGCGGGGGCCTGGAAGACCACGTCCAGCCGGAGCGCGCCGGGCGCGACCTCGGTCGCGGCGCGCTGGGTCCGGTGCGCGACCGACTCGACCCGGACGGCCTCCTCGGGCAGCCGCAGCCGGGTCAGCCGGTGCCGCGCGGACTCGACCACCACCAGATCGCCGTCGGCCAGCACCGCCCCGGAGGGCTCCCGCAGGTCGGTGGCGAGCGTGCTGACCTCGCCGGTGGCGGGCTCGTAGCGGCGCAGCGCGTGGTTGTAGGTGTCGGCGATCGCCACCGAACCGTCGGGCAGCACGGTCACCCCCAGCGGGTGCTGGAGCAGCGCCTGCCCGGCCGCGCCGTCCCGGTGCCCGAAGTCGAACAGCCCGGCGCCGACGGCGGTGTGCACGGTCTTCGTTTCACGTGAAACCCACCGGACGGCCGAGGTCTCCGAGTCGGCGACCCAGAGCCGCTCGCCGTCCGCCGAGACCGCCAGCCCGGACGGCTGCGCGAACCAGGCCTCGTCGGCCGGGCCGTCCACCAGGCCCTCGTTGGTCGTCCCGGCCGCGACCGCGACCGTCCCGGCCGCCGGGTCGAAGGACCAGAGCTGGTGCACCCCGGCCATCGCGATCCAGACCTCACCGTCGAAGAACGCCACGTCCCACGGCGAGGAGAGGTCCACCTCCTGGGCCGGACCCTGGGTGGGGGAGCCCTGCCACCACTGCTTTCCGGTGCCGGCCAGCGTGCTCACCGAGCCGTCCGCCAGCCGCACGCCGCGCAGGGCGTGGTTGACGGTGTCGGCCACCACCACGTCGTACCCGAGGTCCAGCCCGGCCGGGACGAGGGCCAGGCCCTGCGGCTCGCTGAACCGGGGCGCGGTGCCGTCCACCAGGCCGCGCTCGCCGTCGCCGATCCGGCGGACCACCGTCTCGCCGTCCTCCGCGAGCTCGACCAGCGAGTGGTGCCCGGAGTCCGCGACCAGGTAGTGCCCGTCCGGCAGCCGGACGACCTTCCCGGGGAACTTCAGATCCCCGGCCACCGGCTCCGGCGCCACGTACGGGCTGTCGCCGCGCCGCAGCGTGCCCTTGGCGGCGTGCTCCGTCTCCAGCTCCTCGACCAGCTTGGCGATGGCGTGCGCGTGCCCCTCGCCGGCGTGCTGCGCGACCACGTACCCCTCGGGGTCGATCACCACCAGCGTCGGCCAGGCCCGCACCGCGTACTGCTTCCAGGTCACCAGCTCCGGATCGTCCAGCACCGGGTGGTGCACCTCGTACCGGGCCACCGCGTCCACCACGGCCTGGTGGTCGGCCTCGTGCACGAACTTGGGCGAGTGCACCCCGACGATCACCACCGTGTCGCGGTGCTTCTCCTCCAGCTCCCGGAGCTCGTCCAGGACGTGGAGGCAGTTGATGCAGCAGAAGGTCCAGAAGTCGGCGATGACGATCTTGCCGCGGAAGTCCGCGAGCGACAGATCCTTGCCACCGGTGTTGAGCCATCCACCTGCGCCGACGAGTTCAGGGGCGCGTACGCGTGCACGAGAAGCCATGTCGACATCCAACCCCATCGCCCCGTCTCCTCATTCCGGGGTGACCCTCGCGGCCGCACTCTGCCACCGCGCGGGCAGGCGGGTGGGTCACCCCAGCGGAGGGGGAGGCTCCGGGGTGGCCTAGGGTTCGGGCCGTGGAGAGTGCGGGGGGAAGCATGTACGGCGGCCAGAACGGCAGTGGGGGCTGGGGAGCGGCGGGGTACCAGCCCGGGACGGGCGGTGGCGGTCCGGACTGGGCGGCGATGGCCGAGGCCAATGAGCGCCAGGTCCGCCGGAAGCGGCTGCTGCGCGTCGGCATCGGTGCGGCGGGAGTGCTCGCGCTGGCCGGTGTCGTGGGCATCGCCGTGGCGCTTCAGGGCTCCGGGGGCGGCAAGCCGTCGGCCGGCGGGTTGCCCGTGGCCTCCGCCCCGGCGGGTACGAAGGCGGGCCCGTCGTCCGCTGCGCCGTCCACCGGCGCGCCGGAAGGCGGCAAGGGCCTGCGGCTCGGTGTCTCCGCCGAGGTCGGCGCGGTCGACGGCCACAGCGGTCCGGCGTTGACCCTGCACGGTGTCCACGACGGCTACGCCGAGGTCAAGTCGGGCGTCATCGACACCGCGAAGAGCTTCACCGTCTCCGCCGTGGTCAGCAACAGCGCGGCCGCACAGCCCAAGGCCGCGGTCTCCCAGGGCAGTGACGGGTTCTTCTCCCTCTACCTGGGCCGGGAGGACTCGTCGAGCGCCGACCATGACCGGTGGGTGTTCAAGGTGCAGACCGCCGCGCAGACCGGCAAGAGCGTCATGGCCCTGTCCGCCGGACCGGCCGCCGCCGGCCGCTGGACGACGCTGACCGGGGTGTACGACGCGAAGGCCAAGGCCATCACGCTGTACGTCGACGGAGCGCCGGCCCAGACCGTCCCGGTGCCGGGCATCCTGGTGACCAACGGTCCGATCGAGATCGGCCGGGCGCGGTACAAGGCCCACTGGGCCGATTTCTGGGAGGGCTCGATCGCGGACGTCCAGGTGTGGGACCAGCCGCTGAGCCCGGACCGGGTCGCCCAGGTGGCGAAGACCGGCTCGGCGGACGTCCCGGCGCACGCCACGTGGCTCAGGTTCTGAGCCGACGGGCACCTGCGGGCACCCCAGGAGTCCGCGCTGACCGCCCCACCGCCGACCCGGTATCGGCGCATCGCTCGTGACCGGCCTGAGCCGACTTGGCGTTCCCCCTCCGGGGCCGTTCCTCACCCGGCCCGCTCTCCTCCCGGGGCAAGGGCATGGCGACCGTCCGAACGCCGCTCGATGCCGCAGGATGTCTCCTGACCGGGGGCCGGCCATGGCAGCGGGTACCGGCTGCGGGTGCCGGGAGCGGTCGTGCTGCTCCGGCGCTGCGGCCGTCATGGCCGGGCCCGTCGGGGTCACGCCCGGCGACACCGAGAACCGGAAGGGGTATGTCCGATGAAGTACCAGGTCAGGGAGCGGATCTTCGGGATCGGCGACGACTACTGGATCGAGGACGAGCACGGGGAGAAGGCGTACCTGGTGGACGCCAAGGTGCTGCGGATCCGGGAGACCTTCGAGCTGAAGGACCAGAGCGGGCACGTGGTGGCCGTGATCAGGCACAAGGTGCTCTCCGTCCGGGACGCGATGAAGATCGAGAACGGGCACGGGGACGTGGTCGCCACCGTGCGGAAGAAGCTCTTCACGCCGTTCCGCGACAAGTACCACGTCGAACTCCACGACGGTGGTGAGCTGGAGATCCACGGCAACCTGATCGACAAGGACTACAAGATCGAGTCGCACGGCGACAGGATCGCCGAGATCTCCCGGAAGTGGTTCCGGATCCGTGACACCTACGGCGTGAGGATCGCGGACGGCGCGGACACCGCCCTGCTGCTGGCCGTGGCGGTCTGCGTCGACCACCTCGTGCGCGAGGACGACTGACGCTGCCGCAGACTTCGGCGGGCCCGGGCCGGTCGGTGGCCCGGGCCCGCCGGGTGTCCTCGGGTCAGGGGCGCGGGATGACGGTGAGCGGGTTGCGGCCGGGCGGGATGCGCTGGGCCAGGTGACCGTAGCCGCCCGCCTCCCAGACCGTCGTCCGGAACTCCCGGAGGCTGAGCGCGCGGGACGGCGCTCCGGGGGTGGCGGCGAAGTGCGCGGTGCCGCAGCGCTCGCAGTACCAGCCCCGTGACCACACCTGTTCGGCGGCGGGCGAGCCGGCCGTCGACTTCCGGAAGGCCGACCTGCGCCTGGCCGCCGAGACGAACAGGACCGCCGCCGTCAGCAGCGCCAGGGCCGAGATCCACGGCAGGATGCCGAAGACCTGGTGGTGGGCCGGGGCGGTGGCCGCGTGGAGGTGGACGGAGAGACCGCCGGGCCCCGGGTCGATCCGGTAGAACGGGTCGCTGCTGGATCCCGAACCGCCGACGAGGACCGGGTTGTCGGTGAAGCCGACATCGGTGCCCGCGCTCGCGTCGGTCCGGATGTCGTCGAGCTGGGCGGCGCCGAAGTTCAGGGACGCGTTGACGACGAACGTGACGACCGACCCGAACAGGGCCAGCGCGCCCAGCAGCCACCGCGGGCTGACCGGCAGGGACGGTACCGGTGCCAGCGCGGCGGACAGCGCCGGGGACCACTCGCGGGTGACGGTGGTCTCGGGTTCCTCGCCCGCCCACCGGGCCGGCCGGGTGGTGCGCTGCTGCCGGCCGCCTTGGTACACGGCCGGCACGCCCACCAGGCGGTCCGTGAGGCCGCAGCCGGGGCAGGGTTGCAGGTGCGGTGGTGCGGCGTCGTTGATCTCCGTCATCGTTTCCCCCGTGGCGAGGTGCTGACCCGTCGTCAGCACGCGGGGGGATCCTCCCGGAAGGCGACCTCGTACGCCAGTGCGACACGCGCGGCCGTTCAGCCGGCCGCCAGGCGCTCCGTCAGCCGTTGCTTCGCCGCCGGCCACTCCTCGCGCAGCATGGCGAACTGCACGGTGTCGCGCCAACTGCCGTCCGGGCGGCGGCGGTGGCGGCGGAAGGTGCCCTCGTAGGTGGCGCCGAGGCGGCGGATGGCGTTCTGCGAGCGCTCGTTCAGGTGGTCGGTCTTCCACATCACCCGGCCCATGCCGAGCTCCTCGAAGGCGTGGGTGAGGAGCAGCAGCTTCGACTCGGAGTTGCAGGCGCTGCGCCAGACCGCACGGGAGTAGAAGGTGCCGCCGATCTCCAGCAGCTCGTCGGTCGCACTGAAGTCGAAGTAGCACGTCACGCCGATCGCCCGGCCGCTCTCCAGGGAGACCACGGCGAAGGCCAGGCAGTGGCCCGCCGCCACCTCGGCCAGTCGCTCGTCGAGGACGGCGCCGAGCTCGTCCTCCGTCCGGGGTGCGCGGTGGGGCAGCCAGCGCCAGAGCTCCTCGTCCCCGCCGACGGCGGCGAACAGGTCCGGCAGGTGGCCCCGGCCGAGCGGCTCCAGCCGGACGTGCCGGCCGGTCAGGGTGATGGGGGAGGGCAGCTTCGCGGTCATGGCGGCAACCGTAGCCACTAGTTGAACTAGATGCAATCAATTTATGCACTAGTTCAAACTCATCCGCTCGTCCGGTCGCCGCGCAGTGGCTACGGCGAGACCGCGACGCCCAGCGAGTCGGTGCCCATGGCCTCCGCCGTTCACCTCCAGTCCGGCACCGGCGGGCCCGCGGACGCGGAAGGCCCCGCACCAGGGGTGCGGGGCCTTCCGGTGGTGCACTGCGGGGCTCAGATGAAGGAGTTGATCTGGATCGTCTCGGTCCGGCCGGGGCCGACGCCGATCGCGGAGATCGGGGCGCCCGACATCTCCTCCAGGGCCTTCACGTACGCCTGCGCGTTCTTCGGCAGGTCGGCGAAGGTCTGCGCCTTGCTGATGTCCTCGGTCCAGCCGGGCAGCAGCTCGTAGATCGGCTTCGCGTGGTGGAAGTCCGACTGGTTGTACGGGAGTTCCTCGACGCGCTTGCCGTCGATCTCGTACGCGACGCAGACCGGGATCTGCTCCCAGCCGGTCAGCACGTCCAGCTTGGTGAGGAAGAAGTCGGTCAGGCCGTTGACCCGGGTCGCGTAGCGGGCGATCACCGCGTCGAACCAGCCGCAGCGGCGGTCACGGCCGGTGGTGACACCGCGCTCGCCGCCGATCCGGCGCAGCGCCTCGCCGTCGGCGTCCAGCAGCTCGGTCGGGAACGGGCCCGAGCCGACGCGGGTGGTGTACGCCTTCAGGATGCCGACGACCCGGTCGATCTTGGTCGGGCCGATGCCCGCACCGGTGCAGGCGCCGCCGGCCGTCGGGTTGGAGGAGGTCACGAAGGGGTACGTGCCGTGGTCGACGTCGAGCAGGGTGCCCTGGCCGCCCTCCAGCAGGACGACCTTGTTCGCCTTCAGCGCCTCGTCCAGGACGAGGGTGGTGTCGGCGAGGAAGGGGCGGATCTTCTCCGCGTAGCCCAGGTACTCCTGGACGACCAGGTCGGCCGG
The DNA here is from genome assembly GCF_039529945.1 of Kitasatospora kazusensis. Taxonomy (NCBI): domain Bacteria; kingdom Bacillati; phylum Actinomycetota; class Actinomycetes; order Kitasatosporales; family Streptomycetaceae; genus Kitasatospora; species Kitasatospora kazusensis. The sequence continues at coordinate 185,577 of NZ_BAAANT010000009.1, read as the reverse complement.
CATGGCACGGCGGTTGTAGAGCTTGACCAGGATCTGGTTCTTGTCGTGCAGCGCCGCTTCGACCTTCTGCTGAAGGATCGATTCGTCGAAGAGGTCCTGCACCCGGATGCCGATGCGGTTGATCTTGTCGGCGTAGGCCGGGCCGATGCCGCGGCCGGTGGTGCCGATCTTCCGCTTGCCGAGGAAGCGCTCGGTGACCTTGTCCAGGGTGCGGTGGTACGGGGTGATCAGGTGGGCGTTGCCCGAGATCAGCAGCTTCGAGGTGTCGATGCCGCGCTCGTTCAGGCCCTTGAGCTCGGAGAGCAGCACGCCCGGGTCGATGACGACGCCGTTGCCGATGACCGGCACCACGTTCGGGCTGAGGATGCCGGAAGGCAGCAGGTGGAGCGCGTACTTCTGGTCGCCGATGATCACCGTGTGACCGGCGTTGTTACCACCCTGGTAGCGGACGACGTAGTCGACGGAGCCGCCGAGCAGGTCGGTCGCCTTCCCCTTGCCCTCGTCCCCCCACTGAGCGCCAACGAGCACGAGTGCCGGCACAGGCGTACACCCCTTCCGGTTGGGGCATCCTGCGTAGGCCGCAGTCTGCCCCGAGATAGACGAAGCCCCTGGCGCAATAGCGCAAGGGGCTCTTGCACCGAGAGATTACCTGAGGAAGGACCGGTCGTGTCGTCCCTGTCCACGCCCGAATACCGCGCCGTTTCTCCAGGTGGGCCCGACCCGCTGCTCGTCCTCCTCGACCCGGCCGCCCGGCGGGCCGACGGCGAGTCGGTGCGGATCGCCAGGGACGTGCTCTGCGGCGGCGCCGACGCGAAGGTGGCACTGCCCGAGAGCATGACCGAACTCGACCGGGTGCTGGCGCATCGCGGGCGTCGGCGACCGGTGGTGATCGGGGCCGATCTGGCGGTGCGGCGGGTGCTCCAAGCCCTGCACCGCCAGCGCGAACTGGGTGCGGACCCGGTGGGTGTCGTCCCGGTGGGCCGGCCGGGTGCGGTCGGTGCGCTGCGGGCGCTCGGTGTCCCCGCCGAGCCGGTGGTGGCGGCCCGTGCGGTGATCAACGGCAGCTCGCGCAAGCTCGACCTGCTGGTCGACGACTGCGGCGCGGTGGTGCTCGGCGGGGTGCGGATCCGCGGCGCGGGGGACGGCCACCCGGGTGGCTGGCGTTCGCTATGGGCGAAACTGGCTTCGTCCGAGCAGGGGAAGGCGGATCATCGCGCCGCCGACGGCGCGCCCGACCCCCGGCGCCGCCTCGACCCCCGGCTGCGGATCGAGGCGGACGGGCAGCTGCTGGCCGACGTCCACCAGCCCGTCCGGCTGCTCCAGGTCAACGCCCCGGCCGACGGGGGCGTGATGGAGCTGGTGCTCCGGCTGTCCGGTGGCGTCCGGCGGCAGCACGCCGCCAGTCTCACGGTGGCGGGCCGGGAGTTCGGCTACGAGGCGGACGGCCGTCCGGTCGGCCCGGTCCGGTCCCGGACCTGGACGGTGCACGCGGGCGCCTGGGAGCTGATGCTGCCCTCCGGGTGAACGCAGGGTGAGCGCGGGGTGAGCAGCGTCACGTCCGGGCCGTGCGCCGGGCGCGCCCAGGGGCGCCCGGCGGGGCCGGAGGGCGCGCCCGACAAGGGCATCCGCCGGTTCAACGAATTGTCATGCCGGGAATTCGGCAGCGGTAAGGGGTTTTGTCTACGCGCGTCGCTATTGGATCGGCCAATATCCGGCGCCCCCGGCGTTCGGGAAGCCGTACGGAACTGCCCTAGACTCGAAGACGTGCCACGTGGAGACGGAAGACTCAACCACGATCTTCTTCCCGGTGAGAAAGGCCCCCAGGACGCTTGTGGCGTCTTCGGTGTCTGGGCTCCCGGCGAGGAGGTCGCAAAGCTCACGTACTTCGGCCTCTATGCCCTGCAGCACCGCGGACAGGAATCCGCGGGGATCGCAGTGAGCAACGGCTCCCAGATTCTCGTCTACAAGGACATGGGACTTGTCTCCCAGGTCTTCGACGAAGCCTCTCTGGGGTCCTTGCACGGTCATATCGCCGTCGGACATGCCCGCTACTCGACCACCGGTTCCTCGGTCTGGGAGAACGCCCAGCCGACCTTCCGCGCGACCGTTCACGGTTCGCTGGCCCTCGGGCACAACGGAAACCTGGTGAACACCGCCGAACTGGCGGCGATGGTCGCCGAGCTGCCCGGTGAGGAGCACGTATCGCGCTCCGGCCGTACCGCGGCGACCAACGACACCGACCTGGTGACCGCCCTCCTGGCCGGACACCCCGAGCTCTCCATCGAGGAGACCGCCCGGGAGATCCTGCCCAAGGTGAAGGGCGCCTTCTCGCTCGTCTTCATGGACGAGCACACCCTCTATGCAGCCCGTGACCCGCAGGGCATCCGCCCGCTGGTGCTCGGCCGGCTGGAGCGCGGCTGGGTGGTCGCCTCCGAGACGGCCGCACTGGACATCTGCGGCGCCAGCTTCATCCGCGAGGTGGAGCCGGGCGAGCTGATCGCCATCGACGAGAACGGCATGCGGACCTCCCGCTTCGCCGAGGCGAAGCCCAAGGGCTGCGTCTTCGAGTACGTCTACCTGGCCCGCCCCGACACCTCCATCGCCGGCCGCAACGTGCACCTCTCCCGCGTGGAGATGGGCCGCAAGCTGGCGAAGGAGGCCCCCGCCGAGGCCGACCTGGTGATAGCGACGCCCGAGTCCGGCACCCCCGCCGCGATCGGGTACGCCGAGGCGAGCGGCATCCCGTACGGCTCCGGCCTGGTGAAGAACGCCTACGTGGGCCGCACCTTCATCGAGCCCAGCCAGACCATCCGCCAGCTCGGCATCCGGCTCAAGCTCAACCCGCTCAAGGAAGTCATCGCCGGCAAGCGCCTGGTGGTCGTGGACGACTCGATCGTCCGCGGCAACACCCAGCGGGCCCTGGTGAAGATGCTCCGCGAGGCGGGCGCCGCCGAGGTCCACATCCGGATCTCCTCGCCGCCGGTCAAGTGGCCGTGCTTCTTCGGCATCGACTTCGCCACCCGCGCGGAGCTGATCGCCAACGGCATGACCATCGAGGAGATCGGGCGCACGCTCGGCGCGGACTCGCTCGCGTACATCTCGCTCGAAGGCATGATCGAGGCCACCGCGCAGCCCAAGGACAACCTCTGCCGGGCCTGTTTCGACGGGGTCTACCCGATGGAGCTGCCCGACCCGGCGCTGCTGGGCAAGCTGCTCCTGGAGGCCGAGATCGCGGGCGGCAAGGGCCAGCCCGTCGGACGCGGCAAGCCGCAGGCCGGTTCCGACCTGGACGGCGTACAGTCGCTCCTCGGCGGGGCGGGCGCGGCGGACGCGCTCCGCAGGCCCTGACTCCATGCACCTCCCGGGGGCGTGGGGAACTGTGCGACCGAGGCACCGCCAAGGTGCCCGGACGTTCGCGCAGCTCCCCGCGCCCCTCGCTCATTCCACCCCCTTGACCCGAGAGGGCCACAGCACGTGACCAGCAACGAGAGCGGTGCCACCTACGCCGCCGCAGGTGTCGACATCGAGGCCGGCGACCGCGCCGTCGAGCTCATGAAGCAGTGGGTGCGGAAGACCAACCGCCCCGAGGTGGTCGGCGGGCTCGGCGGCTTCGCCGGGCTGTTCGACGCCTCCGCCTTCAAGCGCTACGAGCGTCCGCTGCTGGCCTCCGCGACCGACGGTGTCGGGACGAAGGTCGCCATCGCCCAGGCGATGGACAAGCACGACACCATCGGCCACGACCTGGTCGGCATGGTCGTCGACGACCTGGTGGTCTGCGGCGCCGAGCCGCTCTTCATGACCGACTACATCTGCGTCGGCAAGGTCGTGCCGGAGCGGGTCGCCGCGATCGTCAAGGGCATCGCCGAGGGCTGCACGCTCGCGGGCTGCGCCCTCGTCGGCGGCGAGACCGCCGAGCACCCCGGCCTGCTGGGCCCGGACGAGTACGACGTCGCGGGCGCCGGTACCGGCGTGGTCGAGGCCGACGCGCTGCTGGGCGCCGAGCGGGTCCGCGCGGGCGACGTGGTGATCGCGATGGCCGCCTCGGGCCTGCACTCCAACGGCTACTCGCTGGTGCGCCACGTGCTGCTGAACCAGGCCGGCTGGTCGCTGGACCGCCAGGTCGAGGAGTTCGGCCGCACCCTCGGCGAGGAGCTCCTGGAGCCCACCCGGATCTACTCGCTGGACTGCCTGGCGCTCACCCGCGCCACCGAGATCCACGCCTTCTCGCACGTCACCGGCGGCGGCCTGGCGGCCAACCTGGCCCGGGTCATCCCGGCCGGCCTGCACGCCCGCCTGGACCGTGGCACCTGGAGCCCGCTGCCGGTCTTCCAGACCGTCGCCCGGGTCGGCCGGATGGCCACCCTGGAGATCGAGAAGACCCTCAACATGGGCGTCGGCATGGTCGCCGTCGTCCCGCCGGAGTCGGTCGACACGGTGCTGGCCGTCCTGGAGGACCGCGACGTCGAGGCCTGGCTGCTCGGCGACATCGTGGACCGGGTGGACGAGCACGACGGTGGAGCGGCGCTCTACAACGCGTACGACGGCTTCGAGCTGAGCTGAGGCTCAGCCTCTCGGCACAAGGGCGGCAACAGGGGCGCGGGGAACCGCGCGAGGCGGTAGGGCTCAGGTAGCGGCCCGCCGGATTCGCGCGGTTCCCCGCGCCCCTTGTGGTTGGCCGGTCACCCGGACCGTGCCCGGGTACGCCGAAAACCGGCTCGGCGCCCCTGGGGGCGCCAAGCCGGTCTGGTCAGGCTCTCACGCGCGTCGGGGGGAGGGGCTGCTGCCCACTTCCTCTTCCGCGTCGTCGTCCTCGACGGAGTAGCGACTCGCGTACTCCGCGTAGGGATCGTCCTCTTCCTCTTCTTCGATCGGGTCTGGCTTGATCGAAGCGGTGGAGGGCGATACGCCCAGCTCGCTGGACAGACGGTTAGCATCGAAGCCGCCGCCGTTGTACTTCAGCTCGCGGGCGACCTTCGTCTGCTTGGCCTTGGCCCGGCCGCGCCCCATGGGTCGACCCCCTCAACGATGGGGCTCACGGCCCCGAGTCTGACACGTGTTCATGATCAGGAGCGGCCTGCCCGAAGTGGGAGAACCGTCCCTTGGAGCATTAACGGTACCTGTTTCCGCCGCCGAACGGTACGTCGCCGGTGTGACGTGGCGCGCACTGCCGCCTCCCGAAACCAGGTCTTTCCAGGTCACGAGAGGATTTTCGGGCTTTCGCAGGCTGTCCGTAGCCTGCCCTGGTCCGTCGTTCCGAGACCGATTATCCCCCGTGAGGGGGCCCGGGATCGCCCGTTCGGGCTACCGAGTGAGAATCCGGTTCCACATCGTGATGCGGGCTCCCTCCCGGAGGGGGGAGCGAGCCGCGCGGGCGTTCACGCAGCAACCACGGACGACCCAGGGGCGCGGGGAGCCGTGCGCGCAACAGTGCACGTACGTCGTGCCTCGCTCGCGCAGTTCCCCGCGCCCCTGTGGTGGCTGCCCGGGTGGGTACGTCCGGGGCTGCCGGCTAGGCCCTGCGGGCGGCCGGGAGGAGGATCGTGCGCAGGGCGCTGATCTCCCGCATCCGCTTCTCGGCGAGGCGGTCCGCGGCGACGGCCGGCGGGACGCCGTCGGTCGCGGCGCGGGTGAAGATCTCCAGGGTGGTGTCGAAGATCTTGGTGGCCTTGTTCTTGGCGCGCTCGAAGTTGAAGCCCTCGATCTCGTCCGCGACCTGGATGACGCCGCCGGAGTTCACCAGGTAGTCGGGCGCGTACAGGATGCCGCGGTCGGCGAGGTCCTTCTCGACGCCCGGGTGGGCCAGCTGGTTGTTGGCCGCGCCGCAGACCACGGTGGTGCCGGCCGCGCCGAGCGCGGCCACCGTGTCGTCGTCGAGCGCGCCGCCCAGGGCGCAGGGGGCGTAGACGTCCAGCCGGGCGTTCAGGAGGGCCGCGGTGTCCGCGACCACCTCGACGTCCGGGTGGGCGGCCCGCACGCGGTTCACGGCCGCCTCGAAGACGTCCGTGACCACCACGGTGGCGCCGTCGGCGACCAGGTGGCCCACCAGGTAGTGGCCGACCTTGCCGACGCCCGCGACGCCGACCCGCTTGCCGCGCAGCGTGGGCTGGCCCCAGCGCGCCTGGGCGGAGGCCCGCATGCCCTGGAACACGCCGAAGGCGGTCAGGATGGAGGAGTCCCCGGCGCCGCCGCTCTCGGGCGAGCGGCCGGTCACGAACTCCGTCTCGCGCGCGATGACGTCCATGTCCTGGACGTAGGTGCCCACGTCGCAGGCGGTGATGTAGCGGCCGCGCAGCGACTGCACGAAGCGGCCGTAGGCGCGGAGCATCGCCTCGTTCTTGTCGCGGTTGGGGTCACCGATGATGACCGCCTTGCCGCCGCCCAGGTCGAGCCCGGCGAGGGCGTTCTTGTAGCTCATGCCGCGCGACAGGCGCAGCGCGTCCTCCAGGGCCTCTTCCTCGCTCGCGTAGTCGAAGAAGCGGGTGCCGCCGAGGGCCGGGCCCAGTGCGGTGGAGTGGATGGCGATGATCGCCTTGAGGCCCGAGGCCCGGTCGTGGCAGAGCACGACCTGCTCGTGCCCGTCGCCCGGGACGCCGTCCTGCTCGGTACGGAAGATCCTGCTGAGCACGCCGGGTGCGGGGTGCGTCGCGGATACGGTCTGTACGTCGGTCACTGTGGTGACTCCAGTATCTGAGGCCCACTGCTGTGGTGTGGGCGCCTGAGGGAAGCGTAGCTCCGGGGAAGGCACCGGATCTGCCCCTCGGTGACAACGAAAGGGACAAGCGCGGCAGCGGTCGGGAACGGTCGCGACCGCACTCTCCCGTCGCACACGTACCGCGTGCGACGATGCGGTACGTGACCGCCGTGCGCACCTCGGTACTCCCGCCCTACGCCGCCCACCTGCGCGTCTACGAGCCGCTGGCCGCCTATCCGGAGCCGGAGCGGGTCCGTTGGCAGGCGTACGCCGCCGCGCGGGGCCCGGACGCGGCCGCTTCGGAGCAGTCCGTCGCGCCGGCCGTGCTGGCGGAGCAGCGCGAGGCGCTCGCCGAGCTGCTGGCCAGGACCCCGCGGGCGCTGCCGGAGCGGGAGAGCGGGCGGGCCTTCGTCCGGGTGGTCGACGGGGTGACGTACGTCTGCCCGTGGGCGACCAGGCTGCGCAGCTGGCAGGCGCTGGAGGAGCTGTCCGCGGCGCTGCCGGCGGCGCTGCTGGACACCGTGCTGCCGCCCGCCGTCCGGGCGGCGGCGGTGGCGGACGGGGAGCGCTGGCAGGCGGTGCACCCGGACGCCCGGCCGTGGATCCTGACCAGCCGGTGGGAGGTGCCGCTGCGCTGGTTCCTGCCGTTCGGGGCGGAGGACCGCTGTTTCGTCCCGGCCGGGCCCGAGGGCGGCGGGGTGGCCGCCGCGCTGTTCTATCTGACGCCGATGGCGCAGGCCCGCCGCCGGGTGGCGCGCGGGTACCGGGTGCTCCGGGACCGGGCGCCGCGCGGGCCGCTGGTGCGGGAGGCGGAGCAGGTCGGCCGCTGGCTGGAGGAGTTCCACCCGAGGTCGCTGGTCGAGCTGGACTACGGCGGCCTGGTGCACCTGTTCGGCGCCGGGCGGCTGGCGGCGGAGGACTCGGTGGCGGAGCTGGAGCAGGGGATCGACGCGCTGCGGGCGGGGGACGCCGAGGGCGCGGCCCGGGCCTACCGGGCGGTGACGGACCGCTGGCGTGCGGTGCTGGCCCTACGGAACGCCAGCTGACGCGAGGTCATGGCTGGTCGGCGGGGGTATGAGTAGGGGTGTCAGTGGGGCGGGTAAGGATGATTGGGTCCTTCGGGCCGACGGCGGGGACCTAGGTCCCGGTTCGGGTCAATACCCCTCGAACGTGACACTACTCACCGTTGACGCGTACTTACCCCTATGTGTAAAAATGGGACAACCAGCCCAAGTTCACTCTGGTGTGTCCACTTCTGGGTGGATCTGACGGTGGTGCGTACTTTGTGGGGAAACGAAGGGTCTGGTCCCTGCATAACCGATTGTCATCCCGCGGTGACTGTCCGCTATGGGGTGGTCCATGGCCATCCGTCGCTCTTGAACCCGTCAGGGGTCAATTTTGACGGTTTGGCCGATAGGGCTGGACGGATGGTGTAGTTGTAGACACCAGGACAAGCCGTTCGTCCTATAACCGACTCGGCCCGGCTATGCCATTTCGGGCATCGCGGGCCAAGGTGCAGAATTTGAAGGATAGAACCGCCCTGGTTCGGTTCTCCCGAGGAGGCCGCTCATGACCGCTCGTACCCCTGACGCTGAGCCTTTGCTGACACCGGCAGAGGTCGCCACCATGTTCCGCGTTGACCCCAAGACGGTCACTCGCTGGGCAAAGGCCGGCAAGCTCACGTCCATCCGCACTCTCGGCGGGCACCGCCGGTATCGCGAGGCGGAGGTGCGCGCTCTGCTGGCCGGTATTCCGGCTCAGCGTACCGAGGCTTGAGAGAACCGCTGAAGCATTCCAGAAGGGGCTGTATCCCTGACTCCGCCGGGTCAGGGATACAGCCCCTTCGGCGTGCCGGGCGGCCGGAATCAATGACTCCCATTGGGGCTGCCGGGGGTGGGGGGATTCCAGGGGAATAGCTGTACAATTTTATATATTAAATGACGGTGTCCGGTGGGGGCGTCCGGAGTGTCCGGTCTCAGGAAAAGATAAGTGACGACTCCCACGGGGTCGCCATCTTGTGGTACGTACCAAGTGTGGGGTATAAGCTGACCCGGCCTCAGCAAACGAAAGAGGCCCGGAGCCTCTCGGCTCCGGGCCTCTCACCTACTGCGATCCTGACGGGACTTGAACCCGCGACCTCCACCTTGACAGGGTGGCGAGCTAACCAACTGCTCCACAGGACCAGAGTTTTCACTGCGTTCACTGCCTTGTTCGCTGACTCTCGTTCGCGAACAAGACAGATCGTAACGCATCTCGGGCCCCAGGTCGAACCAGCCTCGGAGCACGTCAGCCGGCGGCCGCCGCGGCCTCCATCGCCTTGAGGATCCGCTTCTCCGAGACGGGCGTCGGCGTGCCCAACCCCTGGGCGAAGAAGCTGACTCGCAGCTCCTCGATCATCCAGCGGATCTGCCGCACCGCCGCCGAGGGTTCCCGCCCGGCGGGCAGCGAGGCCAGCAGCTCGCCGTACGCCTGCTGGACGGCCTGCACCTTCTGCAGGTGCTGGAGGTCGCGCTTGGGGTGGTTGGGCAGCGCCTCCAGCCGGCGGTCCACCGCGAGCAGGTAGCGCTTCAGGTCGGGCAGCCGCTGCCAGCCGGTGCCGGTGACGAAGCCCGGGTGGATCAGCGAGGCCAGGTGCAGCCGGATGTCGTTCACGGCGGTGAGCAGCACCGGGCTGCTGACCGTCTTCAGCCGGTTCGACGCCCGGTGAAAGGCGATCAGGGCGGTGGCGGTCTTCAGCGTGGTGTCCGCCGACAGTTCGTACAGGTCCGCCCGGACCTTGTCGCGCAGCTTGCCGAAGGAGGCCTCGTCCCAGGCCGGGCCGCCGCCGATCGCCATCAGCCGGTCGGTCGCCGCCGCCACGATGTCCTCGAAGAGGGCCGGGACGGAGCCGTGCGGGTTGTACGAGAGGGCGAGCTTGGCCTGGTTGCCCAGGCGGCCCTGGATCGACTTGGCGGGCGAGTTGGTGGAGAGCACCAGCAGCCGCCGGGTGCCGGCCCACATCGCCTGCTCCTGCGCCTGCGGGGTGTCGAACAGCCGGATCGCCACCGACTCCGTCTCGTCGACCAGCGCCGGGTACGCGCGCAGCGAGTGCCCGCGCGAGCGCTGCTCGAAGGTGCGCTGGAGCACCGGGAGGCTCTCGGGCCAGGCCGTCAGCCCCCGCTGCTCGATGCCCTGGCCGGAGGCGGCCGAGGAGAGCGTCTCCTTCAGCTTGGGCTTCAGCTGGAGCCGGAGGTCCTCCAGGTCCTTGGACTCGGCGAGCTTGCGCTTGCCGTCCACCACCCGGAAGGTCACCCGCAGGTGGTCCGGCACCCGCTCGTCGTCCCAGGCCTCCGGCGGGATGGTGATGCCGGACATCCGGCGCAGGACGGTCTCCAGCGTCGGCAGCAGTGGCTCCTGACGGTCCTTCACCTGCCGCAGCGCGGCGGCGGCGAAGTCGGGCGCCGGGACGAAGTTGCGGCGGATCGCCTTGGGCAGTGCCCGGATGTAGGCGGTGACCAGCTCGGCCCGCAGGCCCGGGATCTGCCAGTCGAAGCCCTCGCCCGTCACCTGGTTGAGCACGGGCAGCGGGATGTGGACCGTCACGCCGTCCGCGTCGCTGCCCGGCTCGAACTGGTACGTCAGCTTGAAGCGGAGCTTGCCCTGCTGCCAGTGGTCCGGGTAGTCCGCCTCGGTGATGCCGCCCGCCGCGTCGTTGATCAGCATCGACTTCTCGAAGCTCAGCAGGTCGGGCTGGTCGTGCCGGGTCTTCTTCCACCAGGAGTCGAAGTGCCGGGTGGAGACGATGTCCTCGGGGAGGCGGCCGTCGTAGAAGTCGAACAGCGTCTGGTCGTCGACCATGATGTCGCGGCGGCGGGCCCGGTTCTCCAGCTCCTCCACCTCGGAGAGCAGCTTGCGGTTCTCCGCGTAGAACGGGTGGTGGGTCTCCCAGTCGCCCTCGACCAGCGCGTTGCGGATGAACAGCTCGCGGCAGAGCTCGGCGTCGATCCGCCCGTAGTTGACCTTGCGCTGGGCGACGACCGGCATCCCGTACAGGGTGACCTTCTCGTACGCCAGCACCGCGCCGGCCTTCTTCTCCCAGTGCGGCTCGCTGTACGTCTTCTTGATCAGGTGCCCGGCGAGCGGCTCGACCCACTCCGGCTCGATCTTGGCGTTCACCCGGGCCCACAGCCGCGAGGTCTCCACCAGCTCCGCCGACATCACCCAGCGCGGCGGCTTCTTGAACAGCCCCGACCCGGGGAACACCGCGAACCGGGCGCCGCGCGCGCCGCCGTACTCGCGCTTCTCCACGTCGTACAGGCCCAGGTGCGAGAGCAGGCCCGAGAGCAGCGACTGGTGGATCCGGTCCGAGTCCGGCTCGGCGTCCGGATGCGGCTCCTCGACGGTCACGCCGAGCTGTTTGGCGACGGTGCGCAGCTGGGAGTAGATGTCCTGCCACTCCCGTATCCGCAGGTAGTTCAGGAACTCCGACTTGCACATCCGGCGGAAGGCCGAGGAGGAGAGCTCCTGCTGCTGCTCGCGGACGTAGCGCCACATCGCCAGGTAGGCGAGGAAGTCGGAGGTCTCGGAGTTGAAGCGGCGGTGGCGCTCGTCGGCCGCCTGGCGCTTCTCGGACGGGCGTTCGCGCGGGTCCTGGATGGAGAGCGCGGCGGCGATCACCATCACGTCGCGGACGCAGCCGTTCTTGTCCGCCTCCAGCACCATCCGCGCGAGGCGCGGGTCGACGGGCAGCTGGGCCAGCTGGCGGCCGAGCGGGGTGAGGCGCTTGCGGTGGTCCTTCTCGGCCGGGTCGAGCGCGCCCAGTTCGTGCAGCAGGTTGACGCCGTCCTTGATGTTGCGCGAGTCCGGCGGGTCGAGGAACGGGAAGGCGGCGATGTCGCCGAGCCCGGCCGCCGTCATCTGCAGGATGACCGAGGCCAGGTTGGTGCGCAGGATCTCCGCGTCGGTGAACTCCGGGCGGGCGAGGAAGTCCTCCTCCGAGTACAGCCGGATGGCGATGCCGTCGCTGGTACGGCCGCAGCGGCCCTTGCGCTGGTTGGCGCTGGCCTGGCTGACCGCCTCGATCGGCAGCCGCTGCACCTTGGTGCGGTGGCTGTAGCGGGAGATCCGGGCGGTGCCCGGGTCGATCACGTACTTGATGCCGGGGACGGTGAGCGAGGTCTCCGCGACGTTGGTGGCGAGGACGATCCGGCGGCTGTTCGAGCGCTGGAAGACCCGGTGCTGCTCGGCGGAGCTCAGCCGGGCGTAGAGCGGGAGGACCTCGGTGAACTTCAGCTTCAGCTTGTCGAGGGCGTCGGCGGTGTCGCGGATCTCGCGTTCGCCGGAGAGGAAGACCAGGATGTCGCCCGGCCCCTCGGCCTGGAGCTCCTGGGCGGCCTCGCAGATCGCCTGGATCTGGTCGCGGTCGCGGTCGACCTCGTCGGTGCCGTCCTCGCTCTCGTCCACCATCGGGCGGTAGCGCACCTCGACGGGATACGTCCGCCCGCTGACCTCGATGATCGGGGCGTCGTTGAAGTGCTTGGCGAAGCGCTCCGGGTCGATCGTCGCCGAGGTGATGACCACCTTGAGGTCCGGGCGGCGGGGCAGCAGCTGCTTGACGTACCCGAGGATGAAGTCGATGTTGAGGCTGCGCTCGTGCGCCTCGTCGATGATCAGGGTGTCGTACTGGCGCAGCTCGCGGTCGGTCTGGATCTCGGCCAGCAGGATGCCGTCCGTCATCAGCTTGACCAGGGTGTCCTGGCCGACCTGGTCGGTGAACCGGACCTTCCAGCCGACGGCCTCGCCGAGCGGGGTCTTCAGCTCCTCCGCGACGCGGTCCGCGACCGTGCGGGCGGCGATCCGGCGGGGCTGGGTGTGGCCGATCAGGCCCTTCACGCCACGGCCCAGCTCCAGACAGATCTTCGGGATCTGGGTGGTCTTGCCGGAGCCCGTCTCGCCCGCGACGATCACGACCTGGTGGTCGCGGATCGCCGCCAGGATGTCGTCCTTCTTCTGGCTGACGGGCAGCTCGGCCGGGTACGTGATCTCCGGGACGGCGGCCCGGCGCTGCTCGACCCGCAGCTCGGCCTTCTCGATGTCGGAGGCCAGCTCACGGGCGATCTTCTGCTGGGCCTCGGGCTTACGGACCCGCCGTGCGCCGTCCAGCCGCCGGCCGATCCGCTGCTGGTCGCGGAGCATCAGCTCGGGCAGGCGGGCGGCCAACCCCCCGATGGTGGGTGCATCGGCGGGCAGGGCTTGGGGAGAACTCACTGCGGACATCCCTCTAGGTTCGCAAGGAGGCACACGCGGGCGCACCTCGGTTTTCGAGCCCCTCCAGTGTCACAGACCGCGCCGACCCGGCGGACGGCGCCGAGGCCCGGGCCTCGTTCCGGGCCCGGCGGCTCCCGGGTCTAGGCTGAACGGTCCCAAGGACTGCGGAGGGGGAGCACGATGGCTGGGGAGTTCGACGCACACGAGCGGCGGTTGTGGGCGGGCCGGGCGCAGGCGTACCGGGACAGTTTCGCCGCGCTGTGCGGGTACACGGCGCCCGCGCTGCTGGACGCGGCGGGCGTCACCGAGGGCGGGTCCGAGGGCCTGCGGGTGCTGGACGTCGGCACCGGGCCCGGCACGGTGGCCGCGGCGGCGGCCGGGCGCGGCGCGCTGGTCACCGCCGTGGACGCCGAGCCCGGGATGGCCGAGCTGGCCGCCGCCCGGGTGCCCGGCGCCGACGTACGGGTCGCCCTGCTGCCCTCGCTGCCGTTCGCGGACGGCGCCTTCGACGCGGTGGTGGCCAACTTCGTGGTCAACCACGTCGAGCACCCGGCCGCGGCGCTGGCCGAGCTGCTCCGGGTGGTCCGGCCGGGCGGGCGGGTCGCCGCGACGGTCTGGTCGGGCAGCCCGCGGAACGCGGCGATGAACGTGTTCAACCAGGCGCTGGACGCGGCGGGTGTCGAGCGCCCGGTGCTGCCGGGGGTGCCCGCCGAGCTGAACTTCGAGCGCACCCCGGAGGGCTTCGCCGGGCTGGCGGACGAGGCCGGCTGGAAGGGCGCCGACTGCCGGGAGGTGGCCTGGACGCACCGGCCGGATCCGGAGGTCTGGTGGTCGGGTGTGGCAGGTGGGGTGGCGAATATGGGGATGGTCGTCGCCGGCCAGCCGCCGGCGGTGATCGCCCAGGTCAAGGAGCACTACGACCGTCTGGCCGTCGACCTGCTCGGCGCCGACGGGCGGCTGGAACTGCCGGCTGTCGCACTGCTGGCCGGTGCCACCCGGGTCGGCTAGCCTCTTGACGGATTATCAGTGCGCAGGTGCGGTTGTACGGGGGAGCAGGGATGAACTTCTTCAGTAAGGCATGGGACGACGTCACCAGTGTCGCGAAGGACGTCGTCATGGCGCCCGCCGAGATCGCGCACTGGACCCTCAACGAGATGTTCGGCGCGGGCGACCTGGGCAAGATCGCCCAGGAGCTGGCGGAGCTCGGCAAGGCGGTCGACGGACTGGGCAAGGACATCGAGTCCAGCCTGTCCAACCTCACCTGGCACGGCCCGGCCGCCGACGCCTTCATCAGCCACGCCCAGGGGCGGGTCCGGGAGATCGGGTCCGTCGCCGACCAGCTCGGGGACCTCGGCAAGTCCGTCGAGCGGCTCAACAGCGTCTTCTGACCGTGGGTGCGCGAACCGGCACCTCGGTTCACCGGTCAGTGGCGATCAGTAGCGATCAGTAGAAGGAATCGGATCGTATGGCTAGCGGGCAGTTCGGCGTCCAGATGCAGGACCTCGGGAAGATCCAGAACGACTGGGTACAGCTCAGCCAGAAGCTGGACGAGCTGAACCAGAAACTCGGCAGCATCCGGGAGGCGATCACCCGGGCCACCGAGATCGACCTCGCATCGAGCGCGATCGCCGGCATCCCCGGGATCGGCACGGCGTACGACGTCGTCAAGGACGTCAAGGAGCTCAAGGCGCGGGCGGACGCGCTGGGCCAGGTCAAGGAGAAGCTCACCAAGGAGCTGGCCGACGACGCCCAGAAGATCCTCGGGGTCATGAAGGAGTACCAGGACACCGAGGCGAAGATCGAGGAGGACCTGAAGAAGCAGCAGCACCCCGTGACCCCGCCGACCGCTCCCAAGCCGCCCTCCCCGCCCACGAAGCTGGCCGGCGGCGCCGGTGACGGCGGTTCGGGTGACGGTGGCGGTGGTGGTGGCGGCGGCGACACCGGCGGTGGTGGTGACAGCGGTGGTGGTGGCGGCGGTGGCCACCACGGTGGTGGCCACTCCGGCGGTGGTGGTGGCGGTGGTGGTGACACCGGGACCTACCAGCCCGGGCAGGGCAACGGGAACTGGGGCACCACCGGCAACTGGGGCAGCCACACCCGGCAGGGCGCCGGCGTCGAGACCGCGCCGAAGACGGACGGCCTCCCGCAGGCCCGGACGGACATCCTGAACCGCGCCCTGGAACGGATCAACCACCGGATCGGCTACAGCCAGACGGCCTTCACCAACGGGTACCGGGACGACTGCTCGGGCTTCGTCTCCGCCGCGTGGGGCCTGCCCACGCCGGGCCGGACGACCTGGACGCTGATGCAGGGCGACGTCTCGCACCAGATCACCAAGGACGAGCTGCAGCCCGGCGACGCCCTCATCGCGGGCGACCACACCGTCCTGTTCGGCGGCTGGGCCGACGCCGCGCACACCAAGTACATCGCGCTGGAGGACAACGGCTCGCAGGGCACGGTCTCGCACGTGATCCCGTACCCGTACTACTCCCGCGACGCGGGCTCGGAGGCTTCGGCCGGGCACCCGTACCTGCCGTACCGCCGCAACGGGATGTAGCGGCGGCCGCGCCTGGCTCCGGCCCTCCGGGGTCGGAGCCAGCGACGCCAAACCAGAAATTTACCGCCCCCTTCTACACTCGGCCCGGCCGTGTCGGGCCCGGCGGTGCGGCGGTCCGGCACTGTGGCGGAAGGGGCTGGGAGTGACCGGTGGGGCGTGGCAGCGCAGACAGCTCTGGCGGCGGTGCCGACGCATCGCGGACACCCTGCCGGTGTCGGCGGAGTTCGACCACACGGCCCTCACGGCTTCGCTGTCCCAGCGGCTCGGACGCCCGCTCGAGCTCTTACCACTGCCCTCGTCCTCGTGCGGTCCGTGCGGGCTGCTGATCAGTACCGACCGGGCCGAGTACATCGGCTACCCGAGCCACACCAGCCCCCTGCACCAGCGGCACATCGTGCTGCACGAGGTCGGCCACCTGCTGTGCGGCCACCGGGGTGACTCGGTCCTCGGGCCCGCCGCCGCCGAGGCCCTGCTGCCGAGCCTCCCGGGCGAGTTGATCCACCGGGTGCTCGGCCGCAGCGTCTACACGGAGGTCCAGGAGCAGGAGGCCGAGGTGTTCGCCTCGCTCGTCCTGCACCGTGCGGTCCAGCAGCGGCCCGTCCGGCTGCCCGGCCGTCCTCCGGTGGCGGCCGGCCCGGCGGACGCGGAGGCGGCGGCCCGGCTCGGTTCGCTGTTCGACGCGGCGGCGCACCACGGCGAGCCCGAGTCCGGCGACGCATGATCGACCTCCTCTCCTACCTGACCTGTGTCGTCGCCGTCCTCGGGGCAGGACACCGGCTCCGGCTGGCGCGCCGGTACCCCGTCGGAGCCGGGGCGCGGTACTTCTTCGGCTTCACCCTCTGCATCGGCCTCGCGATGGCAGTGCTGGCGCCCGCCACTGTCGGAGTGTTCGACCTCTGGCGCCCGCTGCGCACGGTGGGCCCGCTGCTCGGGACCGAGCTCAAGATCGGGGCCGAGTGCTACGTCGCCCTGCTGGCGCTCTCGCTGCGATCCGTCGGGGTGAACCGGCCGCAGGTGCGGCGCCAAGCCGTCGCGTCGCTGCTGGTGCTGGCGGCGAGCGCGGTGACGTACCTCGCGGCCGGCGTGACACCCGTGGGCACCGCGCTCACCGTCCCCGACAGCGGACGGGCCGTTCTGGCGGTCTACAACGCCCTGTTCAGTGCCCACGGCTTCTGGTGCGTGGGCCTGTTCACGGTGGTGATCTACCGGTCGGCCCGGCACGTGGCGCCGGGGCTGCTCCGGGTCGGCCTCCGGCTGATCGCGGGCGGCGGGGCGGCTGCCCTGATCTGGACGGTGCAGAGCATCGTCCCGCTGCTCGGCGGACTCACCGTGGGACGTCAGCACATCGGCGAGGACGCCTCGTCCGCGCCCGTCGCCCTGCTCACGCTCGTCCTCGCCATCAGCGGGGCGACACTGACGGCCTGGGGAGGCCGGCTGACCCGGCCCGTCCGCTGGCTGCGCGCACTGCGCGACTACCGCCGGATCGGCCCGCTCTGGTCGGCCCTGCACGCCGCCCGCCCGCAGATCGCCCTCGAGCCGCCCAGCACCCGGCCGGGCGCCGGCCGCCTGCCCGGGAACGCGGAGTTCGCGCTCTACCGCCGGATCATCGAGATCCACGACGGCCGGCTCGCCCTGCGCTCGCACTTCCACCCCCAGGTCCCCGCCTGGGCAGCCGCGGAGCCCGCCGCCTCCGTCGACAGCGGGCGGGCCTCCCCGGTCCGAGCGGCCACCGTCGAAGCCGCCGTCATCGCAGCCGCGTTGGAGGCCGCCGCCGTCGGCCACCGCTACCGGACCGACGACACCTACGACGCCACCGACGGCTACGCCCCGTACGCCGTCCGGGCCGACCTCGAAGCGGAGACCACCTGGCTGGCCCTCGTCTCCGACGCCTTGGCGAACTCGGTCGTCGTGGCGGACGTCCGGCGTCGCGTCCGGGCGGAACTCGGGGTGGAGAGCGGGGTGGAGAGCGGGCCGGCGATCGGCGCGGAAGGCAGCTGACCGCCGGCGGGCCAGGCCCTACGAGTACTTCCTGACCCGGCCGGACGCCGAGAAGTACGCCACCGAGCTGCTCGGCTGCCCTGAGGTGTCCCAGGCGGCGGGGCTGCGCGTTGCGGGAGGGCGCGGGGTTCGTTGCTTCCGGTTCGCGCGGTTCTCCCCCGGACGGACGGACGGGCCGGCCGCTGCCGCACGGCAGGACGAACGGGCCGGAACCCGCTAGTACTCTTGTCCCGGTCCGCCGGGGAGATGCCCCTGACCAGGGGGTTTGCATGCGTACCGTGTACTCCGCCACCGACTGCGCCGACGTGCCGGCGGAGCTGTCCGAGGCGATCAGGGAACTCGTCGACCCGGCCGGCCCCGCCGGCGACTGGTTCGAGCGGGAGACCTCGCTGATCAGCGGGAAGCGCGAGGTGTACACGGCCCGGGTGTTCTCCTACGCGGAGCCGGGGACCGGGCGGCTGCGGTGGGCGGTCCACCGCTGGGAGTGGGCGGGTGAGCGGCCGCGCCTGTGGCGCAGGTCCGACCGGCTCACGATCGAGGACACCGGGGACCGCGAGCGGGCCGTCGCCCGTTACGAGGAGATCGTGCGCGAGGACGCCGCACTGGGCCGGGCCGCCCACGGCGAGGACTTCACCTTCGACCGGACCGACGTCCCCGGCGTGCCGGGCTACCGGCTTGTGCCCTGCGAGGTCTGCGGCCGCCCGGTGGGCGAGGGCCGGATCGAGGCCGACATCTCCCGCAAGGGCGCCCCCACCCTCTACCGCGTCTACTGCTCGGAACGCCACTTCCGCCAGGATCTGGCCCGCCCGCTGCCCACCCCGCCCGCACCCCGGCGGCGGCCCGCCCCGCGACCGCCCCGGATCGACGGCGCCGCGCCGAACGAGGGCCTGACCTGCTCCGTGCTGCTGCTGGGCGTCTGCGTGCTGCTCCTGCTGCTGCCGGTCGCGAAGGCGCTCGGGCTGGTGTGGTGGTGACGGCGGCGTGGGCCCCCGGCCTGCGGAGGGATTACGGAGGGCCTGCGGCCGGTGGGGCAGCGGCCCGGTCGTGACCGGCTGGAAGTCGAGGGCCGGCGGGTCACGCGGCCGGGAGGCCGTGGCCGTGGCTGAAGGCGAAGAGGGCCAGCTGGATGCGGCTGGTGGCGCCGGTCTTGGCGCGCAGCCGGCGCAGGTAGGTGTCGACGGTGTGGGGGCTCAGCTGGAGGCGGCGCGCGATGGTGTCGTAGGTGGCTCCCTGGGCCAGCAGTTCCAGGACCTGGACCTCCCGGCGGCTGAGCGGAGGGGCTACGGCGGTGGTGGGCTGGGACATCTGGGCACTCTCCGGTCCGGTGGGAGTGGCGAGGACTGTGACGGGGGGAGCGGCGTGGAACGTGGTGCGGGGGAGTGGGGCCGAGGAGTGAGGGGCGGTTACATGTAGGGCTGGCAGAGCGGGGTGGTGCAGGAGCCGCCCCACGAGGTGTCGGCCAGCTGGACCCCGCTCGGCGCGGCGTCCAGGGCCACCGGGCCGGCGAACCCGAGCAGTGCCGTGAGCAGTGCGGCCGCGACGAAGAAGCGCTTCATGGTGTCCTCCTGGCAGGAACTGACGTGGTTGGGCCTGATGCGGCCTGCGGGGCGTGATTTAGCATGTCGAGCCAGCTGATCGTTTTCTATCGGGAGGCCACCTCACCAAACTGGGTGGCAGCAAGGTGATGGGGGACAGAGATGGACAATTCTCGCCAACCGGACGATCGGACCGGTGCCGCCGGCTCTGCCACGGCTCCTGACGCGGCCGATGCCGCCGTCTACTCCTGGATTCTGGAGCACCACCGGCTCGACCCCGCCGTCATCGCCGCTCAGTTGGGCCTGGAACCGGACGAGGCCGCCGCCTCGGTGGGCCGGCTGACCGCGCTGCGCCTCGTCTTCCCGGACCGGCGCGACCCGGCGGCCGGATACGCCGTCGCGCCGGAGGCCGCGATGGCCGAACTCGCCGCCCCCGTCGAGGCCCGAATCCGGCGCGAGCAGGAGGAGTTGGCCGAACGGCACGCCCAACTGGTCGGGTTCTTCCCGCACTACCAGCGCGGCGGACGGGCCGCGGGCGGCGACGGGATCGACGTCATCGACAGCCTCCAGGAGGTACGGGCAGCGCTCGACCGGGCCTCGGACGGCTGCCGGAGCGAGGTGCTGGCCAGCCAGCCCGGCGGCGGCAGCCGCGTACCGGAGGCCATGCAGGAGGCGCTCGGCCGCGACCGGGCGCTGCTCGAACGCGGCGTACGGATGCGCACCCTCTACCACCACACCGCGCGCTTCAACGGCCCCAGTCAGGCGTACGTGGAGGCGGCCTCGCAACTGGGCGGCGAGTACCGCACCGCCCATGAACTCTTCGGCCGCATCATCGTCTTCGACCGGGAGTTGGCCTTCGTGCCCGCCAGCGACGGCTCCTGGGGGGCGGTGGCGATCCGTCAGAAATGGCTGGTGGCCTACCTGTGCGAGATATTCGAGCAGTCCTGGTCCTGCGCCCGGCCGTTCTCCGCCGCCGCCGAGGAGGGGCTTGAGCAGGTCTCGCAGGAGATCGACCGGACCATCCTGCGACTGCTCGCCGCCGGGCTCAAGGACGAGACGATCGCCCGCCGGCTGGGGATGTCGCTGCGCACCGCGCGGCGCCACATCGCCGACATCATGGTCCAGTTGGACGCCGAGAGCCGGTTCCAGGCGGGTGTGGCCGCCGCTAGGGCCGGACGCTTGGACGACGAGTAGCCGCACCCCGGGAAGGGGCAGGGACGGGTGCACCCGCGTCACGTGGGTCCGTGACCGGGAACCGGTGACCCGGGAGCCGGGACCGGCATCGCGTGACTGTCCCGGCCGCGCCGCAGGATCCAGGATGGAGCTCAGCGAAGGGAAGACGCCCGACGCGAAGCTCCGGAGAGGGGGACGGCGATGCAGTGGGGACCGACGGAACGGGAACCGTTCGACGAGAACGGCTACCTCCGCGAACTGGCCGCCTTCCTCTCCGCCCGCTCCGGCGGGGGGCCCGCGCTGCTCTGGACGGACTACGAACCACCAGCGGCAGACGGCCCGTTCGACGCGGACCGGGTGACCGGCCTGGCCGACAGGCTGGGTGCGCTGCTCGGCCGCGCGGTCCGGGCCGTGCCCGGAGGCCCCGACGATCCGAGTGCCGCCCAGGTGCGGCAGGACGACGCCGAGACCCTGGTGCTCCAGCACTCCTCGGCCCTCGACGTCCTGGTCGGCACGTCGCTCGAAGGCCCGGTCGAAGGGTCGGCCGGACGGCCGGTCGGACGGCCGGCCCGCTCGCGGCACGCGCCGCTGACGGTACGCCTGTTGGCGGGGCAGGCGGTCTTCCTGCCGCGCCGCTCCCGCTACAGCCTGCGGCCCGAGCCGGGTTCCCGGCACACCGTGCTGCAGATCTCCACCACCACCACGTGCGATGACACCGGCGCCCCGCGCCGGACGGGTTGCGAGCCCGCCCTCAACTAGGGCCTGGGCGCACGCCCCCGCACGCCCCCTCAGACGTCCGACATCGGAGCCCGCTCGGCACTCCCCCGGCCTTCGGCCGGGAGGTACCCCGAAAGCCCCGCACGCTCGGCTGCCCTGCCCTGCCCGACTCGCCCCGATCCGGGCCGAGTTCACCGCTCCACCGAGCACACAACCGAAGGAGATCTCCATGAACATCTCGCAGAACGCCGACAGCCGTTCCACGGTGGCGAACCTGACCCGTAAGGCCGCGCTGTCCGTCGCGGTGGCCGCCGCCATCGGCGGTGCGGTGTTCGTCCCGGCGGCTTCGGCTTCGGCCGCGACCCCGAGCGTGGCCGCCGCCGGTCACGTGACGCCGGACCGCTGCGGCGACTGCCACCCGGACGTCATCTGACGAGTCGGCCCCACCGGCCGATCGCACGCACCGGCCGCACGTACCGGCCGCACGCACTGACTGACCGCACGCACCGACCCACCACCGAGCACACAACTGAAGGAGATCTCCATGAACATCTCGCAGAACGCCGACAGCCGTTCCACGGTGGCGAACCTGACCCGTAAGGCCGCGCTGTCCGTCGCGGTGGCCGCCGCCATCGGTGGCGCGGTGTTCGTCCCGGCGGCTTCGGCCTCGGCCGCGACCCCGAGCGTGGCCGCCGCCGGTCACGTGACGCCGGACCGCTGCGGCGACTGCCACCCGGACGTCATCTGACGATTCGGCCCCACCGGCCGACGACGGACTGACCGTTCTCCGGGCCTGCCGGTCACACGGCCGGCGGGCCCGGCCCGGACGCGAGCATCCACCGCCGACATGCGGCGCGGACTACCGACGTGAGAAAGAGAGATGGGCCATGAGTTGGCTCGAACGCTGTGTTGACGACGTGGACACCTTCCTTCGCACGCAGTGGCGGCAGGGTCCGGTGCTGTTCCGCCCGAGCAATCCGCCGACGGAGGTCCTGACGCCCGCCGACCTCGACGGCCTCATCGACAGCGGCATCCTGCGCGTCCCGTACGCCGGGTTGTTCACCGCTGCCGGAGCCGTGCCGGAGGAGCAGTTCTGCCCGCCCCGGATCATCGCCGGCCGGATCCTCGAAGGCTGTCTGGACCCGGAGCGCGTCCGGGCCCTCATCCGTGACGAGGACGCCAGCCTCCAACTGCGCTACGTCAACCACTGGCACCCGCCGGTGCGGGCACTGACCACCGGACTCACCGAGCAACTCGGCCGGCTGGCCGAGGCGTTCCTCTTCTACTCGCAGCCCGGACGCAAGGGCCCGGTGCACCGCGACGACGGCGACATCCTGGTGATCCAGCTGAGCGGCGCCAAGCACTGGCAGGTCTACGGCGGTCCCACCGAACCGAGTTGGCAGCCGCTGCGGGAGCCGGAGCCCGGTCCGGTCGTCCTCGACACCGTCGTCAGCGCGGGGGAGGTGCTCTACGTACCCAACGGTTACGCCCACGCCGCCGAGGCCGCCGGGCCCGGCCCGTCGCTCCACATCACCGTCGCTCTGCGCGAAGCCGGCGCCGGGCACCTGCGCGGCGAGCTGCAGTCGCTGCTCGCCGCCGGGCTGGCCCTGCCCGCCCGCCCGCTGGACGACGCGGACCTGACCAGGACGGCGGCCGACCTCCTCGACCACTTCCGGGCCCAACTCGCCTCCGCCGCACCGGAGTCCCTGGTGGCCAGCGCCCGCCTGCACGCCTTCAGCAGCCGTCCGACGGCCTGAGCCCGAGAGGAAGACCATCATGACCCCGACCATGACCCTGACCGCGCCCCCGGCCTCTGTCGCACCCCCGGCAGCGTCCCCGGCCCCGGCCGTGACCACGGACTGGCTGACGCGCTGCGTGGCGGACGAACAGGAGTTCTTCGCCACCCACTGGCGGACGGCCCCGGCGGTGCTGCGCCCGGCGGACCCTCCCGTCGACGTGTTCACCGTTGCGGAGCTGGACGGCCTGCTCGACCACGGCCTGCTCAAGGTGCCGTACGTCGGCCTCGTCCACGAGGACAGGCACGTGCCGACCGAGCGGTTCTGCGAACCCAGGGTCGTCCTGGGCGAGGTGGTCGAGGACTACGCGGACGCCGCGTCGGTGCGCGGCCTGATCCGGGACGAGCAGGCCACCGTGCTGCTGCGGTACGTCGACCAGTGGCACCAGGGGGTCCGGACGCTGACCGGCGCGCTGGCCGAGCGGTTCGGCCGCCAGGTGGAGGCGTTCTTCTTCCTCACCCCCGCCGGCACCCAGGGCCGTCCGGTGCACCGCGACGACGCCGACGTGCTGGCGATCCAGATCAGCGGCGAGAAGCGCTGGCGGGTGCACGCCGGGCCGGCCGACGGGAACTGGGAGCCCAGCCGGGAGGACACCGACCCCGGCGAGGTGCTGCTGGACACCGTGCTGCGGCCCGGTGAGGTCCTGTACGTGCCGAGGGGTTTCGCGCACTTCGCCTGCGCGGTGGGCGACGAGCCCTCGGCGCACCTGTCGCTGACCGTCCGCGAGGTCGGCACCGCGAACCTGTACGCCCTGCTCCAGGCCCTGGTCACCGGCACCGTCGACCTCCCGGGCCGTCCGCTCGACGACGCCGCGATGGTGGCGGCGGCCGACACCCTGATCACGCACTCCCGGGAGACGCTGGCCGGGCTCACCCCGCAGGCGCTGATCGAGCACGCGCGTACGCTGATGCGCGGAGCGCTGCCCGCCGAGTAGGTCCGGGGGCGGCGCGGTACCCGCCCCCGGGCCACCCGTCAGACCCCGGTGAGGCGGCGGGCCGAGGGCCGGAGGTAGACGGCCCAGGTGAGGGCGGAGCAGAAGGCGTAGGCGGTGAGGAAGGCCAGGTAGGCGGCGTCCCCGTTGTGGCTGGTGAGGAAGGACTGCCGGAAGGCGATGTTCACCAGGACCCCGCCGAAGGCGCCCACCGCACCGGCCAGGCCGATCAGGGTGGAGGCGCGCCGGCGGGAGTCGAGCTCGGCGGCCGCCGGGTCCCGGCCGGCCGCGACGGCGGCGCGGGCCCTGGCCTGGAAGACGCCCGGGATCATCTTGTACGTGGAGCCGTTGCCGATGCCGCTCAGTACGAACAGGGCGGTGAATCCGGCCAGGAACAGCGGCAGCGAGTCCGCCCGCGAGGCGGCCAGCACGAGACCGGCGCCCGCCGCCATCGCGACGAAGGTCCCGAGCGTGACGCGGGCCCCGCCCCAGCGGTCGGCCATCCGCCCGCCGACCGGCCGCACCAGCGAGCCCAGCAGCGGTCCGAGGAAGGTCAGGTACGCGGCCTTGACCGGGGTGTCGAACTGGTGCGGGAACTGCACCTGCAGCACCTGCCCGAAGGCGAAGCCGAAGCCGATGAACGACCCGAAGGTCCCCACGTACAGGGTGGACATCACCCAGCTGTGCGGTTCGCGGAGCACCTCGCGCAGTGCGCGCGGGTCGCCCTTCACCCTCGGCAGGTTGTCCATCCGCAGCGCGGCGCCCAGGGCGGCCAGCACGATCAGCGGCAGGTAGACCAGCGGCACCAGCCTCGGGTGCGCGGCGCCCGCCGTGGCCAGCACCAGCAGTCCGAGCAGCTGCACCACCGGGACGCCCAGGTTGCCGCCGCCGGCGTTGACGCCCAGCGCCCAGCCCTTGAGCCGCTGCGGGTAGAACGCGTTGATGTTCGCCATCGACGAGGCGAAGTTGCCGCCGCCCACCCCGGCCACGCAGGCCACCGCGAGCAGCGTGCCGTACCGGACGCCGGGGGTGAGCACCACCCCGGCCAGCACCGTCGGGACCAGCAGCAGCAGTGCGCTGAACACCGTCCAGTTCCGCCCGCCGAACCGCGCCACCGCGAAGGTGTAGGGCAGCCGGAGCAGCGCGCCGAGCGCCGTCGGCAGCGCGGTCAGGGTGAACTTGCCCGCGGCGTCGATGTGGTAGCGCGGGCCGAGGAAGAGCACCAGCACCGACCAGAGGCTCCAGACCGAGAAGCCGATGTGCTCCGACAGCACCGAGAAGACCAGGTTGCGCCGGGCGATCCGGGCGCCCGCCTGCTCCCAGAACTCCAGGTCCTCCGGACGCCAGTCCTCGATCCCGGCCGGCCGGCCGGCGGACGCGGTTCTCTCGACGGTGCTCATGCCCGGCTCCCGGCCTCGACGGGAGCGTGCTGCGAACCGCGCACCGGCCAGACCCGGAGTACCGCGCGCCCGCCGTCGGGGGCGGTCTCCTCGTCCAGGCAGCGGCCGTCCCGCAGGTCGAAGACCTGCTTGTACATCGGCGAGGCGACGGTCGGGGTGTCGCCCCGGCTGCCGAGGATGCCGCGCGAGAGCACGTAGGTGCCGCTGAACGGGTCCCGGTTGTCGACGGCGTACAGCGTGCCGGCCCGGTCGCGGAACACCGCCACCTGGTCGCCGTCGAGCAGCACGGCGACGCCGCGCCCGGGGATCAGGTCGTCGTAGGAGCAGACGTGCTGCCAGCGCGAACCGTCATGGATCTCCACCTTCACGTCAACGGTCATGCGGTGCGTACCTCCAGTCGGGGTCCGGAGACCAGGGTGAGCAGGTGACCGTCCTCGCCGGGGCGGGCCGGGCGGATCTGGCCGCGCTCGGGGACGAACGTCACGGCGGGGTCGGGGGTGCCGGGCGCGTTGACGAACGACGCGAACCGCCGCAGCCGGTCGGGGTCGGCCAGGGTGGCCGCCCACTCATCCTGGTAGCTGCCGATGTGGCGATCCATCAGTTCGTCAAGTTCGGCGCAGATTCCGAGCGAGTCGTCCAGGACGACCGCCCGCAGGTGCTCCAGGCCGCCGTCCAGGCGTTCCAGCCAGGCGGCGGTGCGCTCCAGGCGGTCGGCGGTGCGGATGTAGAACATCAGGAAGCGGTCGATGGTCCGGATCAGCGTCTCGCGGTCCAGGTCGGCGGCGAGCAGGTCGGCGTGCCGGGGGGTCATCCCGCCGTTGCCGCCGACGTGCAGGTTCCACCCGGTGGAGGTGGCGATGATGCCGAAGTCCTTGCTCTGCGCCTCGGCGCACTCGCGGGCGCAGCCGGAGACCGCCGACTTGAGCTTGTGCGGCGAGCGCAACCCCCGGTAGCGCAGCTCCAGTTCGATGGCGAGCCCGACCGAGTCCTGCACCCCGTACCGGCACCAGGTCTCGCCGACGCAGGACTTCACGGTGCGCAGCGACTTGCCGTACGCGTGGCCGGACTCGAAGCCCGCGTCCACCAACCGCTGCCAGATCGGCGGCAGTTGGTCCACGCTCGCGCCGAACAGGTCGATCCGCTGGCCGCCGGTGATCTTCGTGTAGAGGCCGTAGTCGCGGGCGATCTCGCCGATGGTGATCAGGCCCTCGGGGGTGATCTCGCCGCCGGGGATGCGCGGCACCACCGAGTACGAGCCGTTGCGCTGGAGGTTGGCCAGGAAGTGGTCGTTGGTGTCCTGGAGCGCGGCCTGTTCGCCGTCCAGGATGTGGCCGTTGCCCAGGCTCGCGAAGATCGAGGCCACGGCCGGCTTGCAGACGTCGCAGCCCTCGCCGGTGCCGTGCCGCGCCAGCAGCTCGGAGAAGCTCGTCAGGCCCTTGAACCGGACGATCTCGTACAGCTCCGAGCGGGTGTGCGCGAAGTGCTCGCACAGCCCGGTGTCGACGCTGACCCCGGCCGCTTCGAGCTCCTCGGTCACGATGGTGCCGAGCAGCTTGACGCAACTGCCGCAGCCGGTACCGGCCTTGGTGCACTTCTTGACCTCGGCGACGCTGCCGCAGCCCTGGTCGGCGACGGCGGAGCGGATCGCGGCCTTGCTGACGTTGTGGCAGGAGCAGACCACTGCGTCGTCCGGCAGCGCCACCGGCCCGCCCGGCGCGAACCCGGCGGGCAGCACCAGCTGTTCCGGCGCGACCTGGAGCGGCTTGCCGCCGATCGCGAGCGGGCGCAGCACGCCGTACGCCTCGGTGTCGCCGACCAGCACGCCGCCGAGCAGCGCGCCGTCCCGGCCGATGACCAGCTTCTTGTAGACGCCGGAGCGGCTGTCGCTGTACAGCACCTCCAGCGCGCCCTCGGCCGTGCCGTGCGGGTCGCCGAAGCTGGCCACGTCCACGCCCAGCAGTTTGAGCTTGGTGGAGGTGTCGGCGCCGGTGAACCCGCCCGGCAGGCCGGCCAGCGCGCGGGCGGCCGTCTCGGCCATCGCGTAGCCGGGGGCGACCAGGCCGTAGACCCGTCCGTCGGCCGCCAGCGCGCACTCGCCGACCGCCCAGACGTGCGGGTCCTCGGTGCGGCAGTGCTCGTCCACCACGATCCCGCCGCGCTCGCCGACCGGCAGGCCGCAGTCCCGGGCCAGCTGGTCGCGCGGGCGGATCCCGGCGGAGAAGACCACCAGGTCGGCGGCCAGCTCGCGGCCGTCCGAGAGGGCCATCGCCCGGACCCGGCCGTCGGCGGTGGTCTCGACCCGCTGGGTGCCGGCGCCGGTGTGCACCGTGACGCCCAGCTCCTCGATCTTGCGGCGCAGCAGCGCGCCGCCGCCCTCGTCGATCTGCAACGCCATCAGGCGCGGCGCGAACTCGACCACGTGGGTGTCGAGGCCCATCGCCCGGAGCGCGCCCGCCGCCTCCAGGCCGAGCAGCCCGCCGCCGACCACCGCGCCGACCCGGGCTCCCTCGGCGCCGGCCCGGATCGCCTCCAGGTCCTCGATGGTGCGGTAGACGTGGCAGCCGTCGGCGTCGTGGCCGGGCACCGGCGGGACGAAGGGGTACGAGCCGGTGGCGAGCACCAGCGCGTCGTAGGACAGGGTGTGCCCGGCGCGGGTGGTGACCGTCCGGGCGGCGCGGTCGACCGCGGCCACCGGGTCGCCGAGCCGCAGCTCGATGCCGTGCTCGGCCAGGAACCCGGGCGGGCAGAGGGACAGTTCCTCGGCCGTCCGGCCGGAGAACCAGGAGGTGAGCTGGACCCGGTCGTACGCGGGCCTGGGTTCCTCGGCGAGCACGGTGACGCGCCAGTCGGCCGCCCCGGGCTGTTCGACCAGCGCCTCCAGGAACCGCTGGCCGACCATGCCGTGTCCGACCAGGATCACGTCCTTCGGCCGGTGATGCGTCGTCATCTTCGGTCTCCTCAGCTGGTGGAGGTGATCAGGTGCGGGGAGTGTCGGTCGTGGCCGCCATGGGGACGACCATGACCGGTGGGCGTTTCGTCACCGGGTCACCCGTGTTGCGCCCGGGGTACACGTCCCTCACATCCCCGGCGGCCCCAGGTGCGCGGGCGGACATCCGCGTAACACGAGGGGGTGATTCGCTTACGCCGACGAGACCGCCGGGCAACGCCGCCGAAACCTGGCCCCCGGACCCTGCGGGTTATGAGAACCACCACCGAGCACCAGGGCCCGCTGACCGGTTTCACGATCGGGGTCACCGCCGCGCGCCGCCGCGACGAGATGGTCGCCCTGCTCAGCCGGCGCGGCGCCCGGGTGGTCGAGGCGCCGGCGCTGCGCATCATGCCGCTGGAGGACGACATCGCGCTGCGCCGGGCCACCGAGGCGTGCCTGACCGCCCCGCTGGACTACGTCGTCGCCACCACCGGTGTCGGCTGGCGCGGCTGGATGAGCGCGGCCGACGGCTGGGGCCGGGGCGCGGCGCTCGCCGAGGCCTGCCGGAGCGCGGTGGTGCTCACCCGGGGCCCCAAGGCGACCGGCGCGGTCCGGGCCAGCGGACTCGACGAGGGCTTCTCGCCCGGCTCCGAGGCCACCGACGAACTGCTCACCTGGCTGCTGGCCCGCCCGCTGGCCGGCCGCCGGATCGCCGTCCAGGAGCACGGCGTACCACTGGACGCCTTCGCGGCGGCCCTGCGCGAGCGCGGCGCCGAGGTGATCTCCGTGCCGGTCTACCACTGGGCCCCGCCGGAGGACCCGGCGGCGCTGCTGAAGCTGGTGGAGCAGACCGTACGCCGCGAGGTGCACGCGCTGACCTTCACCAGCGCCCCGGCGATCACCGCCTTTCTGGAGACGGCGGCCGCGGCGGGCCTGCTGCCCGCCACGCTGGACGCCCTGCGCGGGGACGTGCTGCCGGTCTGCGTCGGCCCGGTCTGCGCGCGGCCCTTCACCGAGGTCGGCCTGCCGGTGATCTGGCCCGAGCGCGGCCGGCTCGGCGCACTGGTCCGGACCCTGACCGAGGTGCTCCCCACCCGTTCCAGACGGCAGCTGACCCTGTCCGGGCGGGTACTGGTGCTCCAGGGCAACGCCCTGCTGGTCGACGCCGAGAGCTACTGGCTCTCACCCAAGGGCGCGTCGCTGCTCCGGGCACTGGCCGAGCAGCCCGGCCGGGTGCTGAGCCGGGCCGAGCTGCTGCGCCGGGTCTGGGCCGACTCGGGCGCGGACGAGCACGCGGTGGAGGCGGCGGTGGCGCGGCTGCGGGCGGTCCTCGGCCCGCACGGGGACCTGATCCGTACCGTCCCCAAGCGCGGCTACCGGCTGGCGGCCGGATGACCGCCGGGACGGGGGCGGCCGCCCCCACGCCGGCGGCCGGCCCCGCGCTGCCGGCTGTTCCCACGCCGGGTGCCGCGACCACGCCGGGTGCCGCGACCACGCCGGGTGCCGCGCCCACGCTGCTGGCCGTCGCGCACGGCACCCGCGACGCGCAGGGCGTCGCCGCGACCCGGGCGCTGCTCGACCGGGTCCGGGCGCTGCGCCCCGAGCTGCGGGTCGAGTGCTGCTTCCTCGACCTCGTCCGTCCCTCGCTGCCCGAGGCGCTCGCCGGGCTGACCGGCGACGTGGTGCTGGTGCCGCTGCTGCTGGGCGCCGGGTACCACGTCCGGGTGGACATCCCGGCGGCGCTGGCCGGCGCGCCCCACCTGCGGGCCCGGCTCGCCCGCGCGCTCGGGCCCGACCCGCTGCTCGCCGACGCCCTCGCGGACCGGCTGGCCCGGACCGGCTGGCGGCCGGGCGACGGCCCGGTGGTGCTCGCGGCGGCCGGCTCTACCGACCCGGCCGCCAACGCCGACACCGCGGCGATGGCCCGGCTGCTGACCCGTCGGCTGGCGGCCCGGCAGCCGGTCGTCCCGGCCTTCCTGTGCGCGGCGGGCCCGACCCCGGCCCAGGCCGTCGCGGAGCTGCGCGCGGCCGGCCACCGGCGCGTCGCGCTGGCCGGATACCTGCTCGGCCCCGGCCACTTCGCCCGCCGCGCCGAGGCGGCCGGCGCCCGCTGGTCCGCCGCACCGCTCGGCGACCACGACGCGGTCGCCCGGCTGACCGCGCGCCGCTACGACGAGGCGTGCGCCGTCCGCTCCGGATCATGAGATTCACCGGTTCCCTAGGCGTACCAGGGGGAGCGCTGGAAGGATGGGCCCGGGCACAGCCGGCCGGCACCTCGTGGACACCTCCCGTTTCCCCGGCGGCAGCCTCGGGCCCGCACACTTGGCCCCGCTCATCCCCGGTGATCGAATCCGGACCGTTCGTGCTCCCCTGATCGAAAGGAAGCGCAGCCGATGGCCTCCCGCCTCTCCGTCGTCGTCCCGGTCTACAACGTCGAGCGCTACCTCCAGGAGTGCCTCGACTCGATCGCCGCCCAGACCTTCGGCGCGTTCGAGTGCGTCATGGTCGACGACGGATCGACCGACGGCAGCGCGGCGATAGCCGAGGCGTTCGCCGCGGGGGACCCGCGCTTCCGGCTGGTCCGGCAGGAGAACAAGGGCCTCGGGGCGGCCCGCAACACCGGCTGCCGGCACCTCGGCCCGGACTCCGAGTACCTGGCCTTCGTGGACAGCGACGACACCCTGCCGCCCGGCGCGTACGAGCTGATGATCCGCACCCTGGACGAGACCGGGTCGGACTTCGCCACCGGCAACGCGCTGCGGCTGCGCACGTCCGGGTACTCCCCGTCGCACGCCCACCGCAAGCCGTTCCGGGAGACCCGGCTCAAGACCCACGTGACCGAGATCCCGTCCCTGGTCACCGACCGCACCGCCTGGAACAAGGTCTACCGCCGCAGCTTCTTCGAGGCGGCGGGCGTGCACTACCCCGAGGGCATCCTGTACGAGGACGCGCCGGTCAGCGTGCCGCACCACTTCCTGGCCACCAGCGTGGACGTGCTCTCCGAGCCGGTCTACCACTGGCGGGTGCGCGAGGACGGCGAGGTGTCGATCACCCAGCGCAAGACCGACCCCAGGGGCCTGGTCGACCGGGTCAGGTCGATGGAGCTGGTCCGCGAGTGGCTGCTCGCCCGCCCGGAGCCGAAGTTCCGCGAGTACCTCCGCTCGTACGACGAGAACAGCCTCGTCGAGGAGATCCCGATGTTCTTCTGGTCGGTGCCGGACGGCGACCGGGCGTACCGCGAGGCCTACCGGCAGCACGTCGGCCGGCTGCTCCGCGCGATCGGCCCCGAGCAGATCGGCGCCCTGAACTCCCAGCTCCGGCTGAAGTACCGGCTGACCCTGGCGAACCGGATGGACGCCTTCGTCGCGCTGCAGCGGGTGCACCGGGTCGTCCGCAACCGCCGCCAACTGCTGCGCGGCACCGCCCGGGGCGCGGCCGCCCAGCAGGCGCCGGGCAAGACCGCACCGGCCGGCGGCTGACCACGTCCGGCGACTGACGACGTCCGGCGGCCGACCGCGTCCGGCGGCTGAGCACGGCCGCTGCCGGACGGTGTCGCCGCCGGACGGGCCGGTCAGACGGCTGCCAGGCCTCCGGCCAGCACCTCGGCGGTGGTGAAGACGTCCGGGTGGTGGCTTCGCATCAGGTAGGCCGACACGGCGGAGGACAGCCGGCCGACCACCTGGTGGTCGCCCCGGGTGGCCGCCAGCTGGATCAGCGTGGTCAGGTTCGCCGTCTCCCGCTCGAACCAGACCGCCGCCTGCGCCGGGTTCTCGAAGGGAGCCGCCTCGGCCCCCGGCTCCGCGGTACCCGGCTCCACGGCCTCCGGCTCCACGGCCCCCGGGCCGAGCAGCCGGGTCGCCGCGCCCGCCCGCCGGACGTACCAGTCGGACATCCGGTCGAGCGCGGGCGCCCGCTCGGACGGCGGGAGCCCGCCGGACCGGCGGACGTGCAGCCGCACCAGCTCGTGCATCGCGAACCGGTCCTCGGCGACCTGGTCCAGCAGGTGGATCTCCTCCAGCGCCCGCAGTGACCGGCGCAGTCGGAGCGCGGACGAGGCCTCCGGCGCCCCGGTCAGCGCCCCGGCCAGTGCCCCGGCCGCCGCCAGGCACAGGCCCGGGCCGGGGTGGAGGCTGAGCAGGTGCAGCAGCCGGGCCTGCTCGGCGGTCAGCCGCCGGAGCGTGTGGTCGAGCGACCCGGACAGGGTGCGGTCGTCGCCAGGCAGCTCCAGCCCGGCCAACCGGTCCTCCTCCGGCGCGAGTTCGGCGGCGAGCCGGGCGAGCGGGGTACTGGGCTCGGCGGCCAGCCGGGCCGCCGCGATGCGCAGGGCCAGCGGCAGGCCGCCGCACAGCCGGGCCAGCTCGCGAGCCGCGTCCGGTGCTGCCGCGACCCGCTCGGCGCCGGCGATCCGGCCGATGACCTCGACCGACTCCTCGGGCGTCAACACGGTGAGCGGGACGGCGGCGGCGCCGGTCCCGGCCACCAGCCTGCTCAGCCTGCTCCGGCTGGTCACCAGGGTGCGGCAGAGCGCCGACCCCGGCAGCAGCGGACGGATCTGCTGGTAGTCCTGGGCGTTGTCGAGCACCACCAGCACCCGCAGGCCGGCCGTGCAGGACCGGTACAGGTCCTCGCGCTGCGCGAGATCGGCCGGGATCCGGGCGCCGGGGACGCCGAGGGCGAGGAGGAACCGCTCCAGCACCCGGCCGGGGAGCTCCGGGTCCGCCGCGTCGTACCCGTGCAGATCGACGAAGAGCTCGCCGTCGGGGAAGGCGTCGGCGTTGCCGTGGGCCCAGCGCAGGGCCAGCGAGGTCTTGCCCGAGCCGGCCGGTCCGCTGAGCACGGCGATCCGCGCCGCATCGGGTCCGGGGTCGAGCAGCCGGTCGAGTGCGGCCAGCTCGCGCCCCCGGCCCACGAACCCGGCCGTCGGCCCGGGGACCTGGGCCGGCCGGGGGCTCTGCCGCCCGGCGTCGGCCGGCGGTGCGTCGGCTGCGGGCGTGGTGGCGGGTGCCGCGTCGGCCGGCCGGGCGGCGGTCGGTGCCCGGTGGCCGACGGGTGCCGTCAGTACGGCGGCCGGCCGGTGCGGCGGGACCCACAGCCCGGGTTCACCGCGCAGCACGGCCAGTTCCAGATCGGCCAGGCCGGGCCCCGGGTCCAGCCCGTACTCCTCGGCCAGCACCTCGCGCGACCCGCGGAGCACGCTCAGTGCGTCGGCCTGGCGCCCGCTCCGGTAGAGCGCCATGGCCAGCCGTTCGGTGATCGACTCGCGGGCCGGGTACCTGTTCAGGAGCGCGGTCAGGTCGGGCACCAGCTCCAGGTGCCGCCCGGCCAGCATCTCCAGGTCGGCCAGCAACTCGTAGGCGACGAAGCGTTCTTCCTCCAGCCGGACGCGGGCCGGCTCCGCGAACGGAGCGTCCACCCCGTCCAGCGCCACCCCGCGCCACATGCCGAGGGCCTCCCGGAGCAGCAGCACCGCACCGTCCCGCTCGTCGCGGTCGACCAGCTCCCGCGCCGCGGCGAGCCGGCTGCTGAAGGCCGTCGCGTCGAGTTCCTCCTCCTCGACGCTCAGCCGGTAGCCGGCCGGCTCCGAGGAGAGCCGTTCGGCGATCACCGCGGGCAGTCCGCCGCGCAGCGCCGAGACGGCCGAGTGCACCTGCGCCCGGGCGGTCCGCGGCGCCGCCTCCGCCCAGAGGGCGTCGACCAGTTGGTCGGTCCCCACCCGGCGGTTGGCGTGCAGGAGGAGGAAGGCGAGTACCGCCCGCCGCCGTGGGCGGACCACGTCGACGAGCCGTCCGTCGGAGTGGATTTCCAGTGAACCGAGAATTCCGTAATGCAAGGGAGCCCCCATTGGTACAGCGTTGCCGGGCGAGGAGGTTTGTCCGGTTGCGAGGACTTCATCCCGCCGGATCCGATCCTTTCGGACCGGCCCCATGGGCGGCTAACACACTGCTAACGGATCTTCTCCGGGCTCGGCCTCCCGGGGTTCCTTCTCCGCCTGACCCGGCTTCTCCGGGGCCCGTCCGTTCCCGGCTCGGCCGGCCACCCGGCAGGTGGGCGCGGCGTGGCCGCGGGGCCGTCCGCGGTGACGCGGGTGGCCGGGCCGGGCGGCAGTAAGGGCAACGGCGGGGAAACACGCCCGGGCCGCGGCGCTCACCGGCCCGGGTGGTCCGCCCGCTCCGGCGCCGGGCGCGGTCACCTCCGCCGCAACCGTCCGGCCGGCGGCCGCCCGCGCTCCGTGAGAGCGGCGGGTGCACCGGCCGGCGGGCGCGGTGTACCTCGCCGGTGCACGGTACGGCGGGGATGCCGCCCCGGTGCACTGCCACATCCCCCGTGAACGGTGCACCGGGTTTTCTCGGCACGAAGACCATCCTGCCCGGTTGTTCTATTCGCCTTCCCCTCGTCCTCTACTCGCCCGAAAGAGCGGGCGAGTAGAAGGGCCAATACGTCGAAATGTGACCCAGGTCACATCCATGAAAATGCGCTTGCCAGCCTGACGAGGTCCGGAGGTACGGTTCCGATGTCGAACTCCGGAGCGAATGCACGTGTCAGTGCTGCGTCAGCACTCCGGCGGCTCGGGTGCGCCGAGGGTGGCACCGCCGCCGATGGGGGAGACCGTGTGGGGCTCGTCCGTGTTGACGGAGTAACCCTGGTTGCCGCCGCGGACGTTGGAGAAGTGGTACTGCAGGTGCGGACCGGCCACCAGTGGCTTGACCAGCGCGACGAACTGGTAGGGGCCGGGGTGCCCGGCCGTCGCCACGATGCCGTAGGCCTCGGTCGGGTCCATCGTGATCGGCAGGGTGATTGGCAGGACCCCGCCCCACCGCTGAGCGTGCGTGGTGATGCCGGAGACCGTGCCGCCGAGGTCGGCCTCGACGTCCACGCTGCCGACCGGTCCCTGGGCGGTGTTGTTGACGACGAACTCCCACTGGGTGACCTGCGCCATGTCGGTGGTGGGGCCGCCGGGAGCTTCGCCGCTCGCCAGCATGAGCGTGGTCACCGTCGGGTACTGCGCCTTCACCTGCGCCAGGACCTTGTCCGTGAGCTGCGCCAGGGTGAGTTGCGCGCGCACCGCCGACGCCCGCAGCCCGGCCCCGGCCGGGACGGCCGAGCCGACCGGGGCCAGGGCCGTCCGGGGTGCGGCGGCTTGGGCCGCACCGGCCCCGCCGCCGGCCATGGCGGCGAAGCTGAGGGCGGCGACGGTGCAGGCAAGGCTCGTTCGAAGTCTCACGACAGGTCCTCCAGGGCGAGTTGGGTGCCCCCCTGACGCAGTGTCGACCACCCGTGGTGATCCGGCTCGCTGGGCGGGCATCCGGTGGAACGCGCCATGACTTTTGCGGGAGGTGCGGGAGGTGCGGGCCCGCGCCGCGACCGGCCGGTGGCCCGGCCCGGCCCGGTCCGGTCCCGCGTGGCCCGGCCCGGCCCGGCGTCCCCGGCCGTACTCGGTTGCCGGGGACGCTCGGGGCGCCGGGGACGCTACGGAGTGCTCGACTCCTGCCGCAGGGCCTCGACCGCTCGGGCGAGCACCATGGCGCGGAACGGGTTCACGGCGTCCAGGGCCCCGGCCACGGCCACCGCCTCCTCCAGCAACTCACGGCGATGGCCCGGGAGTTCGCGAAGCCCGTGCGAGCGGCTGGCCTCCACCAGCACGTAGGCGAGCTTCGACCCGTAGACCTCCGGGCTGACCTGGGTCAGTACCCGGTATACCCACAGCGCATCCGGCCCGCGCAGCACCCGCCGATTGGTGCCGAGCAGCTTCACCTTGGCCCGAAGTACGGTGTCCTGATCCATCGTTGCCCCCTCGTCCGGTCACTTCCGCCCGGGGCCGCCCGCCGGCGGCGGGGCAGCACGACGTACGTGCCGGCTCCCGAGGGCGGGTGCCGGCACGTGAGCCGGGGAAGTGGATGACGTTGAGTCTGCGGGCCGCCGGGGTGCGGGGACAAGGGCGAAGACGGGTGCTCTCCGTCCTACCGCCATGACCCCTGATCAGGCATGATGGAGTCGACACTCCGCCGACGGCGGTCACTTGCCCGGCCCGGCCGGCACCTCCCTGTGAGGGTGCGACGGGGCCGCCCGAGGTGAGGCCGATCCGGCGTCCGGAGCCCGGGGCCTGCGGCGGGGTCGGCCGGGCTCAGGCGAGTGAAGCCAGAGCGGCGCCCAGGCGGGCGGCGGCCTCGTCGGCCACGGACTGGAGCTCGGGCAGGCCGGTGAGGGCGACCATGGCCTGTGGGTCGAGGGCCTGGACGAGGGTGTGGTCACCGTCGCGCCGCACGACGACGTTGCACGGCAGGAGCAGGCCGCCGCCGACCACTCCGGCTACACCCTGATCCAGGCCGTCCCCGGTACCGACCCCTCCGACCCCGCCCTCAAGGCCACCGTCGCCGAACTGCGCGACCACCTGCCCGCCCGTGCCATGGTCGGCGGCGCCGCCGTGGAGAACCTCGACCTACAGGCCGCCCTCGACACCAGGACCCCGCTGGTCTGCGTCATCCTCACGCTCGGCTTCGCCCTGCTGATGCTCGCCCCCCAGGAACCGCTGGTCGCCCTGCTCGGGACCACCACCAACCTGCTCGCCACCGCCGGGCTCCTCGGCTGCACCCCGCAGGGCTCCCTGGACGGCTGGGTACCGGTCTTCTTCTTCACCTCCGCCTTGCCTGAACGCCGACGACCTCCAGGCCGCCGCTCCCGAGCCGAACCCGGCTGGGGCGGCGGTCTTGGCGGCGATCAACGGAAATGGCGGGAGACCCTCGGGGCAGCTGAGCGACCGGCTCGCCCAGGCCTCGGCGTACCGGTTGGTGCACGGGGGAATGAAAAATCCCCCGATGAGCGATCTCACCGGGGGATTTTCGCTGTTCAGCAGCTGTGGCCAGGGCCGGGGTCGAACCGGCGACCTCCCGCTTTTCAGGCGGGCGCTCGTACCAACTGAGCTACCTGGCCGTACTGCACCGCCTCTTGCGAGGCGAGCGATCCTGACGGGACTTGAACCCGCGACCTCCACCTTGACAGGGTGGCGAGCTAACCAACTGCTCCACAGGACCTCGTGCGGATCTTATCCGCCTCAGCATCTTGCGACGCTGACTTTACTACAGGTAAAGACTTTACTGCCGTGCCCCCAACGGGATTCGAACCCGTGCTACCGCCTTGAAAGGGCGACGTCCTGGGCCACTAGACGATGAGGGCTTGCGGCCCGCCCGGCTGGCTTCCAGCGGTCGGGGACGTGAGAAGCATATGGGATGTGGGGTGGGAACGCCAAAACGGTTTCGGCCGTGCGGGCGGCGGCCTGCACGGCGGCCCGATGCGGGCCCCGCGTCGGGCTCGCACCGGGTCCGCGTCTGGCCCTCGGCGGCCAGCGGTGGCGGGCCCCGGTGGTGGTCGGCGGTCAGGACCAGCCGAGATCGTGCAGCTCGTGGTCGTCGAAGCCGAAGTGGTGGGCCACCTCGTGGATCACGGTGGTCCGGACCTCCGCGACGGTCTCCTCGTAGCCGGTGCAGTGCCGGAGGGTCGGGCCCATGTAGATGATGATCCGGTCGGGCAGGACCCCGGCGTACCACTCGCCGCGCTCGGTGAGCGGTGTGCCCTCGTACAGGCCGAGCAGTTCGGGGTCCTCCGGGGCCGGTTCGTCCTCGACGAAGACCGCGACGTTGTCCATCATGGCCGCGAGCTGCGGGGGGATCTGGTCGAGGGCGTCGGCGACCAGCGTTTCGAACTCGTCCCGGGTCATGTCCACCGCCCCATTGTCGGGTGCCGGGTGACGGTATGCCAGGTGATCGGCTCCGGTGATTCACTGGAGTGCGGGTTCTCGGACGGTCGGAGCAGTCGGAGAGTGACATGACCAGGTTGACGGGCGGTGCGCTGCGGCTGACGGTCCTCGTCGGCGAGAACGACACCTGGCGGCACCGGCCGCTCTACTCCGAGATCGTGCACCGGGCCCACGCCGCCGGCCTCGCCGGGGCGAGCGTCTTCCGGGGGATCGAGGGGTACGGCGGTTCCTCGCCCGTCCACACCGTGCGGCTGCTCTCGCTGAGCGGGGACCTGCCGGTGTCGGTGGTGATCGTGGACGCCGCCGAGCGGGTCCGGGCGTTCCTGCCGCAGCTGGACGAGTTGGTCGGGGCCGAGGGCGAGGGTCTGGTCGTCCTCGACGCGTGCGAGGTCTACCGCCCCCGGCCGCCGGAGCCCGGCCGGTAGCGGCGGGGCGCCTAGTGGCTCAGGGCGGCTCCGAGCAGCGGGCCTCCGAGCGGCCCCCGGGTGGCGGCGGTGGGCCGATTGGCGGGCCGTCGCCCGTGTCCGGGGGTGCCACCCGCGCGTTGGGCACCGAAAGCGGCTCCGTGGGACCAGCGTGCGCCGCTCGGTCTGCCGGTGGCGGCCGTCCCTGGCGGGGCGGGCAGGAGAGGTAGCGCGCGTGATGGCGGTTCGTACGACTCGTTCGGTCCCGGCGGTGCAGACCCGTGCGGAGGGCGGGCCCCGGCTGCGGGGCCGGGCGCGGGCGCGGGTGGCCGGCGGGGTGCTGCTGGCGCTGGCCGGGGTGGGCCTGGCGGGCTGCATGTCGGTCGGGGCGAGCTCCTCCGACCAGCAGCCCGCCATCCAGCCGGTCGGGCAGGGCGGGGTGATCGGCCGGACCGCCGGGGCCGCGCCCGGCGGCGGGCACGGCGGTGGCGGTCAGCGCCAGGAGCGCTCGACCTCGGCCCCGGGCGCCTCCGCCGGCGCCTCGGAGGCCGCCGCGCCCAGCGGCTCCGCTCCGGCCGTTCCCGCCGCCGGCCCCGGGGCGACCCCGCCCGTGGCCGGCGGGGTGCCCGGCGCGCAGCCGCCCGTGCCGAGCGCCAGTGCGGTCGCGCACCCGTCCGCCTCGCACGCCGCCCCCGGCTCCCCGGCCGCCAGCCCGTCCGCCTCCGCGGAGCCCTCGGCGAGCGCCGCCCCCAGTGCTTCGGCGGCCCCCTCCGGGTCGGCCGCACCGGCTCCCTCTCCCAGTAGCGCCGGATCGGCAGTACCCTCGGGGGGAGCGGCTGGTCATTAATGGCCTGGCCAGCAGATTTGCCTTTGATCCCTAGGTTCGCCTATGGTGGTAGATCGTTCGTATGATTCATTTGTCTGGCGCCCTTTTCCCTTGGCGCCCTTGGCGCGTTCCGGCGATCCGTGGCTGACCGCATAGAGGCGGTTGTGTAACAGAACCCCGGACTTAGGCGCGTGCCACTTCCGGAAGGTTTTGCATGTCTCTCGTTGACGACGACCGCTTCGCCATGCCCGCGAGCGGTTCGGACGCCGATGTCCCGACCACCCTCGACACCACCGACGCCGCCGCTGAGGCCGTCGAGAGTGCCGAACTGATCGACCCCACCGACTCCTTCGACGCCGCTGACGACGCGGTCGACGCCGACGACGCCTTCGAGGCGGACGAGGACGTCGAGCCCGCCGAGCCGACCATCACCTTCGGCGACCTGGGCCTGCACGACGACGTCGTGCGCTGCCTCGCCAAGAAGGGCGTCACCACCCCCTTCCCGATCCAGGCCGCGACCATCCCGGACGCCCTGGCCGGCAAGGACGTGCTGGGCCGTGGCCGTACCGGCTCCGGCAAGACCCTGAGCTTCGGCCTCCCGCTGCTCACCCGCCTCGCACAGGGTGAGCGCACCAAGCCCAAGCACCCCCGCGGCCTGATCCTGGTCCCGACCCGCGAGCTGGCCATGCAGGTCGCCGACGCGCTGGAGCCGTTCGGCTCGGTGCTCGGCCTCAAGCTCAAGGTCGTCTGCGGCGGCACCTCGATGTCCAACCAGATCTACGCGCTGGAGCGCGGTGTCGACGTCCTCGTCGCCACCCCCGGCCGCCTGCGTGACCTGATCAACCGTGGCACCGCCAAGCTCGCGGACGTCCAGATCACCGTCCTCGACGAGGCCGACCAGATGGCCGACATGGGCTTCCTGCCCGAGGTCACCGAGATCCTCGACCAGGTGCCGACCGACGGTCAGCGCCTGCTCTTCTCCGCCACGCTGGAGAACGAGATCGACGGCCTGGTCAAGCGCTACCTGACCAACCCGGTCACCCACGAGGTCGACGCGGCCCAGGGCGCCGTCACCACCATGAGCCACCACATCCTCGTGGTGAAGCCCAAGGACAAGGCGCCGATCACCAACGCGATCGCCGCCCGCAAGGGCCGGACGATCATCTTCGTCCGCACCCAGATGGGCGCCGACCGCGTCGCCGAGCAGCTCATCGAGGCCGGCGTGAAGGCCGACGCGCTGCACGGCGGCATGACCCAGGGCGCCCGCACCCGGGTGCTGGGCGACTTCAAGGACGGCTACGTCAACGTCGTCGTCGCGACCGACGTCGCCGCGCGTGGCATCCACGTGGACGGCATCGACCTGGTCCTGAACGTCGACCCGGCCGGTGACCACAAGGACTACCTGCACCGCTCGGGCCGTACCGCCCGCGCCGGCCGCTCCGGCACCGTCGTCACCCTGGTGCTGCCGCACCAGCGCCGCGGCGTCTTCCGCCTGATGGAGGACGCGGGCGTCGACGCCGGCCGTCACATCCTCGACCACGCCTTCGACCCCGAGGTGGCCCGGATCACCGGCGCCCGCTCGCTGATCGAGGTCCAGGCCGAGAGCGCCGCCGGCATCGCCGGTGCCGCCGAGCGTGAGATCGCCGACATGACCAAGCAGCTGGAGCGCGCGCAGCGCCGCGCCACCGAGCTGCGCGAGGAGGCCGACCGCCTCGCGGCCCGCGCCGCCCGTGAGCGTGCCGAGCTGGGCATCGAGGACGAGGCCCCGGCCGAGACCTCGGGCGACGCGGCGGAGGCCGGTTCGGCCGAGGCCGTGACCGAGCCGACCGCCCCGGCCTTCGAGGCCGAGCGCACCCCGGCCTACCGCGAGGCGCGCACCGAGCGCCCCTCCTACGGCGACCGCGACAACCGTGGCGGTGCCAGTGGTGGTTACGGCAACCGCGATGACCGTGGTGGG
The DNA here is from genome assembly GCF_039529945.1 of Kitasatospora kazusensis. NCBI lineage: Bacteria > Bacillati > Actinomycetota > Actinomycetes > Kitasatosporales > Streptomycetaceae > Kitasatospora > Kitasatospora kazusensis. The sequence goes on along the minus strand of NZ_BAAANT010000009.1, from coordinate 144,666 downwards.
CGTCCGCAGGGTGGCGGTTTCAACCGCGACGACCG
>NZ_BAAANT010000009.1:0-144532 GCF_039529945.1 Kitasatospora kazusensis | reverse complement strand
GTGGTGGTTACGGCAACCGCGATGACCGTGGTGGGCGTCCGCAGGGTGGCGGTTTCAACCGCGACGACCGTCCGGCCCGTTCGGGTGGTTTCAACCGTGACGACCGTCCGGCCCGCTCCTTCGGTGGCGACCGCGACAACCGTGGCGGTGCCAGTGGTGGTTACGGCAACCGCGATGACCGTGGTGGGCGTCCGCAGGGTGGCGGCTTCAACCGCGACGACCGTCCGGCCCGCTCCTTCGGTGGCGACCGCGACAACCGTGGCGGCGGCTTCAACCGTGACGACCGTGGTGGGCGTCCGCAGGGTGGCGGCTTCAACCGCGATGACCGTCCGGCCCGCTCCTTCGGTGACCGTCCGTCCTTCGGTGACCGTGACAACCGCGGTGGCGGCAGTGCCAGCCGTCCGTTCGCGCGTCGCGACGACCACCGTTCCGGTGGCCGTCCGGCGGGTGGCGCCGGTGGCGCCGGTGGTGGTTACGGCAACCGCGACGACCGTGGCGGCCGTTCCTTCGGCGGTGACCGTGACAACCGCGGTGGCGGCAGCTCCTTCGGTGGCGGCGACCGCAAGCCGCGTTGGAAGAGCTGACGCTCGTTAGTCCCTGATCCGGGCCCGCTCCACTTCGGTGGGGCGGGCCCGTCGGCGTCTGTGCGGAAACCTCTGGTCGGTCCGGCGGGAGTGACGTACCGTCACCGGAATGAGCAGCAGAATGCACCAAGTGGCCGTCGTCAACGAGGAGATCGCCGAGCGCGGGAGCTACCGTTCGCCCGCCGGCTCCCCGGTCGAGGTCGGCGTACTGCTGGCGGCGGCCCGGACCGGGACGGTCTCGTACGCGCCGGGGGACGCCGTGCCGGGCGCGGTGGGCGGGGCGTTCACCGGGCGGGTCGAGGTGACGGCCGAGGGCAGCATGCAGGCCGCGCACCGGTTGTACGAGAGCGCGGGTGTGCGTGCGGGGGCGGGAGGGCGCGTCGGAGTGCTCAACTTCGCGTCCGCGCGCAACCCCGGCGGAGGGTACCTGCGGGGAGCCAAGGCGCAGGAGGAGGACCTCTGCCGCAGCGCGCTGCTGTACCGGTGCCTGCTCGAAGCCCCTGACTACTACGAAGCGCACCGGGCCTCGGCGGACCTCCGGTACAGCCACCGGGTGATCTTCTCCCCGGACGTGCCGGTGATCCGCGACGACCGGGGTGAGCTGCTCGAACGGCCCTACCCCGTCGCGTTCCTGACCTCGCCTGCACCCAACGCGGGCCAGCTGGCACTGCATTCGGAAGGCGCCGGGGTGGACGTCCGGGCGGAGTTGGCGGAGCGTGCCGCGATGGTGCTGGCGGTCGCTTCCGCTCACGGCGTCCGGGAGTTGGTGCTCGGGGCGTGGGGGTGCGGAGTCTTCCGCAACGACCCGGCCCAGGTCGCCGAGGCGTTCGAGCTGGCGCTCGGGGCGTACGGCGCGGGCTTCGAGCGGGTGGTCTTCGCGGTCTGGGACCGCACCCCGGTCTCGGCGAACCGGGCCGCGTTCGAGGCCCGCTTCGGCGGCTGAGGCGCCCGGCCGGGCGCCTGGCGCCTGCCGCGTACGGCCGTCTGCCGCCTACCGCCGCCTGGCGGCGGTGGCGGCGGAGGCGGCCGCCACGACGCCCGTCACGGCGAAGACCGCCGGCCACGCGCCGACCTTCTTCGCGAGCGGGTGCGACCCCCCGAACGCCGCCACGTACAGACCGGTCAGCGCGGCAGCGGTCCCCAGCCCCGCCTGCCGCCGCCACCCCACCGCCGCCGTGGCCCCCGCAGCCGCCAGCACCACACCCCCGAGCTCCCGCCGGCCACTCCAGCGCGCCACGCCGTACCCGCCGACCAGCCCGGCGGCGGCGACCGTTGTGGTGGGGATCTTCGTCATCGTGTGCTCCTGGGGCCGGGGCGGCTGGTTGCAGGTGCTGAGCAGGGGGCTAGCCAGGCTGAGCTGTTCAGCCGTTGGCGGTTTCGTCCGGCTCCGGAGCCGGAGTGCGGCCGAGGGCACGGATGATGCTTCTGCCAACAGCGGCCGCTACCGGCGGAGGAAAGGCGTTTCCGACCTGGCGGTAGCGGGCCGTCTTGCCACCGTCGAACTTCCAGCCCTCGGGGAAGCCCTGGATGATCGCGGCCTGCTCCACTGTGAGCTTCGGACCGTTCTCTGCCAGGAGATCGCGGCCGATGTCCACCGTCTTGTCCTCATCGTTGGCCACGCCGAGGCCGTCGACCCCAAGGGCCTTCCACGCGGCTTTTGCCCTGGTGGGGCCGAGGTCGGCTCCACCATGCTTCTTGGAGCCGCCGACGAGAGTGGGGGCTACGCCCCCCTCGCTGGCCCGCTTGCACCAATCCTGGTACTTCTGCTCCAGCCGCTGGATCTCTTCCTCGTTGGTGCTGTTGCTGATCGCGAGGCGGTACCGGCGTTCCATGGATTCGTTGAGCGCGGCAAACACCGAAAGCTGTTCGGTCTTAGGGGCAGGCCAGACGAACTCGTTGAGGAGGTGATCCTTGTGGATCGCCACCAGGATGGCCCTCGGGCGGAGCTGGGGAACGCCGTAGTCTGCGGCTTCCAGAACCTTCCACCCGCAGATCACGTAGCCGAGGTTCGTGAGCTGGCCCTCGATCTCGTCGCGGTAGCCCTTGAACTTGTGAGCGGGCTCAAGCAGGCCACGGACGTTCTCGATCATTACGGCCTTGGGCTGGAGCTCCGCGACCAGTTCCAGCATCCGTGGGAAGAGGTCACGTTCGTCGTCCTGGCCCAGCTGCTTGCCAGCCACCGAGAAGGGAGGGCAGGGAACGCCGCCAGCAAGCAGGTCAAGCTCATAGGGAGCGAGCTTTCGGACATCCTCGGCCGGGTCGAACGTCTTGACGTCCATGGAGAGAACGCGGGTGCCGTTGTCCCGTTCCCACTGCCATTCGCTGCGGATATCGAGGTTCTTCTTCAGGCTGGCGGCTGCGTGCTGGTCGATCTCAACGAGAGTGAGGTGCTTGAAGCCCGCCCGGTGGAGGCCAGCCGCTTGTCCTCCAGCGCCGGCGCAGATCTCGATCGAGGTCAGCGGCATCTCGCTGGTGGTCATCGGGGTCCTCCTGGGGCTGCTGCATGCTGAAGGTCCAAGTGTCGCAGAGAGCGGACGTCCTCCTGCGATGCACAGCAGGGTATGAGCTCGCTGTGGCTGGATTGTGCCAACAGTCACTGACAATGCCCCACAAGAGTGGTCAGCTTCGCAGCAGGTCGTAGAGCTCCCGTTTGATCTCCTCGCGGGCCACAGCGGGCAGCTGGCGGTACATGCCCCAGGCGCGCTCCGTCGCGCTCACCACCCTGGCGTCGTGGATCATCCAGGCGAGCAGTGTCTGGCGTTCCTTGTTGGGCAGGTCCTTCACCCGGTCCCATACCTGCTGGCGGTCCATCTGGACGCCGGTGAGGTGCCGGACGGGCTCGTTGCAGCGGGCGCACTCCGTCAGCAGGTCCTCGGGGTTCGCCGAACTGCCGGAAATATGCGGATTGATGTGACCCAGAGTGAGCCTGGCGTGAGATCCGGGTTCGTCGGGATACGCCTCGGCGGCTGCCACGCCACACCGGCGGCACATATGACCGTCCCGCTCATATACAAGGCGCCGGGTCTTGGCACTGATCTGCCGCAGGCCGGCGGCCCGGTGCTCCTTCTCCCACACAGGCAGTCCGATCTTCTCCAGGAAGAGCTCGTCGGCCTGCAGGCTCGGCTTGTCCCGGTAGTTGCGGATCTCCCAGCCGGCCGGGCGCAGATCGCGCATCCGCCGGTCTACCTGCTCGGTTCCGGAGATGGCGGAGCGGACCTGCTGCTTCGTGAAGATACCGCCGACGCCGACCTCGTCCCGCAGCCACAGGGCGACACGGATCCGTGCGCCGAGCCGCTCATCCCGCCAGTCCGGTGCTTCCTCGGTGTGCTCCATGACGACACTCCCCACGTATATCGCTCAGGTGACCGACGATTCACCCGTGCGAGCGGATATTCCAACTTGCCGGACCATGCCCCGGCAAGTGACGGCAAGCTTAGTCCCGCTGGCAGGGAAGCCGCACTCGGCTTACGTGGACAGGGGATCACAAGATGCTGGACAGACTCAGTCCGACCCGGCTGGACCAGGCTCCGCAGGCAGCTCATGAGCCGCTTCCATTCCGTTCCCCTCCGGTTTGCGTCGAGGTCTGCGCCGGCGCCGGAGGGCAGTCGCTGGGGCTGGAACGAGCTGGATTCGGTCATGCGGCACTTGTAGAGCTTGACCCTGATGCCTGCGCGACCCTCCGGGACAACCGGCCTGGCTGGCGGGTGGTGGAGGCTGATGTCAGGACAGCCGGACCAGCTCTGCTCCGCGAAGGGGTCCGCGCGGTCGAGCTGCTGGCCGGCGGAGTTCCCTGCCCACCGTTCTCCCTGGCGGGGCAGCAGTTTGGCGCCGCAGACGAACGGGATCTCTTTCCGGCGATGCTGTCGCTGGTCGAGCAGCTCTGCCCTCAGGCCGTAATGATCGAGAACGTGAAAGGGCTGCTGCAGGCCAAGTTCCAGGGGTACCGGGCGCGCGTCACGGAGCGGCTGGCCGCCCTCGGCTACGCAGCCGAGTGGCGATTGCTGCGGGCCTGTGACTTCGGTGTCCCGCAACTCCGCCCCCGTGCGGTACTGGTGGCCCTGCGGCCGGATGCTTTTGACCGCTTCCGATGGCCGGAGCCTGACAGCGCTGGGCGGACAGCCTCGACCGTGGGAGAGGTCCTCTACGAGTCCATGGCGGTCGCGGGCTGGGAACTCGCAGAGGACTGGGCTGTCCGTGCGGACCAGGTCGCCCCGACGCTGTGCGGAGGTTCCCGGAAGCACGGCGGGCCTGACCTGGGACCTTCCCGGGCCCGCCAGGCATGGGCTCGCCTTGGAGTGAACGGGTCCAGCCTTGCTGACAAGGTCCCGCAGCCTGGCGATCAGCTTCCTGTACGGCTGACGGTCGAACAGACAGCACTCCTGCAGGGCTTTCCACCAGAGTGGAGGTTCAGCGGAACGAAGACTGCTCGGTACCGGCAGGTGGGGAACGCCTTCCCGCCGCCGGTAGCTGAGGCGGTGGGCCGCCGGATCGCAGCGGCACTCGCAGCCTCTTCCCGGGGGAGGCCTGACCTCGCGGCGGACCACTACCGGGTGGCGGCCGTATCCAGGTGATCCAGGAAGGCGCGAATGTCGGCCAGATCCATTCCAGCGGTCACTGAGGGTTCTTCCTGCAGGTCAGAGAGCTTCTGTACGGCTGGGTCATCCAGGATGCGGCCCATGAAGTTGAGTTTCTGTTCCAGTCGTTTTGCGACGACTTCGTCGATGGTCTCCTGAGCAGCCAGAACTGTGACCCGGGTCTGCGCATCAGGTGCCAGCCCGAGCCGGTGGATCCGGTCCAGGCTCTGGAGGAACCGGCCGGCCTGGAAGTCACGGTCCACGTAGACGGCGTCATGGCACACCTGGTGAAGGCTTATGCCCTCGCCGAGGGTGGCCGGATTCGAGATGAGAACCGCACAGTCCGGGTCCTCGCGGAAACGATGGAGCTGTTCCGCCCGATCAGGGGTGCCTCCGTGCACCATCGCCGGCTGGAAGTCCTTGAACATCAATTCCAGGGTGGTGAGGCTCCGGACGAAACTGGCCCATACCAGCGTCTTCCGGCCCAGCGCAGCGTTTGCTGAGACGATGCGTAGCGCTTCCGCGTACTTGGGGGAGAGTTCGTAGTCAGGAAGGTCGCGCATGAGGTCATGCAGAGAGCTGCCCTCAGGAATCGCGAGGGGTTCAAGGCGGTAGGACAGCGGCTCGTACTGGCTGGTCCCCTTGGCCAGCAACGCCGGGCTGGTTGCCGCCATCAACATCCTCAGCATCGACTTCCCCAGCGCGTCGAAGTCGGACCGGACGGCCTCACCACGTGCGGACAGGCGGCCAGCCAGCGCGTCATAGACCTCGCGGTGGAGCTCAGGGAGCGGTACGTACCTGATCTTGGTCTCGACCGGGGGCAGACCCAGCTCGTGCTTGGTGGTCCGGGTGTAGAGAGGCCGTAGCACGCTGCTGGCATGGGCAAGATCGCCACCGGCAACAGCTTGGTTGACGACTCGCCTGCCATGACCGGGCCAGACAAAGGACAGCAGGTTCTCAAGATCCTTGACGCCGTTGGGGGCGGGAGTGCCAGTAAGGATGAGGCGACGATGGCTGAGTGGGCCCAGGGCCATGCAGGCAGCCCCGTAGATCCCCTGCGTGCCCAGTTTCATGCGGTGTGCCTCGTCCAGAACGAGCATGGCCGGCGCTGCCTTGAGCCAGCCGGCCAGCCCGGCGAGAGCGCGGTCCAGGCGCTCGTAGTTGACCAGAAGAACCTCCGCACCGGCATCTGGACTGCCGGAAAGCACCGAAGTGCGCAGGGGAATAGTGAAGCAGGTTTCGCTCTCGGCCTCCCAGGTCTCGTAAGCGGACTTCGGACTGACGACCAGCAGACGGCGAACCCGGCCCTGGGCTCGGAGCGCGGCGAAGACGGAGAGGGCAACCCTGGTTTTGCCAGCCCCGGGGACACTGAAATTCGCCCCGTGGCGCAGAGAGAGCAACAGCGCGATGTCGCGAAGCTGGAAGCTTGTCAGATCTGCCTGCCAGTCAGGGCCGAGCAGGGCCAGGACTTCCCCGGGCTGCACCTCTGCTGTGCCGATGCCGCCGTCGGACAACCGCTGTTCCGCTGCTTCGGCGTCGTCCAGGACGCTGCCGACCAGTTGGGCTAGTGACTCCTCCCACTCCACCCCCTCGGGCGCGGGCCAGGTTCCCAGCTCTTCCAGACTGACAAGGAAGTCGTCGAGCGGAATTTCAGCTGAGAGCGGGCCTCTCGTGCCAGCGCTGCCAAAGCGGGCGGCGAGCTGCGCGAGCTCCGCCTGGAAGGCCGGGCCGGCACGTAGTACTGCATTGGTGCGGGTGACATCGAAACTGATCCGCAAAGAGGCTTGTGCCGCCAGTTCCACTACTGCTCCCTATTCCTTCTTCTGGACGGCGTCGATGAGCCAGGTGACACCCTCACCCGGTTCGGCAATGCTGCGCTGCGCTTCCTTGGCAAGTTTGCCGAGACCCTCCCGAAGCTTGAGTACGGCTTCGTCGAACGCCTCCTCGTCGAGACTGCGGGACCCCCGGGCGAGTACAAGATCGGTGATGCACTGCTCGATGTCCTGGCAGGCGTCTGCGAGACGGTCGGGTGCCACCTGCTTGCGCTTCCGGATCCGGGAGTCCCGCCCGGCGGGCTCAAGGGCTGCTTCCATTGCAGCGCGAGCGGTGGCGAACGTGAGCGAAGCCTCCTTGACTTGCTGCGGAGGAAGCTTGTCCCCGGCGGACTCGGCGGCCTTGGCCCGCAGGATTGAGTCAGTGAGCGCCCTAGCTGCTACCACCCTGGGTACAGTCGGCTTAACTGACCGCCCCAAGCCGGGGATTGACACAGAGGCAGGTGCGGGAGCAGGTGCAGTCTTCAACGCCTCGGGCAGACGCTGGTTGAGGTAGCGGTCCTGGAAGTCCTGCTCGATGAGCCGGACATCGGTCTTGGAGAACCCGAGGAGAATGGCTGCCATCCGGGCCTCCTTGATCAGGTCGGCCTGCTCCCTGTTGGCAGCCGCCTCCTTGGCGTACCGGCGGCGCAGTTCCTTGAGCTTCTCCTGGTGGTCTTCGAAGTCGACCAACCGCAGCCGGACACCGCCGACCGAGCTGCGGTCGATCATCTCGCGGACGCAGGTGAGGACCCAGATGTCCTGCTCACAAGCGATCGTCGTGGTCCTGAACTCATGGGCGATGCTTGACAACGGGCGGCCCAGGGAGAGCTGTTCGTCGATAGCCAGCAGTCGGTTGATGTACGAGTAGTCGCGCCTGTGGTCCTTCCGCAGCTGCAGCGAGAGCTCCACCGCACTGATGTCGGCCCACGTAGAGTCGCCAGGCAGGACGGCGACCCGGATGCTCTGCCCGCCGAGTTCCTTCAGCGCGGCCCGGCGGCTGTTGCCGTTGACCAGGATCCCGTCGCGGGTGATCAGCCCGGCGTCGTTCTGGCCGAAGCTCTTGATGCTCTTCTTCAGCTCGTCGAAGTCGGGGTCTGTTTCATCCGGGTTCGACGGTTTGGCCTGCAGGAGGAAATGCAGGTAGTCCTGGCTTTGCGTGCTCCAGGCGTTGGCCTCCAACTCGGCATCCAGAGCCGGGTCGTGACTGCGCTGGGCACGGATACGGTGAGTTTGCGGGTTGTAGTAGAGGTTGTCCGTGGGCATGTGGATCACTTCGATGTTCAGCGGCTCACCACGCCACTCGATCTTCAGTGACTCTCGTACGCCGCCGGCGACTGAAGCCTCTCGCAGCCGCTCTTCGACCAGTTCCTGGTTCTGCGCTGCCAGTGGGGGCCGGCCGTAGTCCGGGCTCATTTTCTGTCGCTCTCCTCTGGGTTTGTCGTGGCCGGTTCCCCGGGACGCTGCTGGCTCATGCTCTGCTGGTCAGGTGGGCGGGCGGAGCCCGCCAGACGCGCTACAGGGTCTCCGGGCCCAGAGCGGCGCGGAAGCGGGCGCGGGACTCCTCCGGGAGTGTGCGGTACTCAGCCCACAGAAGCTCGACCGTACCGAACTCCCGCTCGTCGGCTTCAATCCAGGAGGCGAGCATCCTCCGCTCCATGATTCCGAGCCGGCCGAGAGCGGCCAGCGTCTTCGAGTCATCGGTTTCAACGCCGCGGCCGCCGACCCGGCAGCGCCGGCACTCGGTCACCAGCTCGACAGCCTTGGTCCCGTCGGCATAGCGGACCTCCTTGCGGGCGATGTCGAGCTGAGCTGTTTCGTACGAACCCGCGTACTCCTGACCGGGAGTGATTCCGCAACTGCGGCACAGGTTCCCATCCCTGGACATGACCTCACGCCGACGTGTCGCCGTGAGGACCTGGGCCTCCTTGGACCGGGCCTTGCCAGGCTCCCAGACCGGGACCCCCTGAGCCACGAACCTGCGTTCGCTGTTGTCGAGGCTGCTGTCCTCGCGGTGGGTGTCGATCCGCCAGTCCTGGTCGCGCAGATCCCGCATACGGCGGTCGATCTGGGAGACCTCGGGGAACGCGTCCCTCAGATCGGCCAAGGTGAAGATGTTTCCTTCTTGCACCACAGTCGCCAACCACAGAGCGGCGCGCTTCATCGTGCCCAGCTTGGGGTCTTCCCAGGACGGCAGTGCCATTCGGGTGCGCCTTTCGACTCGTCGGAGGTGAATCCACGCGGGCTGCAGCGTGCCGGCCGCTGAAGCTCCGGCACATCGGACCACCCAGGTGGATTCCTCTCCAGTGAAACCGCCTGGCAGCGCGGACGCCAGGGGGAACGGATCTTCCACGCAAGGTCCGAACAGCAGCTCCTTCTGGATCGCCGTCTGCTAGTCCACACTCGAAAGCCAGCGACGTGAGATGACGACCGGCCGGACAGAGGAGGGGCAGTGCCGAAACTCGGTGATGTCGGCGGGAGGTACCCGGCGGGCAGTACGACTGAGCAGCAGCAGTTCGCGGACGCGCTGTGCCAGGTCTACCGCCGACTGGTCCGTGCCACTCTTGAGGTGAACGGCAGGCGCCTCTTCTCGACAGCTCCTGCACTCAGCGGATACTTCAACGCCAAGCACATTCCCGCGTCCCGGCTGGTCAGGCGCCTCTACGCTGAGGCGGCCCGGGACTCTTCCGGCGAGGAGATGCCCTTCACCCTTTCTGATCTGCTGCACTTCCACGAGCAGGCATCCGTGAGACTGTGCGACCGGTGCAGGGGCGTGCCCGGCCCCCCGGAGTGCGGGAGATGCAAGAGGGCTCTTCCAGCGGCGGGTGGCCAGCAGGGAGGCCCGCCCAAACCCAGGAAGCATCGGTGGAGCCGTCAGGCCGCCCGGCCACGGGAGGCTGTCGCCTTGTCCCTGGAGGACCCAAGCCGGCCGACTGTGTCTTCAGGTCTCCTCGCACCCGTAGTTCTGCCGGTCCCCCCAGAAGGAGGGGACCGGCAGAACTACGGCAGCCCAGCCTTGGCCTGGGCCGGCTTGGAGGACGCCATCCGCCACCTGAACCATGGCAGGAACCGGGATGCCCACCTGGTTCTGACTCAGGCCGGGGGGAAACTCCCCGTGCACAACATTCCGGATCTCGTGACAGCGTGTCACGGCGCAGGTCTGGAGGTCGCTGCTGATGCTGTGTTGCACAGCGCGGCACGGCGCCAGCAGAGCGATGTCCTGCGCATCGTCCGGATGTTCAACGATGCCAAGCAGTACGCCGCATCCGACCTCCTGCTGCAGGTGGCGACCGCTGAATAGCTGTACCGGCTGGCGGACCGATGTGGGTGCTGCCGGGTGCCGGCTTTCAGGAGCTCCGCTCCGGGGGCTCCTGAAAGCCGGCACGGCTGTCTCCGGCGGGTGGATTGCGCAGCCGGTCCACTGCTTCGGTGATCACGGCGGCGCATGCCGCGGGATCCTCATGCTCCCAGAAACGCAGCACAGTCCAGCCGGCATCGGCCAGTTGGGAGTTGGTGTCACTGTCGCGGCTCATGTTGCGCGCGACCTTCTCGGACCAGTAGCCCTGATTGGTCTTTGGAGGCACGTAGTGCTCCGGGCAGCCGTGCCAGTAGCAACCGTCAATGAACACCGCGACTTTGGCCGGACGGAAAACCATGTCGGCAGTGCGGCGCAGACCGGGCAGCGGACGGGCTGCTACCCGGTACCTCAGGCCTAGAGCGTGGACGAGCCGTCGGATGACGAGTTCGGGTTGAGTATCCCTGCTGCGAATCGCCTGCATGTTCTTGCGGTTCGCAGCAGACGATGCCCAGGATCCGTCTGGCGGCTGCCACGTTGTCCCTGAATCCATTCCAGTCTCTTCCAGCGATCGATAGGCCGGGTCAGTTGTCTGCTGCCGGGCCCTGTGCGTCCGGCAGCAGGGGTGCGGTCTCAGGCGGATCGTTATCGTCTGCCAGTACCCAGTCGGCGCTGTCCAGCCTGACGTAAGGCCGGTCGCCGTGTTCCTCCCGCCGCTTGGCAACCCGGAGGCTGATAAATTCGCCCGGCCCTGGGACGGGAGCTCCAAGAGCCCTCGCGATGTCCTGGTGGTTCCTGAATGGGCCGGGAATGATGATTCCCTGCCCTCTGAGAACTGTCCGTGCACGTCCCTTTCCGGTGCGTACCCTGGCCATGTAATCGCTCTGCTGCGCGGCGGTGCGTACGACGCCGCGCCCGATCGGCTTTCCCTGCACCAGCCCGAAGAGAGCGTTCACCCGGGCCTGCCCCTTCTGCTTCCCCTCGATGAGGATCCTGTCCCGGAGGCCGGGCTCTAGGTGCAGTAGGACATTCTCCGGCAGGGAGGCGTCGAACCAGAGCGGAGTTATTCTGGCGAGGCTTGAGGCCTTCAGCTGGACTTTTCTGTCGCGGTTGGTGCCGCCGCGGAGAAGGTCGGCATGAACGCGGAGCAGGCCGGCGCTCCACCGGCTGAGCTCGTCGTTGGCCCAGACGAGCAGGCAGATGTGTCCTACTGCCTCCGGCGGGATCATCCAGCCGCCAAACTCCTGGGAGAACTTGCAGTCGACGTCGATGCCCTGGATTGAGTAGTCCATTTCGATGCCGTCGGCAAGTGCGAAGTTCCGCCGGAGATTGATTTCCACAATCGTGCCGGCGTGAGTCTTCTCTGTCTTGTAGAGAGATTTCCAGGCGTACCGGCCGGTATGCTCGCCGTCGAGCAGCTGGTCAATGGAGTCCCGGAGGATCCGGCCGACCCGGACCCCTTGCGGGTCCAGATAGAGCAGGTGATCGCGTACCCGGGCGAGTTCCAGATCCGGACCGTCCGGCAGGCTTTCCGGAGAGTCGTTTGCCACCAACGCTTCTTTCCTGTCTCGTAGTCCAGCGTCGGCTTTCATTCTCCCACTTCCCGGCAGCGGCGGATCCTCGCGCGGAGCTGGTGCGGTCATGGTCCTGTCGCGCTGGGTGCTGATGGTCATCGGTGCAAATGGGCGCGCAGCGCCGCGAGTTCCGCGTCCGTCACCCCGTGGGCCCGGAGGTAGCCGGGGACGGAGCCGTGGCTGGTGCGGATGTGGGTGAGGGCGGCGTGGAGGTGGGCGGCCTTGACGGGGTGGGAGAGGTGCTCCTCGCCGTGCTCGTCGATGTAGGGGACGGGGCCGGCGTCGAGGCCGAGGCCGGGGTTGGAGCGGAGGAAGTCGGCGGTGATGTCGGCGTCGGGGGCACCGGCGAGGGACTGGATGACGGCGATGGTGAGACCGGTGCGGTCCTTGCCGACGGCGCAGTGGATCAGGGCGGGGAGGGCGTCGGGGGCGGCGAGCCGGCGGACGGTGTCGGCGATGGCCGGGGCGCCGGTGTCGGGCATGAAGAGGTACATCTCGGCCTGGTCGGTGGGCCAGGTGAGGCCGCCGGCCGCGCGGTCGGGCAGGACGGGATGGTGGAGCAGCCGGTGGTCGAGGCCGTGGAGCCGGTCCGGGTGGACGGCGAGTTCGGTGCTGGTGCGCAGGTCGATGACGGTGCGGATGCCGAGCCGGCCCAGGTGGTCGGCGCCGGCGGCGGTCAACTCGGCCAGGTGGCCTGAGCGGTAGAGCCGGCCGGGGCGTATCGCGCCGATGGCGGCGTCGCGGAGGTTCCGCACCCCGGGGACGGAGAGGGAGGTGGACGGTGCGTCGAACGCGCGCTCGGTCATGTCCGTCACGGTAGCGCGCCGCCCCCGGGAGGCCACGCGGATCGGGTGAAGTCGCGGGCCGGAGTTCAGCGCCCGCCGGCGAGGTCGACGAAAGCGCCGGTGGTGTAGGAGGAGGCGGGGGAGAGCAGGAACAGGATGGTCTCGGCGACCTCTTCCGGCAGCCCGCCGCGCCCCATCGGCAGCAGCGGCCCGACCCGGTCGACCCGGCCGGGTTCGCCGCCCAGGGCGTGGATGCCGGTGTGGATCAGCCCCGGGCGGACGGTGTTGACGCGGATCCCCTCGGCGGCGACCTCCAGGGCCAGGCCGGTGGTCATGCTGTCCAGCGCCCCCTTGGACGCGGCGTAGTCGACGTACTCGTTCGGCGAGCCGAGCCGGGCGGCGGCCGAGGAGACGTTCACGATCGCGCCGCCCGCGCCGCCGTACCGGGTGGACATCCGGCGCACGGCCGCCCCCGCGCAGAGGAACGGCCCGGTGATGTTGGCCGCCCAGATCCGGGCGAGCCGCTCCTCGTCCAACTCGTCCAGCCGGCACTGCTTCTCCAGCGTGCCCGCGTTGTTGACCAGCGCCGTGAGCGGGCCGAGCTCCTCGTCGACGGCCCGGAAGAGCCGCTCCACCTCGCTGCTCCGGCTGACGTCCGCCCGGACGGCGACGGCGGTGCCGCCCGCCGCCCGGATGCCGTCGACGACCTCGGCCGCCACGGCCTCGTCGGTACGGAAGTTGACGCACACCCGGTAGCCGCGGCCGGCCGCGAGCCGGGCGGTGGCCGCGCCGATGCCACGGCTGCCACCGGTGATCAGGACAACGTCGTCAGTCATACCGCCAGACGCTAGTCCATACCGCCGGACGGCGGTCGGACGGGAACCAGGAGGAGGCGTCCGCCACTGGGACGGCCCCCGGGAGGGGCGACCTTCGAACGTGACCGCGCGAAAGGCATCTCAGGGTGCGGTGGCCGCCCGGATGGCGGCGATCTTCGGGGCGCGGCTCTTCGGGGAGTCGAGGCTGAACCCGCGGGCGTCGCCCAGCTCGTCCCGGACGAAGGCCTCGGTACGCGCGATCACGTCGCGCAGCGCGGCGTCGGCCGGTACGAACAGCCGGTGGACGATCTCCCGTTCGGCGGTGTCGTACTCCCACAGGCCGATGATCCGGCCCCGGTCCAGCACGATGTGGGTCTGCGGGTCGGCGTCGCTGCCGAAGGTGCGACCGGCCTTGGCGCCCGGTACGGGGAGGGCCGCGTCGGCCGGGTCGAGCAGGCGGTGCAGGTCGCGGTGGAGCAGGTGCACGCCGTCGATGCCGGCCAGCAGGGCGTACGCGGGTTCCGTCGGCACGGTGAAGGCGGCCAGCTCCTCGGCCAGTTGGGGCGGCAGCAGCAGGTCCGTGCCGGGCAGCGGGACCAGGTCGAGCGGGGCGGTGGCCGCCTTGGCGGTCGCCGCGGTGAAACCGGTGAACCAGCGGAGCTGCCGGAGCGAGGCGGGGGCGGCCCAGGAGAAGTACCGCTCGGCGAGCTCGACGGCGGAGCCCTTGACGGGCTGGTCCCAGCCGACGTATCCGTAACGCTGCTGGTCCAGACGGCCGTTGGCCGGTACGCGGCGGATCAGGCCGCGCGCCTGCAACAGGCCGAGGGCCAGCGGCAGGGTGGTGGTCAGGCCGCGCTTCTTCCCCGCCTCACCGAGCCCGCGCACCGCCCCGCCGACCGCCTCGCGGATCGCGGCCGGCTCCAACGGCAGGTCGGGGCCGAGGAGATGGGAGATCGTCAGGCAGAGCTTCTCGATCTCGTCGCGGCTCACCCCGAGGTGCTTCTCGGCGGCGGCGAGGCTCCCCTCCGGTGCGGCGGCGCCGGCCGCCAGGCCGAGGGCGAAGTCCGCGGCGGGCAGGACGTAGGTGCAGCCCCGCGCCGCGGGCAGCTCGTGCACCCGCACGGCGGCGACCGCCGCGTCCACGGCCTCGCGGCCCAGCCCCGCGCGGGCGAACAGCCCCAGGTACGGTGCGGCGCCGCCCACCGACCGGGCCCAGCCGGTGGCGGCCAGCACCTCGGCGGGCGACGCACCCGCGTGCGCGCCGTCCAGCCACTGCCGGTGGGCCCACCAGGCGCGGAGTTTCGCTGCCGGGATCTCGCTGTTCGCCATGCGCCCAGTATCGGCGCGCCGAGGTCGGGGCGCCCGGAGCGACGTACCGGTACGGACCGACAAATCGTTCGCGTCGGCCGCCGCCGCCGGGGGACACTTCCGGTCACGACAACCCCGCCAGCGCCGCCGAGGAGGCGACGTACCCATGCACGTACTGCTCTCCGGCATCGTCGGATCCACCGCGTACGGCCTGGCCCACGCCGGTTCCGACCTGGACCGGCTCGGGCTCTTCGCCGCACCCACCGAGACCTTCCACGGCCTGCACCGGCCCGCCGAATCCCAGGTCAGCACGGCGCCCGACCACACCCTGCACGAGGCCGCCAAGTGGTGCCGCCTCGCGCTGAGCAGCAACCCGACCGCCTCCGAGCTGGTCTGGCTGCCCGAGGACCTGTACGAGATCCGCACGCCGCTGGGCGAGGAGCTGATCGGCATCCGGCACTCCTTCCTGAGCGCGCGGGCGGTGCGCAACTCCTACCTCGGCTACGCCACCCAGCAGTTCCGGAAGCTGAGCACCCGCGACACCTCCGACCGGCAGACCAGGGCGCGGGCGGCCAAACACGCGCGGCACCTGATCCGGCTGGTCCTCCAGGGCGTCACCCTGCACGAGACCGGCGCGGTCGTCGTCCGGCTCACCGACCCCGAGCGGGTCCGCGACCTCGGCGAGCGGTACGCCGACCGGCCCGAGCTGGCCCGGACACTGCTCGCGGACGCGGAGGAGCGCTTCAGCCGCAAGGGCGTCCTCCCGGACGCCCCGGACGAGGCGCCCGCCGAGTCCTGGCTGCGCCGCGTCCGGGCGGAACACCTCGCCCGGGCCGCCTGACCGCCCGCCCGGGGCACCGGACCGCCCGCCCGGGCCGCCCGGCGGGCCGGCTCGGCGCACTGCTCCGGCGTGGCCGTCCAATCCACTGGCCAACCCTTGGGGATCACCGGGTAGGATCGCCCTGGCAGGCGGCCTACCAGCACGGTGGACCGCAGGCCGGCGGGCCGCTAGCTCAATTGGCAGAGCTGCGGACTTTTAATCCGTAGGTTCAGGGTTCGAGCCCCTGGCGGCCCACTGTGAAGCCCAGGTCAGAGCTCCTCTGACCTGGGCTTTTACCGTTCCCTGATCGTCAATGGGGCTTTCCTCCGATCGTGGACGTTCACAGGGGTGACACAGGGGTGACGCCGTGCGCAGCCGATGTGCGTGGGTGCCTGATCATCCGTCAGCCAGGTGCGGTGATGCCGGTCGGCGGTGACTCGGGCTCACCTGCGGACACTTGTCGACCAGGTGCAATACCGGTGGCTTTGGTGGGCTTCGGCCGTTGGACAGGTTGTACCAAGGCCCGGTCGGGTGAAGTCGTCGGTGGGTGAGCGGTTCTCGGATCGGATCGCGTCGGGGGTGTCGACCCGTGCGTTTCCGACGGAGTCGGTGGATGAGGTGGTCGCGGAGTGCGGCCGGGTCGAACAGCGTCATCGGCTCCTGCCGGGCGACCGGGGCTTCCGAGGCTTCGACCTGTGGCGGGCAGTGGCTGCGACCGGCGCCGACCTGCTGTGGCGCGCCAAGAGCGATTCCGTCCTCCCGGTCCTGGCCGCACTGGAGGACGGCTCCTGCCTCTCGCAGATCTTCGCCGCCCGGGGACCGACCCCTCAGCCCCGGGAATGTCCTTCCCCGGGCGTCTACGGCGTGCCGGAAATCGTCCGGCCGGTCACCGAGGGCCGGGCGCGGGTTTGATGTTCCGGTAAGGCCGCACCAAGGCCGACGGTTGCGATCCGGTGCTGTCGGCATACGCTCGCGAGCGCCTTTGAGAGGCTCCACGGCGTCCGGAGGTGGCATCCGCCGGAGGGGGACTTCCGTGGCCCCACCAGCGCAGCCGGCTCGACGGACCGGTGGCCGCCGAGTACGCGGCCACCCCGGACCGGACCTTCGAATCCGGCCTGAAACGCCTTGATCGACGGCCTGGAGGCCGAACTCACCCACCCGGAGGGAGCCGGTCAAGTCGGCCGGTGAACATCCGGTCGGTCCGGCGTGACCGCAAGGTGCCGGGTACCAACCACTTCAAGAAACGTTCCCATGTCTCATCATCTGACATCGTTGTCATAGAATGCAGTCATGTGGTGATAATCTCGACCTGCTTCTCGGTGGCCTATTTTGGGAAGAGTTGGGGATCGACGCCCCTGCTCGGCATGTCAGACGGACGCGCCGAGAAATCATCTTGTCATGCGACTGAGTCATGGTCGTGCCGACTCGCCGAGAAGGGGGCTCCGGGTGAACCGCGCCATGGGCACTCGCGTCAGGCACCTGCGGACCGTGCGCGGGCTGTCGCAGGCGGACCTGGCCGGCCCCGAGCTCTCGGCGAGCTACATCTCCCTGATCGAGGCAGGCAAGCGCACTCCCTCCCGGCGGGCGCTGAAACTGATCGCCGCCCGCCTCGGCTGCGCCCCGAGCGAGCTGTACGATGCCGCGGTCAAGGAGGCCGACTCCTCGGCCGACTTGGCGCTCGCCGAGGCCGAGTGGGCCCTGGCCGACGGAAAGCCCGCCACCGCGCTGGAGCGGTTCGGCGAGGCCGCGACGCTCGCCGTCGCGGCCTCCAGCCCGGAGTGCGCGGTGCGGGCTGCCTGGGGCGAGGCGCGCTCCCTCGAGGCCATGGCGCGGCTCGACGAGGCGCTGGACGCCTACACCGACCTGCTCGAAGGCCTGCAGCCCGCCGCCGTCGGGCCGCCCACCCGGTTGGAGGCCATCCGCGCCGTGTGCCGGTGCGAGGTCGAGCTGGGCCAGATCGACCGCGCGATCGAGATCGGGGAATCGGCGCTCAGGGAGCTCGACGAGTCCGGTTCCGCCCCGTCGGCGGCCGGTATCGAGATCATGTGCGAACTGGTCCGCGCCTATCTGCTCCGCGGTGACGTGCTGCGTGCCGGCAGGCTCACCGAGGCCGCCGTCGCCCAGGCCGAACTGCTCCGGAGTCCGCACCAGCTGGCGCGGGCCTACCGCGCCGCCGGCCAGGCCGCCCAGGAGGCCGGCCGGCCGACGGAGGCCGGGGCTCTCGCCCGCAAGGCGCTCGAACTGCTCCGGCAGGGGGACGGTGAAGCCGTGCTCGGCGACGCGCTGGCACTGCACGGGATGACGGTGTTGCGGGCCGGCCGGACGAGCCTGCTGGAGGCCGAGCGCGACCTTCGACGCGCCGCCGAGATCCAGGAGCGGACCGGACAGTTGATCAAAACCGCTGAGTGTTACCAGGAGTTGGCGCACTGCTCGCTGATCCGCGGGGACGGCGAGGCGGCGATGGAGCTTGCCGCCCGGGCGCTGTCGCTCTTGGAGGAGGCGCCGGTCGCCGGCCGGGCGCGCGCCATCATCCTCACCGCCACGGCGCTGGCGATGTGCGGGCGGACCACCGAGGCACTGGAGCGCTGCGACGAGGCCGTCGCCGAACTGGGCGAGGACACCCGCGGGCTCCTGCCGACCGCCCGCATCTGGGGCGAGGCCGCCGAGGTCTACATGGCGCTGGGGGCGACGGAGAAGGCCGTCAGTACCTGGAGGCGGGGGTTCTCGCTGCTCGGCCCCACCGGTCCGCTGCCCGGCTTGCTGACGTCCCGGATGGACGGATCGGGTACATCGGACTGAGCAGAATCTCGTCGGCCATCGCAAATACCGGTAGGATGGCCTGTCAAAACAGGCAGTCACAAATATGAGGCCAGGATGTCAGCTCCTAACCAACTCGGATCCCGCATTCGGGAGATGCGCCGTCGCCTCGGGCTCTCCCAAGCAGAACTCGCCGGCTCCGAGCTCTCCGCCAGTTATGTCTCCCTCCTCGAGGCGGGCAAGCGCACTCCCTCGGAGGAGGTGCTCCGTGGTATCGCGAAGCGGTTGAACTGTGAGCCGGACTACCTACTGGAGTGTCTGAACGAGGACCAGAGCGCAAGCCTGGACCTGGACCTCCAGTTCGCCGAGCTCGCCCTGGCCTCGGGACAGCCCAAGGCGGCGCTGGAGTCCTTCGAGGCCTCGGCCGAGCGTGCCGAGGCGGCCGGCCTTCCCAACCAGCGGGTGCTCGCCCAGTGGGGCGTCGCCCGCGCGGTTGAGAACCTCGGCGAACTCGAGAAGGCCGCGCAGAAATACGACGCGCTGCTCCGCGTCCGGCCGTCGGAGCGAGGCAAGGTCTCGGGCTTCCTCGTGGTCGTCGCGCTGTGCCGCTGCCTCCGCGAATTGGGCGACATGGACCGAGGGATCGAGGCGGCCGAGCGCACGCTCACCGAGATGCGCGATCTCAAGATCATCCCGACGGTCGAGTCCATCGAGCTGGTGTCGACCCTGGTGGGCCTCTACGCCGAGCGTGGAGACCTGCACACGGCGGAGTACCTGGCGCAGGAGGCGATCGCCGAGGCCGAGGGGTTGGACGACCGCCGCGCGGTCGGTGCGGCCTACTGGAACGCGGGTCTGGTGGCGCACCGCAACGGGCGCCAGCAGGAGGCCGCCGTTCTGGTGGAGCGGGCCCTGGCGATGTACTCGGAGGGCGACAACGAGCGGGCCGTCGCGCGGCTGCAGACCGCCTACGCGTCCGTACTGCTGCAGACCCAGCCGCCGCGCCCTGAGCGGGCCAGGGACCTCCTCGAACAGGCCAGGACCCGGCTTGAGCAGCTGGGTGGCGCGGTCGACCTCGCCTATGTCGAGACCAATCTCGCCCGCGCCGAACTGCAGTTGGGTGACTACGTGGCCGCGATCGAGCACGCCCGTTCGGGGCTGGACCAACTGGGCACCGGGCACCGGCTGCAGACCGCGCGGGCCCTTCTCGTGCTGACCTCCGCTCACTGCGAGCGAGGCGAGCTGGACGAGGCCCGCCGGCTCCAGGAGACTGCGGCGCTCCACCTGGAGGCCTCCGGGGCGAGCCGGCAGTCAGCCTTCGCCTGGGCCGAGCTGGCCGAGTCGCTGACGGCGACCGGGGACACCGAGCGTGCCCTGTGGGCCTACCGGCAGAGCCTGACCCAGCTGGGCCACCGCCACGTGCCGGTTGCGGTCCCAGCCGCCGAGCGGCCCGGTCAGGGAATCTGACCGGGCCGCTCGCCTTCGCTCCGCCCGTGGGCCTCAGCCGGCCGGCTTGGCGGGGGCGTCCTCGGTCGTCACCACACGGGCGACGAAGAGGTGGGCCCCGGCCGCGCCGGTCACCACGGTGACGGCCCACTTGCCCGATCGCGCGGTAGGAACGCGCACCGTCGACGCGCGCCGGCGAGCACCGCCGACGCGCGACCAGCAGCACGCTCACCAACGGGTGGCGTCGACCCTGCCGGTCACGCGGATCCGGAAGCAACAGCTAGCCGATCCACCGGACGAGTGCCGCAGGCGAGTTGACGCATGGGGCAGGGCAGTGGGTGGCTGACCGGTGGCACCTCGAACGGCCCCGAAAATCCAGGGAACACCCCTCCGGCCTGCACATCCACGTGATCAGCGGGACTTTGAATCAACCCTCGGAGGACGAGAGTCCCGGGTTTCTCGCGGTAATCAACAGCACGCCGGGAAATCGACCGGAGCTGCGGCGGATACCACGACATGCGGCGCCGGAGCGGCCACTGCGACGCCGGCGCCGCTGAAAACGCTGAGTACTGCGACAATGCAAATGGAAATCTTCGTAAACAAGTGAACCCCCGTGTGTTGCCAAAGTGTTGACTGACTGGTGCAAGTTTTTCCAACTAAACGTGATCTTGTCAAGGCTTTTTGTCATGATGCTTTGGGTCTGATGTGGGTGTATGCCCCGATTCGAATGCGCCAAATCACCCCATAGTGATCTTCGGAGTCAAGCTCGACAAGGTGTCTGCCATGACACCTGCATCCAGATATTGACTAACTGACATGACGCGTAGAGCATGAGCTTGACTCCCTGACCCTCCCCCTTATGAAACGGACGACGAGCCATGCCCAGCGGCGAGCGCCAGCCAGGTCCCATCAAGGTCAACCGGACCGATCGCGAGATGGCCTGGAGCGGCATCCAGACCTTCCTCAAGCTCCCGGTCTGCCTGACTCCCGAGGACCTCAGGGTCGGCGAGGTGGACGTCGCGATCGGCGGCGCGCCCTGGGACGGCACGGCCACCGGCTTCACCGGCACCAGCCTCGGCCCGAGCGCCATCCGCCAGGGCGACTACATCAGCAGCGCGCCGAGTCTCACCCACCTCGACGTCCGGGTCGACCCGCTGGAGCACCTCACCGTCTGCGACTACGGCGACGCGGACGTGCTGATCGGCAACCCCGAGGGCACGTACGACAACATCCGGACGTTCGTCGGGGAGATCGTCCAGGGCGGCGCGATCCCGATCATCATGGGCGGCGACCATGGCATCACCTGGCCGTCGGCGACCGCGGTGGCCGATGCCTACGGGTACGGCAAGGTCGGCATCGTGCACTTCGACGCTCATGCCGACACCGCCCCCGACATGCGAGGCGCCCTGCACGGGCACGGCACTCCGATGCGCCGGCTCATCGAGAGCGGGGCGGTCCCGGGGCGCAACTTCGTCCAGGTGGGCCTGCGCGGCTACCTGCCCCAGGCCCCGGTCCTGGCCTGGATGGAGGAGCAGCAGATGCGCAGCCACTACATGGCCGAGATCCGGCGCGACGGCTTCGCGAAGGTCCTCGAGCGGGCGGTCGACGAGGCGCTGGACACCGCTGACCATCTCTATATCTCGGTCGACGTGGACGTCGCCGACCCGGCCTACGCACCGGGCACCGGCACCCCGGAGCCCGGTGGCCTGACCAGCGCCGAGGTGCTCTGGGCGGTCCGCCGCCTGGCGGCCGAGGTGGGCATGGTCGGCATGGACGTGGTCGAGGTGAGCCCGCCCTACGACCTCGGCCCCGGCCTCACCGCGCAGTTCGCCCGTCGCATCATCCTGGAGGCGCTGACCGGCACCGCCATGCGGCGGATCGGCATCACCTCGCCCGACTACCTCCACCCCCGCTCGGCCGGCATCACCGCGTAGCGCAGCCCCATCTCGACGAGGCGTCCGCCGCCGGCGGGCGCCTCGTCGTCGTCCCGGGGCTGGCGCGCCGAGAAACTTGACAAGCAATCATGACTGTCGGATATTTATTAGTGACAGCTGGCCTTGCGCACCTTATCGGCGCGGCAGCGCGGCCCCGCGCGGTTTGCGCGCCCTCTCTCTCATCTGTGCGTCGAACCCGGAATTCACGCGCGACTCGAATCGGAGTGAAAATGGATCAGTGGAACAGCTCTGCCGAGCCGGCGGTGAGCGCGAACTTCGAAAGCCGGCTCATCGAGGCCCTGCAGCCGATTCGCGGCATGGCCCTGGCCCAGGGCATCCATCACCTGTTCCTCAGCGGTATGCACCGGCTGCTCGAGAGTTCCCCCGCGAGCGCCGAGGACGTCGCCAAGGCCCTGGGGATGAAGGCGGACCGCGTCGCCGGGTTCTTCCGCTACCTCGCCGTCGAAGACATCGTCACCTTCGAGGACGGGATGGCCGCTCTGACGGCCAAGGGCCTCGGCCTCAAGGAGTACCGCCCCTGGTACGAGTTGATGGTCGGCGGCTACGCGCAGACCTTCGGTCAGATCACCGAGACGCTGTCCAAGGACTCCTTCGCGACCCGTGACGGCCTGATGGTCGGCCTCGGCAGCTGCGGCATGAGTCAGTTCGACGCCCTCCCGATGGTCCGTCAGCTGGTGGCGGACATGCCGGTCCAGCCCACCCAGCTGGTCGACATCGGCTGCGGCAGCGGCGACTTCCTCATTGATCTGGCGAAGGACTACCCGAGCATCCACGCGGTCGGTGTCGACCCCTACGCGCCGCTGGAGCGGGCCGACCAGAGCCTCGACTTCCACCAGGCGTCGGCGGTGGACTACGTCCGCTCCCTCGGCTCCGAGGCCCCGGGCGCAGGTGCGCAGCGGCTCTTCGTAGCCGGCTTCCTGCTGCAGGAGATCCTGGAGCAGCAGGGCCGTGACACCGTGGTCGAGATGGTCCGCTCGATCGTGAGCAGCGGCGCCCACCTCGCTGTGGTCGAGGTCGACCACCGTCCCACCGACCCCTCGGTGATGCAGCACGGACTGGGCCAGGCCTACTACAACCCGTACTACTTCCTGCACATCCTCACCGAGCAGCGCCTGGAGACCCGCGCATTCTGGCTCGACCTGTTCGAGGAGGCCGGCGCCGAGGTCGTGTCATGCCGCACGGTCAACCCGCGTGTGGACTCGACGGGGCTCGAGTTCGGCTGTCTGCTCAAGGCGAAGTGAGGCAGGGATGAAGCTCTCCCCGCTCGCGCAGCGCCTGGCGCGGATGGACCAGTTCCGTGACGCCTCCTGGACCGTGCTCGCCGAGAACGTCCCGGTGTGGCCGGCCGTGCCTCCGGTGCCGACCATGCAGTGGACGGACGGCGACAACGCCTACGGTCCCAGCCAGGGCACGGCGGAGCTCCTGGACGCGCTCGCCCTGCGCGGACGGGCCCAGGGGGCGGCGCTCGGCCCGGAGTCCCTCCTGGTGACCAACGGCGGTTTCGACGCACTGGCCCTGATCACCCGCCGGCTGCACACCCGCGGCATCCGCCGGGTGATCTGCGCCGGGCCGGTGCTGTCGAGTGTCGTCGGCCTGTTCGAGTCCATCGGCGTGGAACCGGTGGTCCTGGCCTGGGACGACCTGTTCACCGGGGAGCGCTGGCGCGGGCTGGGCTGCGGCGCCACCGACGCCTTCTACCTCAACACGCCGCACAACCCGACCGGGGCCTGCCTGGCCGAGGACGTGGCGAAGCAGCTGCTCGCGGACCAGCAGCGCTTCGGCTTCCAGCTGATCCTCGACCTCGTCTACGACTCCTTCTGCTTCCAGGACGGCTGCTCCGGCTCGCCGCTGGCCTGGGTCGGGAACTGGCAGGGCGTGTACGCCTTCAACAGCTTCTCGAAGAGCTACGGTGCTCCCGGTCTGCGGGTCGGCTGGTTGATGGCGGAACCCGCCGTCATCCCACAACTGACCGCCCAGTTCGAGATGGAGCGGATTGCGGTGTCGACCACCGCGCAGACGAAGGCGGCGGCGCTGTGTGCCCTGGGCAACCGCAGCCTGGTCGACGCGGTCCGGCGCGGACGGAAGCTGGTCCTCGACTGGGCGGCCGCCGAGCGGATCGAGATCGCCGCCGGACACGGCGGTACCCAGCTCTGGGTCGATCTCCAGGTGGGCGACTCCGAGCGGTTCGCCGATCTCCTGATGGAGCGGGAGCGCGTCGTCGTCACCACCGGCGCCAACTACCACCCCGTGCAGCCGCGGTACATCCGGCTGCCCACCGGGCTCGACACCGCGACGCTCACGTCCGGTTTGGAAGCCATCGAGCGCGTCCGCCGCGGTGCAGGAGCAGCGGACCTCACCTTCTCTGGGAGCGCAGTCCGATGACGGGCACTGACACGACCACGCTGGATGTTCTCGGCCTCGGCCTGGGCCCGGCCAACCTCGCCCTCGCCGTGGCCCTGGATGAGCGGACGCCTTACCCGAAGACGCGCTTCCTGGAGCGCCAGGATCAATTCGGCTGGCACCCGGGCATGATGCTTGAGGGCGCTGGGGTGCAGAACTCCTTCCTCAAGGACCTGGTGACGCTGCGGAACCCGGCGAGCCCGTACTCGTTCCTTGCGTACCTCAAGGCGCACGGCCGACTGCACCAGTTCATCAACCTGGCTCAGCCGCACTCCTCGCGCTGGGAGTTCAACGACTACTTCCGCTGGGTCGCCGGCCACTTCGCCGACCAGGTGGACTACGGCTGGGAGGTCGTGAGGATCTCCCCGAACACCGGGGACGACGGCGTGGCCCGCACGGTGACCGTGACCGCGGCCAACGCGGGCGGCGAGGAGCGGACTTACGTCACGCGCAACATCGTGCTCGGCATCGGCGGACGGCCGTGCATGCTGTCCGGCACCGTGCCGGCCTCCCCGAAGGTCATCCACAGCTCGCAGTTCCTCACCCGGCTGGCCGAGCTGCACCCGGACCGTTCGGCGCCGATCACGGTGGCCGTGGTGGGCGGCGGGCAGTCGGGGGCTGAGCTCACCCACTACCTGGCGCGCGAGCTGCCGCGGTCCACGGTGCACTGGATCCTTCCGGAGTCCGCGCCGCGCCCCGCCGACGACACCCCCTACGTCAACGACATCTTCATGGAGTCCGAGGTCGACCGGCACTACGCGGCGACCCGGGAGTCGGCCGACCCGGAGTTCCACACCAGCCTCCGGAACAGCAACTACGGCGTGTCCGACGTCGACCTGCTGCACTCGCTCTACCGGCTCCAGTACCAGGAGGCGGCGCGCGGCCAGGAGCGGGTGCACATCCACACCCGCAGCCGGCTGATCGGTGCCCACGAGGAGAACGACCGGCTGTCGCTCAAGATCGCCGGAGCGGTCAAGGAGCTGCGGGCCGACCTGATCGTGCTCGCCACCGGTTACGAACGCGACCTGTCCCCCGAGATGGCGGGTGACTTGCTGCCGCTGCTGCAGCACGACGCCGACGGCCGGCTGATGGTGGAGCGCGGGTACCGCGTGGCGACCCGTCCCGAGCTGGCGGCCGGGGTCTACGTCCAGGGCATGGCCGAGCACTCCCACGGCCTCGGCGACACGCTGCTGCCGGTGATGGCCTTCCGCTCCGACCGGATCGCCGAGCAGCTCGTCGCGGACCGGCGGGCCGGCTCGACCGACAGCTACCCGCCGGCCAGACACCGGGAGGACAAGCCCGAACTGCTGCACGCGGTGATGCGCAAGTACCCGATGGCCGTGCTGAGTTCCACCGCCGGCGGAGTGCTGCGCGCCAGCAACATCCCGCTGGTCCTGGACGCCGGGTCCGGTCCGCACGGGACGCTGTTCGGCCACTTCGACGCCAACAACCCGCAGGTCGCGGACTTCGACGGCGCGGAGGTCCTGGTGGTCTTCCAGGGCCCGGACGCCTACATCTCGCCGCGGACCTACGCGTCCGACCAGCTGCCGACCTGGAACTTCGTCTCCGTGCATGCCCGTGGCACCGCCCGGATCCTGCGCGACGAGGCGGAGGTCGTCGCCGGCCTGGTCAGCATCCCGGCCTCCAACGACCACCGGTCGGACGCCTATCGGCTGCCCCCGGACGAGCACCGGATCCCGAAGCTGATCAACGGCATCGTCGGCTTTCGGATCGAGATCCAGGAGCTCGAGGGCCGGTTCAAGCTCTCCCAGGACCGCGACCCGCAGGACCGGGACCGTGCCAGGGACGAACTGGCCCGGGCCGCCTCGGCGGATCAGAGCGAGTTCATCGGCTGGCTGCACGAGCGCGCGGTCGGAGCGGCGGAGTGATCGCCGCCGGTAAGGGGAGGGCAGGCGAGGTGAGTCAGCGCCATCTCTGGTACGCCGTCCGCAACGCGGAGGGACAGTACTCGATCTGGCGGGACCACCTGCCCATTCCCGCGGGCTGGGAGCCGGTGTACCAGGCGGCCACCAAGGAGGAGTGCCTGGAGTACATCGACCGGACCTGGACCGACATCCGACCCGCCAGTTCCCGCTGACCGTCCATCGTGACATCGGCCCGGGCCTTCGAGCGAGAGGCAACCATGAACCCACAGATGGCGCAGTTCACCTCTGCCGCCACGCACTCGGAGGTCCGGCTGTTGCCCGCTTCCAGCGGGCAGGAGCGGCTCTGGCTGACTGCCGAGGCGGACGGAAGTACGGCTCCCTATGCGGTGCCGGTCGGCTACCACGTCGCCGCGCGACTGACCGCCGACCGGCTCAGGGAGGCGATGCGCTATCTGACGCAGCGTCATGATGCTCTGCGGACCGGTCTCCGCTGGACGGACGACGGGCTGTCGCAGGAGGTGCACCCGAGCGCCGAGTGCGAGGTGCGGGAGCTGTCCTGCGCCGGCTTGGAGGAATTCACCGAGGCGCTGAACGCCGCCGCGGCCGAGCCGTTCGACCTGGCCCGGCCGCCCCTGGTCCGCGCCCTGCTGGCGCCGATCGCGCCGGAGGGCACCGCTTTCGGCTTCGTCTTCCACCACTCGGTCTGCGACTCCTGGGCCCTGGAGATCCTCCTGCGGGACCTGACACTGTTCCTCGACGGGGAGGGCCCGGAGGAGCCGGCCGGTGACCATGCCGCATGGACCGTAAGCGAACGGTACCGGCTGGCGAGCGCCGAGGTGGAGCGCGACCGCGGCTACTGGCGCGAGCGGCTCCAGGGCGGGGCCGCTCCCCTGCGGCTGGGCCGGGAGGGGCGGGCCGGTTTCCGAAGCGGTGCTGTGCACCGTTTCACGGTGTCGGCCGAGGCGGTCGACCGACTGGTCGGGAAGACCGCCGCGACCCCGTTCTCGATCATGCTGGCCGGGTTCGGGGCGCTGCTGCACCGCTACTCGCTCAACGAGCGGATCAGCATCGGCCTGCCGATCGCCGGACGCGACACGGCCGACGCGGAGCGCACCTTCGGTTATCTGAGCAACACCATCGTGGCCCTCGAGGACTACGCGGAGTCCACGACCTTCCGCACCGCGGTGGCCTCGGCCTTCCAGCACGTGGTGGAGGGCCTCGAACACGGCGGGCTCCCGTTCCAGGACGTGGTCGGGCTGCCCGGCGTGCGCCAGAGCGGGAACGCCCCGCTGTACCAGGTGATGTTCGGGCCGCAGAACACCCCGGTGGAGAGCGTTCCGATGCTCGGGGGCCTGCCGTTGACCCGGCTCCCGGTGCACAACGGCACCTCCAAGTGTGACCTGACCCTGCTGGTCGAGCAGGTCGGCGACCGCTTCGACTGCGAACTGGAGTACGACACCGCGCTGTTCGACGGTGCCTGGGCCGCGCGGTGGGCCACGGCCTACGGCCGGCTGCTGGAGGCGGCCGCCGAGGACCCGGACACCCCGGTGGACGAGCTGGCCCTGCTCACCCCGGAGCAGATGGCCGCCGCCGCGGCCCCGCGCCCCGCCGCCGACGACTACCGGGGCGAGGCACCGGCGCACGTGGACTTCGAGGCGCAGGCCCTGCGGACTCCCGACGCCGTGGCCGTCCGCTGGGACGGCGGCCTGCTGACCTACCGCCAACTGAACCGACGAGCGAATGCGTTCGCGGCCAGGCTTGCCGAGTCCGGCATCGGCCCGGGCAGTCGGCTCGGCATCCGGCTCGACCGCGGACCGGAGCTGATCTGCGCGGTGCTCGGCATCCTCAAGGCCGGGGCGGCCTTCGTCCCGCTCGACACCCGCTTCCCGATCGAGCGGATCAGGACGATCTGTTCGGACGCCGCCGTCGCCGCCATCGTCGCCGACCCGGCCGAGGATGCCGAACTGTCCACGATCGCGCCGGTGGTGGTACCGGACGACAGCGCCGCCGACACCGCCCCCGAAATCGTGGTGCGCCCGGGTGACCTGGCGTACATCTACTACACCTCCGGTTCCACCGGCACCCCCAAGGGCGTGCCCATCGACCACCGGTGCGTGAGCACCAGGCTGGCCTACCTCAGGGACGCCTACCCGCTGGCCCCCGCCGAGGCGGTACTGCACAAGACCCCGCTGATCTTCGACATCTCCATCTGGGAGATATTCCTGCCGCTGTTCGTCGGCGCCGAGGTGCGCGTGGTCGGGCCCGGGCGGGAGACGGACAACGACCACCTGGCTTCGCTGCTGCGCGAGGAGCCCGTGGTCCTGGTCCACTTCGTGCCGGCGGCACTGGAAACGTACCTCGGCGCCGGCGAGACCGGGCCGTACCCGCACCTGCGGTGGGTGATCGCGAGCGGCGAGGCGGTGACGACCAGCCTGCTCCGCCGGGCCCGCGACCACTTCGGCGTCCCCGCGCACATCCAGTACGGGCAGACCGAGACCTCGGAGGTCACGGTCTGGAACGGAACGGACGAGCAGGCCTCGGGAGCGACCCTGCTGGGCCGCGAGGTCGGCGCGTACTCCCTGCAGGTCGTCGACCGGATGCTGCAGCCGGTACCGGTGGACGTGCCGGGCGAGCTGTGCGTCAGTGCTCCGGGCGGACTCGCCTGGGGCTACCAGGGGCGGCCCGCGCTGACCGCGGAGCGGTTCGCTCCGCACCCCGGCAGCCCCGGCGAACGCCTCTACCGCACCGGTGACGTGGTCCGACGACTGGACTCCGGCCTCTTCGAGTACCTCTGCCGCGTCGACCACCAGGTCAAGATCCACGGCTGCCGGGTCGAGCCCGGCGAGATCGAGAACGTCCTCATCGGCCACCCCGCCGTCGCCGCCTGTGTGGTGACGGCCCGCACATCGGCCGGCACGGCCCGGCTGACGGCCTATGTCGTCCCCGACAGCGCCACCTCCCCACGCGAACTCGCCGCCCACGTACGGGCGCGGCTGCCCTGGTACATGGTGCCCGGCGCCTTCGTCCTGCTGCCGGACTTCCCGCGCACCATGAGCGGGAAGATCGCCCGCGAGAGCCTGCCGGAGCCGGACCGGGACGCGTTCCCGCTGGAGGCCGGCTCCGAACCGCCGACCGGCCCGCTGGAGACCGAGATTGCGGCCGCCTGGTCGCGGGTGCTCGGTGTCCGCGAGATCGGCCGCCACGACGACTTCTTCCGCATCGGCGGGACCTCGCTCAGTGCCGTCCGCGTGCTCGGCGCGGTCGGCAAGCACTTCGGGGTCACGCTGCGGGCCTCGCTGTTCAGCGGCCGGCCCACCGTCGCGGCGCTCGCCGAAGCCGTCCAGGACAAGATCGAGGAGCTCGTGGCCGGGCTCACCGACGAAGAGACGCTCGCCATGCTGGAGGCGTTGCACACCCATGACTGACATCTCCGAACGGCGCAGGGAGCTCGTCGAACTGCTGCTGCGCGGCCGCAACGCCCCGGAGGCCCCCGTCCGCCGGCCCGCGACCTCGGCGCTGCTCAGCAGGGCCCAGCAGCGGCTCTGGTTCCTCGAACAGCGCAACCCAGGCACCGCGCAGAACAACATCGCCCTCCGGCTCGACCTCGAACAGCACCCGACCCGGGCCGGACTCGAGGCCGCGTTCGGCCGGCTCCAGGAGCTGCACCCCGCCCTGCGGCTGCGGGTGTCCGGCTCGCCGGAAGCCCCGGTCCAGGAGGTGACCGCCTCCCCCGAGGTGCCGCTGGACTGGCACGACCTGACGGACGACACGGTCGAGGCGGCCCTGCGCCGCGCCGGGGCGCTCGCCGAGGACGCCGCCCGACGTCCGCTGGACCTGAGCCGCCCACCGCTGTACCGGACCACGGCGATCCTGCTGCCGGACGGCACCTGGCAGCTGGTCATGATCTTTCACCATCTCGTCGTCGACGGCTGGTCGGTGGGCGTGCTCTTCGCCGACCTTGCCCGGCTGCTCTCCGGCGGCGAACCGGAGACCCCCGCGGTCGAGTTCGTCGACTGGGTCTCCCGCAACGACGACGGCCCGGCCCCGGACGGTGTCCAGGAGTACTGGGCCGGCCGCTTCGCGGACGCACCCGCGGCCACCACCCTCGCCCTCCACGAGTCGGCGGCCGAGGATCCCGGTCTCGGCGGCGGACTGATCCCGTTCCGGCTCGACGACGAACTGGCCGAGGCCCTGCAGTCGCTCGCCGAGCGGCTGGGCGTGACGCTGAACGCCGTCTGCCTGGCCGCCTTCAAGGTGGTGCTGCGCAGGTTCACCGACTCCCCGGCCGTCGTGGTCGGATCACCGACGGCCGGCCGCCAGGACCCCGAGCTCGACCGGGTGGTGGGCTTCTTCGTCCGGACGCTCGCGCTGCGGACGGACATCGCGCTGGACGACCCCTTCGCCGAGGTCGCCCGCCGGGTGAACCGGACCGTCCTCGACGCCCTCGACCACCAGCCGATGCCGTTCGACGAACTGGTGGCGCTGACCGGTTCCAGCGGCGACCGGTCCGGCAGTCCGCTGTTCCGGACGATGTTCGCCTGGCTCAACGCCACGACGGACGCACCCGAGTGGAACGGTCGGCTGCGCGGGCTGCACGATCTCGACAGCGGCACCGCCAAGTTCGACCTGACCTTCTCCTGCTCCGAGCTCGGCGACGGCATCTCCGGCTCGGTGGAGTGGGCGCGGCGCGGCACCGACGAGATCGCCGCGCGCGGAGCGCTGGCGGCCTTCCTCGCCGTCCTGCGCGAGGTCGTCCGGCGACCGGACACCCCAGTGGCGGCGATCCCGCTGGCCGAGCCCGACCACGCGGACGCCGACGCCGGGCGGCCGGGTGCCGACCGGCTCAGCCTGGCCGACGGCCTGTTCCGCCAGGCCGCGCTGACCCCGCAGGCCGTCGCACTCGTCGACGCGCACGGCGACACCCTCGGCTACGCCGACCTCGCCGACCGGGTGGCCGCCCTCGCGGAGCACCTGCGCGAGGCGGGCCTGCGCCCCGGCGACCGGGTGGCCCTGCTGCTGGAGCGCTCCACCGATCTGGTCGTCGCCGTACACGCCGTGACGGCGGCGGGCTGCGGCTACGTCCCGATCGACACCACCGCCCCGCCCACCCGGATCGCCGAGCTGCTCGCGTCGGCCGACGCCAAGGCCGTCCTGCTCCACGGACGGACCCGCGAGCTGCTGCCCGACGGCCCCTGGCAGGTGCTGGACGCGGCCGCCGCGCCGATGGCGCCCGCACCCTGGCGGACCACGCCGGCCCCCGCCGGCGGCCACGCCTATCTGCTGTACACCTCCGGCTCGACCGGCAGGCCGAAGCTGGTCGCCTTCCCGACCGACGCCTCGCAGGCCTTCCTCGACTGGCTCCAGGACCGGATGCCGCTCGACGGCGAGGACCGGGTGCTGCTGAAGACGCCGTACGGCTTCGACGTCTCGGTCTGGGAGCTCTTCTGGCCCCTGCAGCGCGGCGCCGCGCTGGTCGTGGCAGCGCCGACCGGGCACGCGGACCCGGCCTACCTGGCCTCGCTGATCCGGCGCGAGCGGGTGACCGTGGTCAACTTCGTCCCGTCGATCCTCGAGTACTTCCTGGAGCAGCCGACCGCCGGGGAGTGCGACACGCTCCGCCATGTGCTGTCAGCGGGCGAGGCGCTCACCCCCGCCCTGCGCGACCGGGTGCAGGAACAACTCCGGGCCACCCTGGTCAACCTCTACGGGCCGACCGAGACCAACGCGGTGACCGCGTACATCTGCGCCCGGGAGCGCGGCACCGAGACGGTGCCGATCGGCACCGCTCTGCCGCACGCCCGGCTGTACGTGCTGGACGCGGAGCTGCGACCGGTCCCCGACGGGCTCCCGGGCGAGCTCTACATCGGCGGTCCGCTGGGCACCGCGATCGGCTACTGGGAGCAGCCCGGACTGACCGCCGAGCGCTTCGTGCCCGATCCCTTCGGCCCGGAGCCCGGGCGGCGGCTCTACCGCACCGGCGACGCCGTCCGCCGGCTGCCCGATGGCGGCTACCAGTACCTCGGCCGCCTGGACCGCCAGGTCAAGCTGCACGGCGTACGGATCGAACCGGCCGAGATCGAGGCGGTGCTCGCCGCGCATCCGTCGGTCGGCTCGGCGCGGGTGCTCGTCCTCGGCGGACAGCACTCGGAGGAACTGGTCGCGTTCTGCACACCGGACGGCCAGGCCATGCCCGATCCCGACGAGCTGCGCGGCTGGGCCGCGGCCCGGCTGCCCCGGCAGCTCGTCCCGCGGACGCTGCTGACATTGCCTCAGCTCCCGCTGAACACCAACGGGAAGACGGACACCGCCACGCTGGCGGCGATCTGGCGGGAGCAGCACTCCGCCGGGCGCGCCGTCCCGGCCGCGGCCGACCGCGGCCCCGTCGAGCAATCGATCCGGGCCGCCTTCGAGGAGGTGTTGGGACACGCCGTCCCCGACGCCGAATCGACCTTCTTCGAGCTGGGTGGGAACTCGTTGCTGCTCCTGCGGCTGGCCGCCGTGGTGGAACGCCGCACCGGGTTCCGGCCGGGCATCGCGGAACTGGCGCAGCACCCCACCGCCGCCCTGCTGTCCGGCCTCGTCCGCTCGCGGTCGGCGGCGGACGGGCTGCTGGTTCCGCTGACCCGTGTCGCCGCGGACGGGCCAAGGCTGCTGCTGCTGCCCGCCGCCTCCGGATCAGCCCTCGCCTACGCGCCGCTGGCCCGCGAGCTCGCCCCCGGGCTCGCCGTCCTCGGGGCGAACGCTCCGGGCCTCGGCGGCAACCCGCCGCGGACCGTACCGGAGTTCGTCGCCGAGCTGCTGCCGACCGTGGAGCGCCTGGCGGCCGAGGGGCCGCTGGTCCTCGCCGGCTGGTCCTTCGGCGGTGTCCTCGCCTACGAGCTGGGCACGGCGCTGAGCGCCCGGGGCCTCCCCCCGGCGGCAGTGGCGATGTTCGACAGCTGGGTGCCGGAGCCCGAGGAGGGACCGGCCTCCTCCGACGAGGACGGACTCGGCTTCCTCCGCGCGCAGGGCCTCGTCCCCGACGGACTCGGCGCCGAGGAACTCCGGGCGATGGCCGTCATGGTCGCCGCCACCACCGAGGCGTTCCACACCTACCGGCCGAGCCCGGGAACGCCGGACTTCCCGGTCCATCTGATCCGGGCGGCCGGGGGCTATCCAGGACTCGTCGACGGCGGATACGACGACGGGCGCGGCTGGGCCGGGACCGTCCCGCTGCTGCGGACGAGCGATGTCGCAGCCGACCACTTCGGCATGCTGCGCCCGCCCGCCATCCATGAACTTGCCGAGCAGGTGCGCTCGATCACCGCGCGCGCCGCGTCCGGCGACCACCCGCACACACCAGGGAGAATCACCGTGAGCATCGCGAAGCAGACTCTTCAGAACGATGGCGTCGTGCTGCTCCGCCAGGGCGAGTCCTGCTACTCGGCGGAGGAGATCGAGGACCTGATCACGCTCAGCCTGAAGCTGCCGCACCCGGACGGGATCGGCGAGGAGAACCGTGTCGGCGTGGGCCGCATCGTCGTGGACCCGGTGGACATCGTCCGCGCGGAGCTCGGCTACGCCCCGGCGAAGGTCGAGGCGCCGGAGATCGCCGAGCAGATCCTCGCCATCGCGGCCTCGGAGAAGGCACTGGCCTTCTGGGCCGACTGCTTCGGTCTGGAGACGGCCACGGTGAGCCGTGCCCAGACCAACTTCCTCTACCCGGGTGGCGAGGTGGGCTTCCACAACGACCACGAGTCGAACCCGGGCTACAGGATCAGCATCGTGATCGGCCTGACCAACGACTACACCGGCGGAGAGTTCATCGCCCAGGTCACCCCGGAGGACGAGCGCCGTTTCCGGGTGAACCGCGGCGAGATCCTGGTGGCCAAGCCGGAGTTGCAGCACGCGGTCAGCGTCGTGGAGTCCGGCAAGCGCATGTCGCTGATCCTCTTCATGTCCTGAGCGCCGGCTTCATGTCCTGAGCGCCGGCCGCGCCGGCGCTCAGGACGGTCAAGAAAAAGGAGTACCCGTGCCAGATGTCACGGCTCATCACACGATCGCCGAGGGGCCGGTGGAGGAGTGGGACCGGCTGCTCGGCGGTCCTGGGTTCCACCTCTCCCGGGCCTGGCCGGCGTCGGCCGAGGCCAAGCGCGGCGAAACCGCGCGCTACCCGCTCAGCATGGACGGCGAAGGGACCCCGCCGACGCCGAGCTGCCGGCCGGGCTTCTCCCACCTGCCGATCGGTGACACCGCGGACGAAGCGATGGCGGCGGCACGATGATGCTTCGTACCTCGGCCTCCGGACTGAAGTCACGAGGGGCTGAGCCGAGTTCGGTCCGGGCCCGGCCGGTCGTCGCCCAGTGGCGGCAGCCGCTCGGTCCGGTGTTCCTCGCGGCATTGGTGCTCTCGCTGGGCCGCGGGGCCTGGTTCACCTGCTGGGCCACCTTCTTCGTCCGGTACGCCAGTCTCTCGCCGGGCCAGTTCGCGGTCGGGATGACGCTGGCCGGAGTCGTGGGCCTGCTGGCGGGCGGGCCCGTCGGCTATCTCGCGGACCGTCTGGGCCTGCGCGAGACGCTGATGGTGGTCGGGGCGGTGCAGGGCCTGGCCATCTGCTCCTACGCCTTCCTCCACGGATTCGCGGCGATCATCGCGGCCGGCTGTTTCGCGGTGGCGGCGGAGCGGGCCGCGCCCGGTGTCCGGATCGCACTGATCTCCGGTCTGACCAGCGGCGAAGAGCGGCTGAGCAGTCTGGCGACGGCGCGCTCGCTGAACCAGGCCGGCATCGTGGTCGGTGCGCTGATCGGCGCGATCGTGCTCTCCTTCGACAGCCGGGCCGGCTATCTGGCGCTGATCCTGCTGTACGGCGGCGCCTGCTTCGGTTTCAGCCTGCTGCTGCTGCGTGCGCCGCACGTCGCGTCACTGCGGGACCGCGGAATCAAGCAGCGGGCACTCGCCGTGCGGGACGCACCGTTCCTCGCCGTCTGCTTCTTCAACGGGATGCTCGCGCTGAACTGGGGGATGCTGGATGTCGGCGTGCCCCTGTGGATCACCCGGCACACCCACGCTCCGCTGTGGACGACGGGCGTGCTCATCGGTTTCAACGCGGTAGTGGTGGTCCTGTTCCAGAAGCGGGCGGCCGCCAAGGTCAAGGACATCCCGGGCGCCGCCCGGATGGGCCTGTGGTCCGGCGTCGTCCTGGCGCTGTCCTGCGCGGTCTTCGCGTGCAGCTTTCGCGGCACCGGACTCGTGGTCGTGGCGGTGCTGCTCGTGGCCGCCCTGGTGCACGTCGTCGGCGAACTGGCCTTCGTGAGCAGCGGATTCGGCTTGTCCGTCGAACTGGCGCCGGAGGACCGGCACGGCGAGTACCAGGGCATGTTCGGTCTGGCGCAGTCCGGCGCCCTGATGCTGGCGCCCGGGCTGATGAGCGTTCTGCTGGCGGAGCTCGGCGCGGCCGGCTGGTTCGTCCTCATGGCTCTCTTCCTGGTCGGCGGAGTCGGCACACTCGCCGCCGCTCGCTGGGCGATGGCCAGCTCTCCTTTTCCGTCCAGCAAGAGAGGTTGATGTGCCCACCATCGAGTTCTTCGGGTTCGACCCCGAGCGGCGCCAGGGCATGGAGGCGCGGGTGCGTGACCGGCTGACCGCCGAGCCGTTCCGCAAGGACTGCGTGTTCGTCGAGAGCCAGGGCTCGCTCGTCCGGGACTGGGAGGGGAACCTCCAGCCGTTCGTCCGGGTGAGCACCCGCTCCGAGCAGCGGGCGGACCGCTTCAAGGAGGTGCTGGCGGATGTGTGCGACCTGGAGGTGGTGCTGATCGACTTCCAGCCCGTCAGGCCGCCGGTGGGCTGACCGCGGGGCACGGGACGCGGCCTCCTACCGCTCGAACCCACCACAACAACATCAGGGAGTCAGAATCTTGTCGCTGCAGAGCGTTACCGTCCATCGGACGATCACCGACGTGAACGTGGAGAGCTGGGACAGGCTGGTCGCGGAATCGGCGTTCCACCTGTCCTCGGCATGGCTCGCGTCATCCGAGCGGAATCGCGACGGGAAGGTGTTCTACGTCGTGGCGGGGGACGGCACGGCGGGCCCCCAAGGCTCCGCGGTGGGGCACCTGGTGGAAGCCTCGCCCACCAGCAACCGGGACAGCCTGAACCGGCTGAGCCGGATCGACCACATCCTGACCACCGCGCTGAGCGCCGGTTCTCCGGAAGCCCCGGAATCCACCGAAGTCCAGGCGCTGACGGGCCGCATGTTGCCCGGTCTCGCGTGCGGAGGCGTGACGCTGGCGAACTCCATGCTCTCGCTGGCGGACGGCCTCGATCGGTCGGAGCGCCGGGCGACGGCCGAGAGGCTGTTGGACGGGCTGGAGCGGGTGGCCCGGGAGTCCGGCGCACGATCGGTCAACTTCCCCTACGTGGAGGACCGTAACGACGAGCTGCGGGAAGTGCTGCTGGCCCGTGGCTACATCGAGTTCCCGGTGGCCGCGCATTCGGTCCTGAACATGATGTGGGACTCGTTCGACGGTTATCTGGACCATCTCCCGTACGACCGGCGGCGGGCGATCAAGCGCGAGCTCGCCAAGCTGGACGAGGCCGGGGTGGCCTTCCGCGTGGTTCCGCTCGACGACGAACTGGTCGAGCGGCTCTGGCCGATGGGTGCGGCGACGGTGGAGCGACACGCGGGCTCCGCCGCGGCCGACCAGATCCTCGCCCGGCTTCGGATGCTCGCCGGGTGCAGCAGCCAGGTGATCCTCGCGGAGCAGGAGGGGCATCTGCGCGGCTTCGGTGTGGTCGTTCCGTGGAAGAGCCAGCTGTATGCCCGCATGGTCGGCTTCGACTACAGCGTCCCGAGCAACCTTCCGGTCTACTTCGGCATCATGTACGAGCAGATCAAAGTCGCCGCCTCCCAAGGACTCAGGACGATCGAGTACTACACGACCACCGATCGCGCCAAGGCCACCCGCGGCGCGACGAGCATCCCGCAGCACGGCTACGTCAGGGTCTTCGACCCCGTGGACGCCGACCGGCTCACCGCACTCCTGACGGTGTGACGCGGGCCTGCGCGCCGACGCCTTCGGTGCAGCCGCGGGGCCCGGCATGGTGAGGGCCGCGCGGCTGCACCGAAAGGTGCGGGGGTGCGGAGCGGATCAGGAGTCGGACCAGCCCATGAAGTAGATGAGCTCGCCGTGGCCGGTGGGGCCTACGACCGTGTCCGCGTCGACCCGGTAGTGGAGAGTGGTGACCGTCTCGGCGAGGAAGCGCTCGTGGTCCTCGCCGGCCCTCAACGCCCGGACCAGGGACGGGACGTCGTGCTTCAGGTGAACGTCCCGCCAGACGTGGTACTCCTGGCCGTCCCTGACGATTCTCGGGAGATCATCGCTCGGGAACTCCGCGGACCTGCTCTCCTGGTCCGAGGTGTACGCGGGGAGCGTGATGAGGTCATAGCGGAACACCTCGTCGAGGATCTCGGCGGAGTCGGTGCCGAAGTGCGGGCGGATGCACTCGTTCCAGGCCTGGGCGAGGACTCGTTTGGCCGCTGCCTGCCCGAGGAGGTACTCGATCGCGGGGCTGATCACCTCCTGGTCGATGATCGATTTCTCCATGTACTCCCGCAGCGGCGCGGCAGCCGGGTCGTCCGACGCGGAGAACCACTCCATGAGAGCCCACACGGCCTTCGAAAGCGGTAGATCCGTCAACGAGCGGACCGCTGTCCAGGTGTACCTGATGATGGAGGTCTCGACGAGCAGCCTCGACCAGAAGATGAACCGGCGCATCTGGCGGTTCTCGGCCGCGGTCATGGTCTCGTGGGAGAGCACGTACTCGAAGTCGTCGTTGTCGCCCCGGACCGTGACCATCCCCAACTCGTTCTTGTTCTTGGCATAGTCGGTGTTGGGGAGGATGAGGAGCGGGTAGCACGCGATCCGGGTCGAGTAACGCGCGAGTTTGTCGTATCCGGCGAGGAACGACTCGATGGTCTCACCGGGGGCGCCCCAGATGAGCTGGGCGTAGCACTCGAGATTCTCCTTGTAGAGCCACTCGGCGAGGTCCTCCCACTGGTTGACCTTCATGTTCCGCCGGTTCATGTGCTCCAGGGTCGTGTCGTCCAGGGTCTGCAGCGCCAGCGTGAAGGTGGTGTGCAGCCCCTCCTCCTGCATCAGCTTGACGATCTTGTAGAACATCGCGGACTTGTTCTTGGCCCACGAGGTCTCGAGCGCCTTCGGGAAACCGTACTTGTTGCGGACCTCGACGAAGTCCTCGATGAACTCGATGTCGGATTGGAGCATTCCGAAGTTCGCGTCACAGAGGACGATCGTGTGCACCTTGTGCCTGCCGAACACTTCGAGTTCACGGCGCAGACGTTCGCGGGAGAATGACCGGATCCGCTGTCCGATGGCTCCACCCCAGTAGCAGAACGAGCAGGTGTAGGGGCAGCCTCGGTTGGTTTCCATCAGGGCGACGTCGTAACGGAAATCGCCCTGCTCGTTCGTGAGCGGGATCGATCCGGTCAGAAAGGGCGACGGAATGATGTCGAGGTTTTCGATCCGCGGGCGGTCCGGGGTGGTCGCCACCTTCCCGTCGGAATTCACGAAGGATATGCCGAGGATCTGTTCGTCCGTGGTGGCGGGGTGGCGGCCGTCCAAGTTGGCGAGGAGCAGATCCCGGAACGTCAGCTCGCCCTCGCCGTTGACCACGATGTCGACCTCGGGGAACATCGCGAAGACGCGGTCCCCTTGGTAGGCGACGTGCGTGCCGCCGAAGACCACCCAGCCGTCGGGCTTGAGCTGCTTGTAGGTCTCGGCGAGGGATCCGAAGGTGCGGTAGTTCCAGCCGAGGACCGAGAAGGCCAGGACGTCCGGCAGTTCCTCGTTCTTGGCGATCAGCCAGTCGGCGAGGCCTGCCAGGGTGACGCCGCCGTCGAAACTGAAGACCTCGACGTCCATCTCGGAGGCGATCCGGTCGTCATCGAGTGCGTAGGCCTTCATGTAGGCCGCGGCCAGCGGAAGCGAGTCTTTCGCGGTCGCCCAGACGCCCTGCTGGATCAGCCAGGCTCTCTTCTTCTCACTCAACGGATATCGCCCATTTCTCTTGATGGATGACAGACCTCGATGTTGACTCGTCGAGATTACTGTATTGTCATTAATATTGACAAGGTTCTTCGGCTTCGATCCCGGGCGTCGCCTCCCGGGGGCGGGTGGACTCCGCCCAGACGGCGACCCTCGGAGCGAGGGCCCCGAGGACCGCGAGCGCGACGCCCATGACCAGCCATCCGGTGGCGCCCCACTGCAGGCACATCGCGCCGAGGACTGCCGGCGACAGCGCGTAGGCCGCGCCCTGTCCGAGGGTGAACACCCCGGAGTACTGACCCTGCAGGTGCGGGAGGGCCAGGCCGTAGTTGAGCTCCATCGTCCCGGCGACCTGCCAGAGTTCGCCCAGGGTGTAGACGAGCACCCCGCCGGCCACGGCGACCGCGCCCAGCCAGGCGTTCAGCGCCGGCAGGAGTGCGAGTACCGCCATCCCGCCGAGCACCAGGAACCCGGCCGTCCGCATGGCCCGGCCGGCCGCCGGTACGGTGTCGACGCCGCGCCCCACCCGGACCTGCAGCACGACCACGATCAGGGTGTTGAGGGCGACCGCGCCGGAGGCGAGCCAGTGCGGGGTGTGTCCGTGTTGGATGATCCACAGCGGCAGGGCGAAGGTGAGCAGCGCCATGTGCAGGGCCATCATGCCGCTGAGCAGCGACACCACCGCGTAGGGCCGGTCCCGCAGGGCGACCCAGCCGCCGCCCGCCGGGCGGGTCACCTCGACGGTCCGGCGTGGGAGGGAGAGCATGACGACCGCGCAGGCCAGGTACGAGAAGCTGTTCAGCAGCAGGATGCCGAGGTACAGATGGCGGGATCCGCCCTGCACCGCGACGACCGACAGCAGCGCGCCGATCCCGTAGCCGAGGTTGACGACGGATCGCAGGTACGCCCGGAAGGTCACGATGTCGGGCCCGCCGTACTGCCGCACGATCGGCGGCCCGGCCGCCTGGCCGGCCGCCATGGCGAGTCCGGAGCAGAACGCGACCGCCAGGAACTGCCAGAACGTCCGGACCATCGTGAAGGCGACCATGGCCGTCGCGGCCACGCCCATCGCCGCGACATAGACCCGCCGAGCGCCGAGCCGGTCGGCCAGGTAGCCCATGGGGGCAGCCGCCAGCAGGCCCAGCAGCGCGCCTCCGCTGAGGCCGGCCGCCACCTGGGTGATCGACAGGCCCACGATTCGGGTGAAGTACAAGGCGCTGGTCACACTGTAGAGACCGGAGCCGATACTGTTGACCAGGTTCGCCGCGGCGACCCTGCGCTGGTGCCCGGCGACGGGCAGGAGCCGGTTCAGGAATCCCGGCCGGCCCGGATCCGGGGTGGTGGTGGACTGCCCGGTGGTGGTCATCGTCCGCCTCACCGCCCCGCGCTGTAGGCCGGGACGGCGTCGTCACGCCGGGACTGCTGCCAGAGCCGCAGCTCGCGCGCAGTGCCGTGGGTGGGGGCGATGACCAGCCGATCGGCGAACCAGTCGCGCAGCTCCTCGGTCCTGGTGGCGAACTCGTCCTCGCCATCGGTGAGGAGGAGCAGGGCGCCGAACTTCTGACTCGTCGTCCCGTAAGCCTCGGGGAACTCCGTTCCGAAGGGCTGGTCGACCGAGACG
Source organism: Kitasatospora kazusensis (assembly GCF_039529945.1). Taxonomy (NCBI): domain Bacteria; kingdom Bacillati; phylum Actinomycetota; class Actinomycetes; order Kitasatosporales; family Streptomycetaceae; genus Kitasatospora; species Kitasatospora kazusensis. Next base: position 103,861 of record NZ_BAAANT010000009.1, on the reverse strand, counting down.
TACTCCACGTTGGCCTGGGCCAGCACCTCGGCGACCGAAGGGCTGTCGACCAGCGTCCCCGGCCGGGTGGACACGTACGAGCAGCCCACGACGCCCGGCCGGACCACGGGTGTGATCCGCGTGTCGCGGCCCAGTGCGCACAGCAGCGCGGCCTCGCCGAGATCCACGCCGAACTTGCAGTCCACCTCCTCATGCGTCAGACCGCCGCCGCGCCGTGCCGCGCACTCGCTGAACGTCACCTCGCCGGTCTCCGGGTCGTGGAAGAGCTCCAGGTGGAAGACTCCGTCGCGGAGGCCGAGCGCGGAGATCGCGGACTGCACCAGCGGCCCGGCCAGCTCGTACGCCCACGCCTCAGTGCCAGGGTCGAACAGCCACATCGAGAGCGGCAGTCGCCGGTCCACCACGTCGAGGCAGGGCACCAGGTAGCGGCCGACCGCCGTGAACACCACCCGGCCGTCGACGACGACCCCGTCCACCACCCATTCGTCGCCGGGGACGAACTCCTCCAGCACGAAGGTCCGGCCGTGGATCCGCTGCGCGCGGTACTCCTCGCTGCGGTTCCGCAGATCGGCCGCTCCGCCGATCAGGGAGGTCCGGGCGGTGCCGGCACCGGCCACGGGCTTGAGGACCGCCCGCTCGAAGCGCATGGCCTCGGCGTCCACCTCGTAGATGTCCTCGATCACGGTCGACCGGGCCGTTCGTACGCCGGCCGCCCGGACGCGCTCCTTCTGCAGGTACTTGTCACGGAAGTGCAGGGCGACGGTGGGATCGATGCCTCGGCAGCCCAGCAACCGGGCCAGGGCTCCGGCGGTCACCAGCGACCACTCGTCGTTGGTGAGCACCGCGTCGAACGCCCGGTTGCCGAGGCCCGCCCGGTGCAGGGCGGCGAGCACGGCCTCCAGGTCGTTCTGGTCGTCGACCCTGAGGACCGTCATCGAACCCGGCAGGTCCAGCAGGCCGCGTTCCCAGGAGAGCGAGCCGCAGACCAGGACGGCGTCGACGTCATGTCGCTCGCAGGCCCGGAGCAGGTAGCGATCGGTCCCGAGGATCAGGACCGTGGGCTTGGGGTCGAACCCCATGGTTTCCTCCCATGCGAATGGTTTTCGATTCAGGGGCAAGGTGCGCCGGCGATCGCCAGCAGCAGACCGCCCTCGGTCACCGCGGGACTGGTCGTCAGAAAGGCCACGACGCCGCTCTCGTCGGCGTGGACGGCCTCCAGCTCCTCGCCGAACGGATCGGTCACCCGGCCGAGCAGCGCGCCGCGGGAGACCTCCGCGCCGGGGGCGATCTCGGGCTGCCACCAGCCTTCGACCCCGGTGCGCAGCCAGTCGAAACGGGTCAGATGGCGCAGGCCCGGCGGGTCCGGCCAGGCCGTGCCGGTGTCGGTGATGCCGAGGTGGTCGGCGGTCCGCCGAAGGCCTGTCAGGTGGAGCTCGACGGCCTCCGGTGTGACCAGTCCGCATCCGCCGGCCTCGGCGATGATCGCCGGAATGCCCGCCTGCGCGGCGGCGGCGCTGGTCGATCCGGCCACCGCGGCGCCGGCGGCCGGCTGGCGGATCACGAGCGGAAGTCCGTAGCCGGTCGCCAGTTGGGCGGCCCGGTCGGCGACGGCCGACTCGTCGTACAGGGTGTAGGGCTCCAGCGCCTCGGCCTGGTCGCCGGCGTGCAGGTCGATCAGCGCGTCGCTGCCCAGGACGAAGCGGCGGAACAGGAAGTCCGCAAGCCGGTCGGAGTAGCTTCCCCCGGCGTCGCCCGGGAAGCAACGGTTGAGGTTCTTCCCGTCGACCGGGGTCACAAACGGCGTGCGCTCCCGGAACGCGGCAGGGTTCGCCATCAGGACGGCCCGCACCGTTCCGCGCAGCCGGTCGGGGTCCAGCCCTCGCATGAAGGTCCGCAGGGCCGCCATGGGTGCGTACTCGCAGCCGTGCACACCGGCCAGCAGGGTCAGCACCGGCCCCGGCCGGGCGCCCCGCGCCTCGGCCACGGGGATGTCCGCGGTGGCTCCGCCGCCGCCGTCGAACCGGATCAGTCTCTTGTCGAGCATCGCGTTCTCCGTCCATGGCCGTGTGGGCGTTGACTAAGTATGACTGATAACCGTTACATTGAAGTCATGCGATTGAGTCAAGGTTTCGAGGTCCGGCGAACGGAGTCGGATCCTGCGCCCTTCGGGGACCGGCAGCCGGAGTCCTGCGAAGAGTTGACGGAGCACTTGACCCGGATCAGACGACGGCTGCTGGACGCGTCCGACGCGCCGGACGCCGAGTCGGCCATGGGCGAGCTCTGGCGGCTGTGCGTGTCCGTACGGGACTCGGAGCTGGTGGACGCCCTGGAGCGGTCGCCCGGCTATCGCGCGCTCCGGGCGTTCTTCTCGGTGCGCTGGGCCGCGCACGTGCGCCAGGCGGAGTTCCGCTGCAGCCTCTCGCTACCGGTGAGCGAGCCGGCCGCCGACGCGCCCCGGCGGCTCCCCCGGTCCGTCCTCGCCGAGGAGGGTTACCGGGGCGTTGCCGACGAGCTCTCCCTGCTCGGCCCGCACCGCGTCCGCGACGCCGCCGTGATCGGCTGCGGTCCGTTCCCCGAGAGCCTGGTCGGACTGCAGACCTGCGGCCTGGTCACCGGCGTGGTCACGGGCGTGGACCGCGATGTCGCCGCCGCACGGCTGGCCGAGCAGGTCGCCCGGCGGTACGGCCCCCGGCCGGCCGGCCTGCGGACCGTCGCCACCGACGGCGGGTCCTTCGACTTCGGCCGGAGCGAGCTGGTGCTCCTGGTCAACGGCCTGGCCCACAAGGCCGAACTGCTGGAGCGGATACGGCAGACCGCCCCGCCCGGCGTCCTGGTCCTGCTGCGCAACCCCAGGCTGCTCGGCCGGCTGCTCTACGAGAGCGCGCACCCCACCACGGCCGACGGCTGGCGCGTGATCGCCCAGGTCGACCCCACCCTCCTCAGCCGAACCCTGCTTCTGGAGCGGACCGAACACTGATGGTCATTCATGTGGTCGACCTCTTCCGCCGACAGGCCCAGCTGACCCCGGACGCGACCGCCGTCCAGGACGGCAAGGACGGCCTCACCTACCGGGAACTACTGGCCGCCGTCGAGGAACTCGCCGGCCGGCTCGCCGAACGCGGCCTCGAGGGCACGATCGTCGGCATCCGCCTGGAGCGCTCGTCTGCGCTCGTGGCCGCTGTCATCGGCACGCTCGCGGCGGGCTGCGCCTACCTCCCGCTCGACACCTCGTACCCGGCCGACCGCCTGTCGTTCATGCTCGACGACGCCAGGGCCTCCGCCGTGATCAGCGGGCCGTCGCTCGCCATCGAGATGCTGCCCGCCATGGACCGTCCGGCGAGTCCGCCCGGTTCCGGACCGGCCTACGTGCTGTACACCTCCGGCTCCACCGGGCGCCCCAAGGGCGTCGCCATGGGCCACCCGCCGCTGTCCCGGCTGATCGCCTGGCACCTGGACCACGACGAACCCCAGACCGGGCTCAGGACCGCCCAGTTCGCCCCGATCAGCTTCGACGTCTCCTTCCAGGAGATCTTCTCCACCCTCTGCGCGGGCGGCACCCTCGTCCTGCTGGACGAGCAGGTCCGACGCGACCCGTCGGCCCTGCTGCACGTCCTCGCCGAGCAGCGGGTCACCCGGCTCTTCCTGCCCACCGTGGCCCTTCATCAGCTGGCCGACGCGGCGCGGAACCATGAGGGCCGCCTGTGGCTGCGCGACGTGATCTGCGCCGGTGAGCAGCTGCGCCTCAGCCCGGCCGTCACCGACTGGATGCGCCGGCTCGACGGCTGCCGGCTGCACAACCACTACGGCCCCACCGAGACCCATGTGGTCACCACCCACACCCTGGCCGGTGATCCCGGCGACTGGCCCGACCTGCCGCCCATCGGCAGGCCGCTGGCGCACGTCACCGCGCTCCTGCTCGACCCGGACGGCGAAGCGGTGGAGGACGGCGAACCCGGCGAGCTCCATCTGGGCGGCGCCTGCCTCGCCGACGGCTACCTCGGCAGGCCGGAGCTGACCGCCGAACGCTTCGCCCTGGACCCGAACGGCGGTGGACGCCTCTACCGCACCGGCGATCTCGCCCGGCGGCTCCAGGACGGAAACTTGGAGTACCTGGGTCGCTCCGACCAGCAGGTCAAGATCCGCGGCTACCGGGTCGAGCCCGGGGAGGTCGAGGCCGTGCTCGCCCGCCACCGCGGCGTCGCGGAGTGCCGCGTCGCCACGGCGCCCGACATGGCGGGCCGCCCGCAGCTGGTCGCCTACGTCGTCCCGGTGGAGGGCGCGGCGGAGCGCTCGCTCCCGCTGCCGGCCACGATCCGGTTCCCACCCGCCTGGCACCGGCACCTGAGCGAGCGGCTCCCCGAGTTCATGGTCCCGGCCGGCTACGTGGTCCTCGACCGGCTGCCACTGACCCCCAGCGGCAAGGTCGACCGCGCCGCGTTGCCGGCCCCGTCCACCGCGCGCCCCCCGCTCGCCACCGGCTATGCCGCCCCCGTCTCGCCGCTGGAGCAACTCCTCGCGGGGATTTGGGGCGACTGCCTGCAGCTCGACACCGTCGGCCTGGACGACGGCCTCTTCGAGCTCGGGGGCAACTCCCTGCTCGTCGTGCAGATCCACACGCGGATCTGCCAGAGCACCGGCCTGCGCTTCCCGTCGGCCGTCCTGTTCGAGAACCCCACCGTCCGCACGCTCGCCGAACGCCTCCAGTACGGCTCGCGCGAGAGCGGCCGACCGGAGCGGCGCAGCCGCCGCAGCGCCACGGACCGACGCCGCCGAGGCACCGGCCCGGAGACCCGGAAGGAGAGCACCGAATGAACCTGGCACCGCCGCCGGCCCCGGCCGGCTCGGCCGACTCCACAGCGGCCGTCCGCTCCGAGGACATCGCCATCATCGGCCTCGCCTGCCGCTTCCCGGGGGCCACGACCCCGGGGCAGTTCTGGCGGAACCTGGCCGCCGGAGTCGAGTCGGTCACCGTCGGGCCCACGCCCGACGGCGCCCACCGGATCCGCGCCGCCGCGGTACTCGAGGGCATCGAGGACTTCGACGCCTCGTTCTTCGGGTTCAGCCCCCGCGAGGCCGAACTGCTCGACCCGCAGCACCGGGTGTTCCTGGAGTGCGCCTGGGAGGCGATCGAGGACGCCGGCTACCACCCGCGAGGCCTCACCGAGGCCGTCGGTGTCTACGGAGGCACCGGCCTGAGCACCTATCTGATCAACCACGTCCACCCGAGCACCGGTGGGCGGACCGACCGCACCTTCCTCGACTCGATGGCCGACCTCCAGCTCGCGGTCGGTACCGACCGCGACTACCTGGCCAGTCGTGTCTCCTACAAGCTCGACTTCACCGGCCCGGCCGTGGCCGTCCAGGCGGCCTGCGCGACCTCCCTCTACGCTGTCCACCTGGCCTGCCAGGCGATCCTCAACGGCGAGTGCGATCTGGCGCTCGCCGGCGCTGCGAGCATCCCCGTGCCGCAGCTCGAGTCGTACAGCTTCGAACCGGGCATGGTCTTCTCGCCGGACGGCCACTGCCGGCCCTTCGACGCCCGCGCCGAGGGAACCGTCTTCGGGAGCGGCGCCGGCGTCGTCCTGCTCAAGCCGCTCCAGGACGCGCTGCGTGAGGGCGACAGCGTCTACGCGGTCATCAAGGGCACCGCGATCAACAACGACGGTGGCCGGAAGGTCGGTTTCACCGCGCCCACCGCGAGGGGCCAGGCGGCCGTGATCGCCCAGGCACTGGAGGCCGCCGAGGTGGAGCCCGCCACGGTGGGTTACGTCGAGGCCCACGGCACGGCCACCACCCTCGGTGACCCGATCGAGATCGCCGGGCTGACCGAGGCGTTCGGCACCGCCGCCGCCGGACACCGCTGCGCCGTCGGCTCGGTGAAGTCCAACATCGGACACCTCGGCTGGGCCGGCGGCATCGCCGGCCTGATCAAGACCGCGCTCGCCCTGCACCACCGGCAGATCCCGCCGAGTCTGAACTTCGAACACCCCAACCCGCGTATCGACTTCGCGGCCGGCCCGTTCCACGTCAACACCGGGCTGGTGGACTGGCCGCACGCCCCGGGCACCCCGCGCCGGGGCGGGGTGAGCGCGTTCGGCCTCGGCGGCGCCAACGCCCACGTGGTGCTGGAGGAGGCACCCGCCGAGGCACCCGCCGGCCCGGGCCGGACCCGAGAGGCCCAGGTCGTCCCGCTGAGTGCCCGCAGCCCCGAGGCCCTGGCCGAACTGGCCGCCCGGTACGCCGAGCGGCTCGCGGCGACGCCCGAGGAGGAGTTCGCCGACCTCGCCGCGACCGCGGCCGTCGGCCGGCGCCACCACGCCTACCGCGCCGCCGTGGTCGCCGCCACGCCGCGGCAGGCGGCCGAGGAGCTGGCCGAACTCGCCGCCGGGACCGACGAGCACCCCTCCGCCGGGGGCGGCGCCGACCCCCTGGTCGCCGCGCTGTTCAGCGGCCAGGGCGGTGAGTACCTCGGTATGGGGCGCACCCTCTACCGCACCGAGCCGGTCTTCCGCGACGGACTCGACGAATGCGACGCGGTGCTGAGCGAGTACCTGGGTGCTCCCATCCGCGATGTCCTTTACAGCACCGACGGTACCGACGGGATCGCCCGGATCGAGCACGCCCAGCCGCTGCTGTTCGCGGTGCAGACGGCACTGCTCAGGCTCTGGCGGTCGTGGGGGGTGGAGCCCACGGTGGCGATGGGCCACAGCCTGGGCGAGTACGCGGCCGCCTGGGCCTGCGGGGTCTTCTCGCTGGAGGACGGCCTCCGCCTGGTGGCCGAGCGCGGCCGGCTGCTGCAGACACTGGCCCCGGGTGGCGCCATGGCCTCCGTCCGGGCGGACGAACCGACTGTCCGTCAACTCGTGGGCGGCATACCGGACCTCGCGGTCGCCGCCGTCAACGGGCCTGCCAGTACGGTCGTCTCGGGCCGCGCCGGTGCGGTGCGGCGCGCGGGCGAGCTGCTCCACGAGGCCGGACTCCAGGTGAAGGAGCTCCGGATCCCCCGGGCCGGTCACTGCGCGCTGATGGATCCCATCCTCGACGAGTTCGAGAGCGTGGTCCGCCGGATCGAACTGCGTCGGCCCGACCGCCGGCTCATCTCCAACCTCACCGGTGCGGAGGTCACCGATGAAGTGACCGATCCCCGCTACTGGCGCCGCCACCTCCGTGAGCCGGTCCGCTTCTGGGACGGTCTGCGGACCCTCGCCGCCATCGGCCCGGCCGTCGCCATCGAACTGGGCGCGGCACCTGTCCTCACCGGCATCGCGGAGGAAGCACTCCCCGACCGGCCGATCCGCTGGGTGCCCGGCCTGCGTCCCGGCCAGGACGACCGCGAGCAGCTGCTCGGCGGGCTGGCCGCCGCCTACGCCGCCGGCGTCGACGTCGACTGGACGGCGGTCTACCCGGGGCCCTTCCGCCGCCGCCGTCTGCCGACCTACCCGTTCCAGCGGACCCGGCACTGGATCGAGGCGCCTGACCGGCCGGCCGCCCCCGCCTCACCCGAGACCGCCGGCCGGGACTGGCTGTACGGCGTCGAGTGGGTCGCCGGCGACGCCGAGCCGGCCGCCGGCACCACCGGCACCTGGCTGATCTGCGGCGGAGACCCGGCGGCGGAGATTGCGGAGCACCTTGCCGCGCTGGGCGGCAACGCCGTCGTGGCAGCGCCCGCGGCCGGTTTCCGGCGGATCGCCGACGACCGCTTCTCGCTCGACTTCGGCGCGCCCGACCAGGTGCGCCGGCTACTCGCGGAGCTGCCGGAGCGGCCTGCCGGCGTACTGAGCCTGCTCGCCCTCCGCCCGCCGGACCCTGGTCCGGACGGGAGCTTTGTGACGGCCGGGGCCCGGTCCGCCGGCGAGGGGACCCTGCACCTGGTCCAGGCCCTGACGGGTCACTACCCGAGCCCCCCGCGGATGTGGCTCGCGACCAGGGGGGCCCAGCTGGGCGGCCGCCCGAACGACGCGACCACCGTTCATCAGGCCGCTCTCTGGGGCCTGGCCCGGGTCGCCGTCATCGAACACCCCAACCTGCGCTGCACCGCTGTCGATCTGGAGCCCGGAACCGAGCCCGTGGCCGAGGCCCGCGCGCTGGTCCGCGAACTGCTGACCGACGACGCGGAGACCGAGGTCGCCCTCGGCCGGGCGGGGCGGCTGGTCCCCCGACTGCTCCCGAGGCCCGAGGCCGGTGCCGAGCCCGTCACCCGGATCAGCCCCGAGGGCAGCTACCTCGTCACCGGCGGTCTGCGCGGTCTGGGTCTGCTCGCCGCCGAGCGGCTGGCCGCCGCCGGCGTGGGCCGGCTGGTCCTGCTCGGCCGCAGCGCCCCCGACGCCGCCGCGACAAGCCTGATCGAACGCCTCCGGGAGCGCGGTACCGAGGTGGTGACGGTCCGCGCCGACATCGCCGATTCGGCCGCAGCGCGCAAGGCCGTGGCGGTGGCCGACCTCCCCGACCGGCCGCTGCGCGGCATCGTCCACGCCGCGGGCATCCTGGACGACGGCGCCCTCGAAGGCCTGGACTGGAGCCGCTTCGAACGCGTCCTTGGGCCGAAGGCCCAGGGCGCCTGGAACCTGCACACCTCGACCGTCGAACGCGGCGCCCGGCTCGACCTGTTCGTCCTGTTCTCCTCGACCACCGGCCTGATCGGCAACGGCGGCCAGGCCAACCACGCGGCGGCCAACGCCTGCCTGGACGCCCTGGCCCGTCACCGCAGGCGGCTCGGCCTCCCTGCGCTCTCCGTCAACTGGGGCGCCTGGTCGGACGCCGGCTACCTCGCCGAGCACCCCGGCATCCTGGCCCGGCTGGCCCGGATGGGTCTCGGCACGATCGACCGGCACACCGGCGGGCTGCTGTTCGACCGGCTGGTCCGCTCCGCCGAGACCCAGACGGCCGTGGCGCCGGTGGATTGGCCGGAGTTCCTGGACCGGCACCAACTCCAGGACGCCGCAAGGTTCTCCCGGCTCGTCGCCCCACGGATCGCCGACCGTACGCGGGACGATCTGGCCTCCCGGCTCCGCCGTGCGACGGAGTCCGAGCGCGGCGAGCTGATCGAGCAGGAGGTCCGCCGCCAGCTGCGCCGAATCCTCGGTCTGCGCGGCGACGGACCGGGCGGGCTCGACCCCGAACGGCCGCTGGTCGACCACGGCATGGATTCGCTGTCCGCAGTGCAGCTCAGTAACGCGCTGCAGCGCGGGCTCGGCCTGAGCCTGCCGCCGGACCTCGCCTTCCGCCACCGGACCGCCGCGGCCCTGACCGCCCATCTGTCGGGCCTCTCCTACGACGCCCCCGCGCCGGAGGGCGGGCGGCCGAGCGCGCCCGCGCTCCCCGCCCCGGCACCGGGAGCGGACGGCACGCCCCGGGCGATCTCGCTGCAGCAGCACCGGTGGCTGCGGCTGCTGTCCATCGACTACGGACGGCTGACAGTGCCGATCCACGTCGGCGCCCCACTCGACCGGAAGGCCTTCCAGGAGGCCCTGCGCGCGGTGGTCGAACGCCACGAGGTGCTCCGCTGGCGCTTCGAGGGCGGCAAGGCCGTCCCCGTGGACGCGGCGGCCGCCGTACCCGGTGCCGAGGAGCTGTTCGTGGACCTCACCGCGCTCGACCCCGAGGAGCTCGCCACGGCGATCACCGCCCATGGCGACCGCGTCCGGACCACCATGCCCGACCCGGCGGAGCGAGTGCCCTGGACCCTGACGGTTCTGGCCCTGCCCGGTGGTACCTTCCTGGTCCTCCTGGGGCTCCAGCACCTCGAGTTCGACGGCGTCTCGGTCTCCGTCTTCACCGACGACCTGCGGACCGCCTACCGCGCCCGGCTGCAGGGCGCCACTCCCTTCAGCCAACCAGCGCCGCAGTACAGCGAGTTCATCGAATGGCAGGCCAACTACCTGAACGGAGCGGCCCGCGAGGACCGGGCGTTCTTCACTGGGCTCTACACCGACAGCAACGGCCCGACCGTGCTGCCCGACCGGCACGGATCGCGGCCCGGGCCGGACGTTCTGGCTACCACCGGTGGCCTCCTCGCCAAACGGTGGACCCCGCCGGCGGACCGGGCGCTGTGGCTGGATCTCGTGGCCACCGCGGGGCGAACCGGGGTCTCGCCGTTCTCGCTGCTCGCCGCCGTCTACTGCCGCCTGATCGCGCGGATCACCGGCGACGAGTCCGTCACCATCGGCACGATCGTCACGGGACGGCCCGAGGAGGCGTTCGCCCGTACCCTCGGCCCGTTCGTCGCGCCGTTCCCGGTGTCCGTGCAGACGGGCGGCCGGCCGCTGGCCGCCGTCGCGCGCCAGTGGGGGCGGACCGTCGCGGCCGTCAACAGCCGCTGTGCGTACCCGCCGGCCGATCTGGTCAAGCACGTGCCGCCGTTCACCGGGCTTCCGGAGGATACGTACTTCACCGACCCGTTCATCATGTTCAACAACTACCAGCGCGAAGAGGCCGACACCGAGGTGCCGTTCGAGGTCCTCGAGTGCCTCGCGCCGCTCAGCACACCGCAGTTCGCCGGTCTGGACGCCGACATGCTCATGGAGATCGCCGGCCTGTTCCTGATCATCGACATCTGGCAGGACGAGCCCCGGTTCAACTTCTGGTACCACCACGAGCGCTTCGCACCCGAGCAGGTCGCGGCCTGGGCGGACGGATATCTCGCCGAACTCCGCGCCGCATTGGACGAACTGTGAGCCCCGCGCCCTCCTTGAGACAAGGATTCCCCGTGCTCGACCGCAGCGAACGCACCGTGGTGCTCGCCGGAGTGGGTGGAGACTCCCACTCGGTCGGCATCATCACCCTCCGCAACGCCCTCCAGCGGGCCGGCTACCACGTCCGGTTCCTGTCCATCCAGAACACCGCCGCCGAACTCCACGCCGCCGCCGCGGGCGCCGACGCGGTGCTGGTGTCCAACATGGACGGGCATGCCGCCTATTACCTGCGCGATCTGCCCTCCCTCCGGGCGGAGGAGCCCGACGGCGCCGTCTGGTACATCGGCGGCAACCCCTCGCTCGCCGGGGACGAGCCGGCTGCTGCCGAGCTGGCGGGCCTCGGCTTCGACCGCGTCTTCCTCGGCTACGTCGAACCGGCCGAGGTGATATCCGTCCTGGACCGTGATCTGACGGTACGTGAGTGCGGCTTCGCCCGGCCGGCCGCCCCGGCCGGCCGGGCCCTGCCCGAAGTCCGGCCGATGCCCCGCCGCCGGTCACCGGCCGAGCAGCGCGACGACGTCCTCGCGCAGTGGCCCACCGGGCACCCGGCCGGCCGGCTGGAGGAGAACGCCGAGGTCTGCGCGGCCCGCGGCAACCTGGCCGCGGTGCAGGAGGCAGCCGACCGGGACGGGCGCACCCTGATCCACCCCCGCACCGGCGTGGCCGGGGTCCGGGAGCAGATCGAGCTCTTCCGCACCCTCGAGGAGGCCGGCGCGGACGTGCTCTCCTTCCAGATCGACTCGCTCACCCGCAACAACGCCCACGAACAGGTGGAGATGCTGCTCAAGGAGTCCGTCGCCGATCCCGGCGCATTCGCCGGCCTGAACGGATTCCCGCTGGTCAACCACGGTGTGGAGGCCGGACGGTCGATCACCGCGTACTTCCCGCACGTACCGTTCCAGGTCCGCCACTCGACCCGCGATCCCCGGCTGCTGGCCGAGATCACCTTCGCCTCCGGCATCACCTCCTTCGAGGGCGGGGCGCTCACCTACAACCTCCCCTACTACCGCGACTACTCGCCCCGACAGTCCGTCCGCCGCTGGCAGTACGTCGACCGGCTCAGCGGGATCTACCACGAGCGGTTCGGCATCACCGTCGACCGCGAGTTCTTCGGCGTGTTGACCGCCACCATGGTGCCGCCCTGTCTCGCCGTCGCCGTCGACGTGCTGGAGACCCTGCTGGCTGCGGAGGAGGGCGTGAAGTCCGTCTCCCTGGGGTACGCCGAGCAGGGCAACCGGGCCCAGGACATCGGTGCCATCAGGGCGTTGCGCCGGGTGGCCCGTGGCTACCTCGACGCCCGGGGTCATCAGGACGTCGCCGTTCACACCGTTTTCCACCAGTACATGGCCGCCTTCCCGGCCGACCCGGAGAAGAGCCGCGCGTTGCTGCACGGCTCCGCCGTCAGTGCCCGGCTCAGCGGCGCCACCCGGCTGATGCTCAAGACCGTCGCCGAGTCCTCCCACATCCCGTCCGGCGTGCAGAACGCCGCGGGTGTCGCGCTGGTCCGGGCCGCCTGGGCCGCCGAGGCGGACACGGCCGCGCCCGGACTCGCGGACTTCGAGGAGGAGCTGACCGTCACCGAGGCCTCGGCCATCCTCGACGCCGTACTCGGACTGGACGCCTCCGACCTCGGCGAGCGGATCGCTCTGGCGGTCGAACGCGGCCTGCTGGACGTCCCGTTCTCGCCCAACCGGTGGAACGCCGGGAAGGCGATGTGCGCCCGCGACAGCGCGGGGGCCGTCCGGTTCGCGGTCGTCGGCGACATCCCGCTGCCCGAACAGGTCCGCCGCCTCCACCGCGACGCCGTCCGCAGCAGACTTCGCCGCACCGGCGGCGACCTGGACGCCATGGTCGAGTCCGACGTACTGCGCACCGCCCGCGGCGACTTCGCCGTCTGGCCCCTCACCAGCTGACCGATCGACCGATCCTCCGAGAACCGCCAGGAGCACCCCGATGCCCGCGTACCACCTCTCCGAGCCCGCCCGCGCGGCTCTGTCCAGCCGTCCCCTACCGGCCGACCTGGCACCCGACGACTGGCCGGACCAGGCGCCCGACGACGCCGCCCGGGATCTCGCGCCCGCCCGCGCGGAAGCCCTGCGGCTGCTCGACGGCGAACCCGGCTGGCTGGTCGTCCACACCGGACTGGCCGCACTCGACGACCACCGGCTGATGACCGCCGCCTGGAACCTCTTCACCGCACTCTGCGAGCCCGTCCCCCAGTACCGCACCGGGGAGCTGGTCTTCCCGGTCGAGGTGACCGACGCGCCGACCGAGGCCTCCAGTCACTACTCGCGCTCCAACGCCACCGGCGGCTTCCACACCGACGGCACCCTGCTGGACCTGACCCCGCAGGTGGCTGCGCTGATCGGACTCTCCTCGGCCGACAGCGGCGGCGAGACCGTCCTCGTGGACGGCTTCGGCCTCGCCGACCACCTGGCCGCCGAGGCGCCGGACCACCTGGCGCTGCTGGAACAGGCCCACCCCTTCCACTCGGGCGACCAGGGAGAAGACCCCGTCATGGAGCACCGGATCGTGGACCTCACCGGCGAGCGGTTGCGCCTGCACTACCTGAGGCGCTACATCGACCGCGGATACGAGCACACCGGCCGCACCCGGCCGGACGGCCTCTCGGCCGCGCTCGACGCCTGGGACGCGCTCGTCGCCGATCCCGCCCGACAGAACGGCATTCTCCTGGAGCGCGGCGACATCCTGCTCTGGAACAACGCCCGCTTCATCCACGGCCGTACGCCCTTCGAGGAGCGCACCAGGCGGCGCCGGCTGCGCCGTGCCTACGGCGTTCACCGGCCGTCCGGCCCCTCTCTGCCGTCCGGTGCGGATCGGCAGGGCGGGCGGTGATCAGGGTCGCGCTTCTCTCCTCCGACGAGCCGCACGCCCGCTACCTCGAGGCGTTGCTCGCCCAGCGCTTCGACGTCCGCTGCGTCGTGGTCGAACGCGGGGCCGCCAAGCGGCGGCGGCTGCTCACCCGCCGCCGCTACCGGGACTGGACCGCAGGGCTCTACCACCTCGCCCGCCGCCGGCTGCTGTCCCGGACCGCCTATCGTGCCCGGTACTTCGCGCTGGCGCCCGGCGCGTCGCCCGCCACCTGCGGGCACACGCTGACTGACGACATCAACGCGCCGATCGTGGCCGAGCGGCTGCGCCGCGCCAAGCCGGACGTGACCGTCGTGCTGAACACCTCGATCATCCGCACCGAGGTGCTCCGGGCCGCCGGCGACACGGTGCTCAACATCCACGGCGGCTACCTGCCCGACTACCGCGGCCGCCAGACCATGTTCTTCCCGCTGTACGAGAACCGGCTGGACCGGCTCGGCTCGACCATCCACTTCGTCACCGAGAAGCTCGACGCCGGGGACATCGTCGAGGTCGTCCCGGTCCCCGTCCGGGACTCGGACAACGACGAGACCCTCTACTGCCGGGCCGAGCGGCGGGCCATCCACCGGCTCTGCGAACTGCTCGACCGGCTCGCCGAGGGCCATTCGCTGCCGCGCGCCCCGCAGGATGGCAGCGGATCCGTCTACCGGGACCGGGACCGCACCCCGCGCCACGAACTGGCGGTGTTCCTCAAGCGCACCCTGACGAAGGGCGGCCTGGCGAATCGCCCTCTGACGAAGGGCCCTCTGACGAAGGGCCCCCTGGCGAAGCGCAGCCTGGCGAAGCTCATCCTGGCGGCCTGCCGATGAACACGCTCAAGACGGTCGAAAGCCACGTCGATCTCGAACACTTCGGCTGGGACGGGCTGCTCGGACACAACGACTACTACCAGTCCGTCCAGTGGCTGTCGTACGTGGAGCTGCTGGACAGCCCGTACTGGCGCTACCTGGTCGCCGGCCCATCCGGCGGTCCGGCCCGTGCCGGTTTGACCGTTCATCAGATCAACTCGACGGCAAGCCCCTTCAACCGGCCGGACGCCCGCCTGCGGCTGGCCGTCGAACGCCTGGGCGGCCCCGTGGCCGCGCCCTTCTGGGGCGGTCTCGAGGAGCATCTGCTGCCCGCCCTCGCCCTTGGCGGGCGGACGATCGGGCACAGCCGTGTGCTGCTCGACGCCGCGGAACCGGAGCCCGTGCGGCGGGCCCGGCTGCGCGAGCTGCTCGCCGAGGCGGAGGAGCTCGCCGTCGTGCGCGGGCTCCGCTCGCTCTCCGCCCTCTATGTGGACGAGCACGACCGGCTGCTCCGCGAGGAGCTGACCGCGGCGGGGTACCTCGCCTTCCCCAACGGCGCCGCCTCCCATCTGCGGATCGACTTCGAGGACTTCGAGGGCTACCTCGCCCGCTTCTCCCCCCGTCGCCGCCGCCTCGTCCGGCGGGAACACCACCACGTCCGGTCCCAGGTCGAGTTCACCGTCGGCCCGCTGGACGAGGAGTCCGCACCCACCATCGCGGAGCTCGGCGCGGCCAACTCCCGACGCTACGGCTGGGACGTCAGCACGGCCGCCGCGCTGCTCCCGCACCAGCTCACCCTCCGGGCGATCCCCGGCGTGGTGGAGACGCTGACCGCCCGGGACGGCGCCGGACGCACCCTGGGCGCGCTGGCGTTCATCCAGTGGCGGGACGAGATGTACGCCCGGCAGATCGGCTTCGACTACGAGCGCATCGGCGATCTGCCGCTCTACTTCGAGCTCGGCTTCTACCGGCTCATCGAGGAGGCCCTCTCCCGGGGCGTCCGGCTCATCGACTACTCGATCGAGAAGAACGACACCAAGCTGTCGCGCGGCTGCGCGGAGCTGGCGAAGTACGGGTATCTGAAGTGCCTGGACGGCGAGGTCCACACGCTCCTCGGCCGGGCCCTGGACGGCCTGAGGAGGCACGGAGATGAGTGACATTCGGGTCCGGATACACACCTCGGTCCTGGAGCTCGACGCCGAACGGTGGGCGCGGGTCTCCCGGGGTCTCGGGGCGGGCTACGGCTATCGCAAGATCGCCCAGCTGCAGCAGGAACTCCCCTCCGGGAGCTGGGTGGTGGCCGCCTATCGGGGGTCGGAACTGCTGGCCTACGCCTTCGCCTGCGCGGCCACGGCCGACGCCCCGAAGTTCGTCCAGCCCGGGCTGGTCCTCACCGAGCCGATGGTGCTGCGCGCCGAGTACGAACCGGATCAACTCAAGGCGGGGATCGAGGACTTCAAGAAGTCTCTCGGTGGCGCGGGAGCGCCCGGACTCGATCCGGTGCGCCGGTTCCTCCTCGCCGAGACCCAACCGGCCCTGGTGGTAAGGAACATGCAGGACAGCCGGATCGTCGTGGACCCGGACACCGGGCCGGAACTGCAAGCGCGACTTGTCGAGTCCGTCCTGCGCGCCCTGGTGGAACTCGCCGAGGACCAGGGCCTGCGCACCGTGTGCTTCCCCTACGCGACTGCCCCGGTCCGCGACCAGCTGGCCGAGGCCGGTGTCCTGCCGTGGGAGAGCTGCCGGCTCAGCACCACGGCCCGCTACCGGCTGGACGGCCTCGCCTCTTTCGACGACTATCTCGCCCGTCTTCCCAGTCGTCGCCGGCGTGAAGTCCGAAGGGAGATCCGCAGGTTCGCCGAATCCGGCATCGAGGTGTCGCCCGCCGGCTTCGACGAGGTCATCGAAAGGGTCGCCGTCCTGGAGGCCAACAACTTCCGGAAGTACGGCTGGGACATCACGGTCGAGGCGATCCTCGCCCAGCGGCGCGCCTGGCGGGCTGCCTTCGGGGAGGAACTCAAGGTGCTGGTCGGCCGGAAGGGATCCGACATCGTCGCCTCCCTGGTATTCCGGGAGACCGCCGAGCTGCTGGAGCTCTTCTCGGTGGGGTTCGACTACTCGGCCGTCGGCGGGGAGTACTGCTACTTCAATCTGAGCTGTTACCTCCCGATCCGCCACGCGATCGAGCGCTCCATCCCCACCGTGGAGGTCGGCGCCGAAGCGGTCCGGGGCAAGTACCTCCGCGGTTGCTCTGTCGAGCAGCTCTACTTCTGCATCTCCCGCCCCGACGGCGTCACCGCCCCGGTCCGGGACTGGCTCGCCCTGATCGACCGCCAGAACAGCGGATTCCTCTCCTCCGTCCTCGGCCCCGCCGGCCTTGCCAGGGAGCTTGCCCATGCCTGAGACCACCCCGCCGGTGATCCGCGGATTCGTCCGTCCCGGATTCGAACCGGTGGCCACGGCCTTCGCCGACAACATCCGCACCCACGGCGACCGCGGCGCCGCGGTCTGCGTCTACCAGCACGGAGTGCCGGTCGTCGACCTCGCCACCGACGACCTGCCCGTCGGCCGGGTGCAGCTCGTCCGGTCGGTGTCCAAGGGAGTGCTGACGATCCTCGCCCACCTGCTGGCCCAGGAGGGCGTTCTCGACCTCGACGCGCCCGTGGCCGAGCTGTGGCCCGAGTTCGGCCGGGCAGGCAAGGGGGCGATCTCCACCCGGCTCGTCCTCTCCCACCGGGCGGGCCTGAGCGCCGTCGACCGCACCCTCACCCTCGACGACGTCCTGATCCGCGACCCGGCGGTGGCGGCCCTCGCCGACCAGCGCCCGCAGTGGACCCCCGGCACCGCGCACGGCTACCACGACCTGACCTTCGGCTGGCTGATCGGGGAGATCCTGCGGCGGGCCACCGGCCTGCCGGTCGGCGAACTGGTGCGCAAACGGCTTGCCGACCCGCTCGGGCTCGACCTCTGGCTCGGGCTGCCGGCCTCCGAACTCCCTCGGCTCGCCCCGCTGGTGCCAGCCCAGCCCACCGACACCGACAGCTACCTGGACAGCCTCGCCGGGCAGCTCGCCGACCCCACCTCGCTCACCCACCGCTCCTACCTCAACCCGGACGTCTCGCCGATCGAACACGATCCCGCGTATCTCGCCGCCGAGGTCCCGTCGGCCAACGGCGTCTCCGACGCGAGGTCCCTGGCGCGCCTGTACGCGGCGACCGTCAGCGAGGTCGACGGCCTGCGCCTGCTCGCCCCCGAGACCACCGCGTCCGCTGCGACACCGCAGTCCGAGGGCACCGACATCGTCGCCCACCGCTACGCGCGCTACGCGTCCGGCTTCATGCTGCCGTACCCGATGCGGGAGATGGCGGGACCGGAGACCGGCTGCTTCGGCCACTACGGCCGGGGCGGCCCCTTGGCCTTCGCCGTCCCCGAGCACGCCCTCGCCTTCGGCTACACGACCACCCGGGAACGCCTCTACCCGTCCTCCGACCCCCGCAGCCGAGGCCTCGCCGAGGCCGCCGTGCACGCCGCCCAGGCCCTGACGCGGCGCTAGCTTCCCGCCCCCACCGACCTACCCTCTCCCCTCCGAGCTGTCCCCCTCCCGCCCACAGAAGTCCTTCGAGCAGAAGCGGACGTCATGACTGGCCCGATCGCCCCGCCGTCGCACCTCACACCCGCCGGCGGCCGCCCGCCCGGCCTCACTCGGGTCAACCGCACCGAGTACGAGATGGCCTACAGCGGCGTCCAGACCTTCCTCAAGTGGCCGATGTGCATGACGCCCGAGGACCTGCGCACCGGAGGCGTGGACGTCGCGGTGGGCGGCGTGCCCTGGGACGGCACGACCACGGGCCGCACCGGCACCCATCTCGGCCCCTACGGGATCCGTCACGGCGACTACATAACCGACGCCTCCCGGCTCAGCCACCTGGACGTCCGGGTCGACCCGCTCGAACATCTCGTCCTGTGCGACTACGGGGACGCCGACGTCCTCATCGGCGACCCCGAGGCAACCTACGCCGCCGTCCGCACCTTCGTCGCGGAGATCCTCGACGGCGGCGCCATGCCGATCATTCTCGGCGGCGACCGCACCATCACCTGGCCCTCGGCCACCGCCGTGGCGGACGCCTACGGCCACGGGAGGCTCGGCATCCTGCAGTTCGGCGCGCATCCGGTCAGCGCACCGGGCCGTCACGGCGCGTGGGACGGCCCGGGGAGCCCGATACACCGCCTGATCGAGAGCGGGGCCGTGCCCGGCCGCAACGTCGTCCAGTTCGGCCTGCGCGGATACACGCCGCAACCGGCAGCTCTCGACTGGCTGGAGGAGCAGCAGGTCCGCAGCCACTTCATGGCCGAGATCCGCCGTGACGGCTTCGATACCGTCCTGGACCGTGCGATCGACGAGGCGCTCGACAGCGCCGACCACCTCTACCTGTCGGTCGACATCGGCGCGGCCGACCCCGCGTTCGCCCCCGGTACCGGAACCCCGGAACCCGGCGGGCTCACCGCCGACGAGATGATGACGGCGATGCGGCGGGTGGCGGCCGAGGCGGGCATCGTGGCCATGGACGTGCTGGAGGTCAGCCCGCCCTACGATCCCGGCGTGGGCCGCACCGCGCAGCTCGCCCGGCGCTGCGTCCTGGAGGCACTGGTCGGGACGGCCATGCGCAAGGTCGGCCTGACCGAACGCCGCTACATGGATCCCCGTGCGACCGGCACGCAGGCGCCCCGGACGTTCCGCACCGGGGCCGTCAACTCCGTGCACGCCGACGTGCACGCTGCCGTGGATGCCGCAGTGCACGCCGCCGTGGATGCCGTCGTTGACGCCGTCAGCCCCTCGGGCGCAGTCAACTCCGTGGCCAGGGGCCGGTGAGAAACGCCTCGGATCCACGGCAGGGGTCCACGGCGCCTATCATTCAGGCTATGGCAAAGGCACCCGTTCTCACTCCCCAGGCAGCAGACTTCCCGCGCTGGTACCAGGACGTCATCAACAAGGCTGAGCTGGCCGACAACGGTCCGGTACGCGGCACCATGGTCATCCGGCCGTACGGCTTCAGCCTGTGGGAGCAGATGCAGCAGGAGATGAACGCCCGGATCAAGAAGGCCGGCGCCCAGAACGCCTACTTCCCGATGTTCATCCCGCAGTCCTACCTCACCAAGGAGGCCGAGCACGTCGAGGGCTTCGCCCCCGAGCTCGCGGTCGTCACCCACGCCGGCGGCAAGCAGCTCGAGGAGCCCATCGTCGTCCGGCCGACCTCCGAGACGATCATCAACGAGTACTTCTCCAAGTGGGTGCAGAGCTACCGCGACCTGCCACTGCTGATCAACCAGTGGGCCAACGTGGTCCGCTGGGAGAAGCGTCCCCGGACGTTCCTGCGTACCACCGAGTTCCTCTGGCAGGAGGGCCACACCGCCCACGCCAGCTACGAGGACGCCCGCGATTACGCCGCGATGATCCACCGCGACGTCTACGAGAGCTTCATGGTCAACATGCTCGGCATCTCGGTCGTGCCTGGGCGGAAGACCCCGAGCGAGCGCTTCGCCGGCGCCATCAACACCCTCACCCTCGAGGCGATGATGGGCGACGGCAAGGCCCTGCAGCTCGGCACCAGCCACGAGCTCGGCCAGAACTTCGCCAAGGCCTTCGACACTCGGTTCCTGACGGACACCGGTGAGCGTGAGCACGTCTGGCAGACCTCCTGGGGCTGCACCACCCGCATGGTCGGCGGCCTGATCATGGTGCACGGCGACGACAACGGCCTGCGCGTCCCGCCCCGCATCGCGCCGACCCAGATCGTCGTCCTGGCTGTCAAGGACGACGAGGCCGTGGTGGCCAAGGTCCGGGAGATCGGCCGGGAGCTGGATGCCGTCGGCGTCCGCGTCGTGGTCGACGACCGGGTCGACACGCCGTTCGGCCGGCGAGCCGTGGACTGGGAGCTCAAGGGCGTCCCGCTGCGGCTCGAGATCGGCCCGCGCGACCTGACCGCCGGCACCGGCATGTTGGCCAACCGCATCGCCGGCGGCAAGTCCCCGGTCGAGCTCGCCGCGCTCACCACCGTGGTCCCGCAGTTGCTGGAGGAGGGCCAGGCGCTGCTGCTCAGCCAGTCGGAGGAGCACCGCAAGGCCCGCACCGTCGACGTCGACAGCATCGACGAGGCGGTCGAGGCCGCCGCCACCGGCTGGGCGCGCATCCCGTGGGCGAAGCTCGGCCCCGAGGGTGAGGAGACCCTGGGCGAGCAGGGCGTGACCGTCCGCTGCCTCGTCAGCCCCGACGGCTCGGTCCCGGAGGCCGACGACACCCCCGACACCCTCGCGATCGTCTCCCGCGCGTACTGACTGCTCCCAGTGCTTGCCTGACAGTCGGCCCGGATCTGGATCCGGGCCGACTTCGCGCATTCCGGGGCCGTCAGCTCCGTCGGCGCCGCCGTGCAGCGGGGGAGCAGCACGGCTCTGTAAGCGATACCGGCCGGCCCGGATCGAGGGCCGCGCGGTGATCGCCGTGCTCGCGGACGACTGCGCGGCCGAGGTGCACCCGGGCGAGCAGCGGCCCTGGGTCTACTGACGGCGAGTCCCCTGCGGGGTTGGTTCCGGCCGTTGCCGGCCGGTGCGGGCGGTGATTCATCGGAGCTGTGGCGAAATCCGCAGTTGTCAGCTCTGTTGGTGATCGCATGCCGTGGATATGCTCTGCCCCTGCCTATGCGTGACGCGCACGCACGCGTACCCGGGTCCGGCCACGGACGCCGACGACTGCGCACAGCTCGCGCGCGCACAGATGATCTCATTTCAGGGGGATTTGTATGACAATCAACCGTGCCCGACGCCGTGTTGGTTTGAGCGCAGCGGCAACGCTGTCGCTGCTCGCAGGTGCGCTCGTGATCGGTGTCCCGGCCGCCCAGGCCGACACCGTCCCGAACGGGCGCGCCCTGCTGGCGGGCACCAAGCCCGCGTGGACCGCTGCCGCCACCGACCAGGGCGCCACCGCGGCCACCGCGCAGATCACCGCGCGCGTCTACCTGGCGGGCCGGGACGCGGCCGGCCTGTCGGCCTACGCCGCTTCCGTCTCCGACCCGCAGTCGGACGCGTACGGCAAGTACCTGACGCCCCAGCAGGCCCAGGACCGTTTCGGCGCGACCCCGGCGCAGATCGCGGCGGTCACCAGCTGGCTGAAGTCCTCGGGTCTGACCGTCACCGGCACCGACCAGCACTACATATCCGTCTCGGGTGACGCGGCCGCGGTGCGGACGGCGTTCGCCACCTCGCTGCACGACTACCGCAAGGACGGCCGGACCTACCGGGCCCCCGAGCACGCGGCCTCCGCTCCCGCCGCGCTGGCCGGTGCGGTGCTCACCGTGACGGGTCTGGACAACTCGCCGCACCACGCGACGCCCCAGGACACCCTGCCCGGCCCGGGCGCCGGCTTCCGCAACGCGGGCCCGTACTCGACCTACTACGGCTCGAACGTCGCCAAGACGCTGCCGGACGCGTACGGCACGAAGATCCCGTACGCCATTCACGGTTACACCGGCAAGCAGCTGCGGGCGGCCTACGGCGCCGAGCGGTACACCGGCAAGGGCGTGACCGTCGCGATCACCGACGCGTACGCCTCGCCGACCATGGCGAAGGACGCGGCCGAGTACGCCAAGCACAACGGCGACCGCGCCTACAGCAAGGGCCAGTACACCGAGGTCCTCCCGGCGGCCTTCAACAGCGTGGACTCCTGCGGGGCGTCCGGCTGGTACGGCGAGGAGTCCCTGGACGTCGAGGCCGTGCACGCCCTCGCGCCGGAGGCGAACATCGTGTTCGTCGGCGCGGCGTCCTGCAACGACCCCGACCTGCTCGA
The DNA here is from genome assembly GCF_039529945.1 of Kitasatospora kazusensis. NCBI lineage: Bacteria > Bacillati > Actinomycetota > Actinomycetes > Kitasatosporales > Streptomycetaceae > Kitasatospora > Kitasatospora kazusensis. The sequence goes on along the minus strand of NZ_BAAANT010000009.1, from coordinate 81,653 downwards.
CGCCCTCAACAAGGTCGTCGACAAGCACCTGGCCGACATCGTCTCCAACTCGTGGGGCGACATCGAGGCCAACGAGACGCCGGACAGCGCGGCCGCCTACGACCAGACCTTCAAGCTGGGCGCGATCGAGGGCATCGGCTTCTACTTCTCCTCCGGTGACAACGGCGACGAGGTCGACAACACCGGCAAGAAGCAGGTCGACACCCCGGTCAACTCGGCCTGGGTGACCGCCGTCGGCGGCACCTCGCTGGCCGTCGGCAAGGGTGACAAGTACCAGTTCGAGACCGGCTGGGGCACCCAGAAGGCGGTTCTCGCGGCGGACGGCAAGAGCTGGACGAACTTCCCCGGTGCCTTCTCCGGCGGCGCCGGCGGCGGCACCAGCTCCACCGTGCCGCAGCCGTTCTACCAGCACGGCATCGTGCCCGACTCGCTGGCGAAGGCCAACGGCCCGGCGCCGATGCGCACCGTGCCGGACATCGCGGCCGTCGCCGACCCCAACACCGGCTTCCTGGTCGGCCAGACCCAGTCCTGGCCGAACGGAACGGTCAGCTACGACGAGTACCGCATCGGTGGCACCTCGCTGGCCGCACCGGTCATCGCGGGTGTCCAGGCCCTGGCCCAGCAGGCCAGCCGCTTCCCGATCGGCTTCGCCAACCCGTCGATCTACGCCCGCTACGGCTCGCCCGTCCTGCACGACGTGACGGACCACCCGCTGGGTGCCGGCCGTGACCTCGCCGAGGCGCGGGTCGACTTCGTGAACAGCGTCGACGCCTCCGGCGGCCTGCGGACCTCGGTGCGCAGCCTCGGCAAGGACAGCTCGCTGCAGGCGGTCCGCGGCTACGACGACGTCACCGGTGTGGGTACGCCCGCCCCCGGCTACGTCGCCTCGTTCCGCAACCGCTTCCACCGCTAGTCCCACCGGACCCGGCGGACGCCACGGCGTCCCCGGGGCCGGCCCACGCTGCCCCGTCGAGCTCCGGCTCGGCGGGGCAGCGTGCTGTGCGGCGGCGGGGACCAGGGGCGGCGGGTGAAGTCGCGGCGGCGGGTGGGGCCGGCGCGGGCCGGGAGCGCGTGCCCGGCCGCGTTGTCGGCGACGGTTGCTAGCGTCCCCGCGACGGGTCGGCCGTCGGAGGCAGTGGAGAGGAGCCGGTTGATGGGTGCTTCGGGGTGGGACTACTACGTGCCGTATCAGGAGGATCTCGGCGCCGCGCTGTCCGGGTTGCGCCGCAAGGTCTTCGCGGAGGGCGACTACCACTGGGTGCGCGACACGTTGGGCAGCCCGGAGGCGGAGGTGGAGGCTGTGCCGAGGCCGCGGACGATGGCCGAGCTGTGGGAGGACGAGTGGGTGCAGGAGTCGGGCACGCACTCGATCCTCGACATGTTCCGGATCGTCGGCCCCGGCGAGGAGCCCGACTACGGAACCGTCCAGCCGCTGTCCGTGGCGGAGTCCCGGGCGTGCGCGGGGGACACCCCGCTCACCCGCGCACACGTGAAGGCGCTGGAGGGCCTCCCCACCCGGCGCTGGTTCGGCCGGTGCGCGGTGCTGCACGACGAGCGGGGAGAGCCGCAGGAGATCTACTTCTGGGGCCACTCGGGGGACTGAGCCCCGGCCGGCGAGGGACCGGCCGTCAGGCCGCCTGGAGAGAGGCCTCGTAGGAGGGTTCGTCGATCCGGGCGGGGAGGTCGCGGGGGCCGGGGCCCACGTAGCGGGCCGAGGGGCGGATCAGGCGGCCGGTGCGCTTCTGCTCCATGATGTGGGCGGACCAGCCGGCCGTCCGGGCGCAGGCGAACATGGTGGTGAAGAGGGCGGGCGGGATCCGGGCGAAGTCCAGCACGATCGCGGCCCAGAACTCGACGTTGGTGGCCAGCACCCGGTCGGGGCGGCGTCGGCGGAGTTCGGCCAGGGCGGCCTGTTCGAGGGCTGAGGCCACGGCGAAGCGTTCGGCGCCGAGCCGTTCGGCGGTTCTTCGCAGCACGCGGGCGCGCGGGTCCTCGGCGCGGTAGACGCGGTGGCCGAAGCCCATCAGCCGTTCGCCCCGGTCGAGGACCTGGCGTACGTAGCCGTCCGGGTCGCCGGTGCGTTCGACCTCCTCGACCATGTGCAGCACCCGGGACGGCGCGCCGCCGTGCAGCGGGCCGGACATCGCGCCGACCGCGCCGGAGAGGCAGGCCGCCACGTCGGCGCCGGTGCTGGCGATGACCCGGGCGGTGAAGGTGGAGGCGTTCATGCCGTGTTCGGCGGCGGAGGTCCAGTAGGCGTCGATGGCCCGGGCGTGGCGCGGGTCGGCCTCGCCGCGCCAGCGGAGCAGGAAGCGTTCGGCCGTGGTGGAGCCGGTGTCCACCACCCACTCCGGGACGGTCGGCACGCCGAGCCCGCGCGCCGACTGGGCGACGAACGAGAGGGTCGCGGCGGTGGCCCGCTCCACGTCCTCGCGGGCCTGGTCCTCGCTGATGTCGTGCAGCGGCCGCAGGCCCCACGCGGGGGCGAGGGCGGCCAGGGCGCTCTGGGTGTCGACCCGGACGTCCCCGAAGCGCATCGGGAGGGGCAGCGGTTCGTGCGGGCCGAGCCCCGGGCCGGGGCGGCCGTCGACCAGCAGGCCCCAGACCTCCTCGAAGGGGAGGTGTCCGACCAGGTCCTCGATGCTGACGCCTCGGTAGCGCAGCGCACCGCCATCCTTGTCGGGTTCGGCGATCTCGGTCTCGAAGGCGACGACTCCTTCGAGACCCGGAATGAAGTCGGACACGAGGTAGCTCCTCCGCTGAGAGGCGGCCGGTGGGACGTCAGGGTTGGGGGCGGGCACCCCTCCGGAGCTCGGAGGAGTGCCCGCGTGCTGTGCCGGCGTACCGCGGTCGGGTCACCGTCGGCAGCTCGCCGATGGCGGGCCGACGTCGGGTACCGCGATCCGTGGGTCGCCGGGACGACTGCGCGCTGCCCGTCAGCGACCGACCGAGGCGGTCTCCTTCTTGGCGGACGCCGCGACCGGAGCCGCGGCGGCGGCCGGAGCGGCCGCTGCGGCGGCCGCCGCGGCCCGACGGCGCAGGTAGAGGTTGTTCAGCACCAGGGCGGACGCGGTGAACAGGGCGCCGACGATCTGCATCGCCGCCGGGATGACGCCGGTCAGTGCCGAGATGGTGAAGGCGGTGACCGGGACGACGTCCATGAACAGCACGCCGTTGAGCGGGCCGAGGTTCTTGTTGCCGATGTTCCAGGCGAGCACCCCGACGAATCCCGCGACGATGCTCATGTAGGCGAGCTCGGGAAGGATGGTGACGACGGCGCTGCCGGTCGGGACGGGCTCGCCGCCGGTCGCCAGGATCACCGCGGTGATCACGACGGCGCTGGCGAGGCCGAGACCGGTGGTGATGGTCGTGTACTTGATCGGGGACCACTTCGGGAAGTAGGTGGCACCCGAGGTGTAGATGACCCAGCACAGGGCGGCGAAGAGCAGCAGCGCGTCGGCGCCGAAGTTCTGCGGCTGGTTGACCAGCGAGGACAGGTCGCCCTTGGTCACCACGAGCAGGATGCCGACGAAGGACAGGCCGATGAAGGCGAACGACCACTTCGGCGGAACGACCTTGCGCAGCACCCAGTTGACCAGGAAGCCCATCATCGGCATGGTCGCCATCATGATCGAGGCGATCAGCGCGCCCTGCTTGCCGATCAGGTCCTGGCCGTAGAACACCAGGAACTGGAAGCCCGCGAAGCCGGCCGTGCCGAACAGCCAGGCCAGCCCGACGCGCTCGCCCTTCAGGCTCAGGCCGGGGCGGCCCTCGCGGAAGCACAGGACGGCCAGGAAGATGAGCCCGGCGATGCCGTAGCGCATGCAGGTGAAAGTGAAGGGGTCGATGTGCTTGAGCGTCACGTCCATGATGGGGAACATCGCGCCCCAGGACAGTGTCGCCGTGAGGCACAGGAGTACCCCTCGGACGTAGTTCTTCTGGTCGTTCATAACTCTCCTGTCGGGGATTCTGCTGGTGCGGCGGAACCGGTCATCCGGTGGCCACCAGCTGCTTGGCGGGCTCGGCCGCGTCGGTGATCAGGGGCAGGACGGTCTCCAGCAGCACCCCGGCCCGCACCTTGCCGGTGGGGCTGTAGGGGACGGCCGGGATGGAGACCACGTGGGCGGGCAGGTTGGGGGCCATCCGGGCGCAGGTGGCGCGGATCGCGCGCTCGCCGCTCTCCTCGCGCTCGGCGGAGATCGGGCTGAAGGCCACGATCAGCGCGTCGCCGAGGTCGGGACGGCTGACCCGCAGGACGGCGGTCTCGCGGACGCAGGGCAGACCGGTCAGGTCGTCCTCCAGCGCGAAGATATTGACGTCCAGGGCGCGGCCGCCCTCGGCGGTGGAGACACCGTCGTTGCGGGCGCTGAGCTCCAGCCGGCCGCCCTCGTCGATGATTCCGCTGTCGCCGGTCAGCAGGTAGCGCTGGGTCCGGCCGCCGTGGTCGAGGGTGAGGAACTCGGGCTCGGACGCCGCGTAGCTGTCCATCAGCTGGTAGCTGGCTATGGCGATCCGGCCCAGCCGGCCCTTGGGCAGCGGGCGGTTCTCCGGGTCGAGCGCCACCAGGGTGTTGCCGGGCATCGGGCGGCCGGAGCGGGCCGGGGCGACGTGCAGCTCCTCCGGTCCGATCATGGTGTTCAGGCCGGTCTCGGTGGTGCCGTAGTACAGGTGCAGCACCGGGCCGAGGCGGTCCCAGGTCGTGTTGATGACCCAGCGGTTGAGGTGCCGCCCGCCGGAGAGCAGGAAGCGCAGCCGCGAGGTCTTGTGCAGGTGCTCCGAAGCCGGGTGCGAGATCAGGCGGTTGAGCACCGGCGGGACCATCAGCGTGGTGGACACGCCCTCGTCCAGGATCAGCCGGGCCATCTCGGCGGCGTCCTCGTACGGGCTGAGCACCACGGTGCCGCCCAGCGAGAGGAAGATCCGGGCCCAGCCGGGGCCGGAGGAGTGGTACAGCGGCACGGTGACCATGTGGACGTCGTCCTCGTCGAACGAGAACTGGTCCACCAGGTCGGAGAGCCGGCGCGCCTCGAACGAGGTCTTGCGCACCACCAGCTTGGGGATGCCGCTGGTGCCCGAGGTGAAGGAGAAGGCGGTGAACGGCTGCTCCACCGGCTGGACGTAGGCCGGCTCGAAGGCCGCCAGCTCGTCGTAGCCGACCGTGCCGGCCGGCTTCACCTCGTCGACCGGGTCGGCGTCGCCGTCCTGCGGGCCCGCCAGGTGGATGTGCAGGACCTCGTGGCCGGGCGTCCACTCGGCGGCGGCCAGCAGCGGCCGGCGCAGCGGGGTGCTGATGAGCACGGTCGGCTGGAGCTGGTCCAGCGTGCCGGCCGTGGCCTCCGGGGTGTTGGTGTAGTCCAGGCCTATGCACGGCACGCCGAGCGTGGCGCAGGCGGCGGTGACGACGACCAGTTCCCAGCTGTTGCAGGACATGAATGCCGCGCGAGCGGGTCTCACCTCCGGCAGGTGCTGGGCCAGGCCTGAGGCGACGCGGCTGACCTGCTCGGCCAACTGGGCCCAGGTCAGCCGGACGTCGCGGTCGACGATCGCGGTGTGGTCGGGACGCCGGGCGGCGTGCCGGCGGATGTCATCGAGCTTGATCACGGGTTCTACTCCAGTCCGGCGGGGCTGAGTTGGGCGGTCTGCGGTTGGTACAGCGTGTAGATCTCGCTGCCGCTCGTGCGGAGGGCGTTGAGTTGGTCGAGGGTGCGGTCGCACATCCGCTCGCCGGGGACGGTGATCGGGATCCCGGGCGGGTACGCGATGATGAAGTGGTCGGCGGTGCCCTCGGTCAGGGCGGCGGAGGCCGACCGGTAGGTGCGCTGGACGGTGCGCAGGGCGTCGAGCAGCCGGCGCATGGTGGCCTCGTCGACGCCGATGTGGACGTGGAAGAGCACCGCGCTGCCGCTCTCGCGAGCCACGTACACGCCGTACTCGTCGAAGAGCAGCCGGCGGAAGTCGGCGGCGGTGACCCCGAGCCCGGCGATGTCGACCAGGACCCGGGTGGGGTCGTCGGCCACCAGCAGGGACGGGTCGGTCAGGTGGCCCTCGGGGCCGAGCGTGCGGTACGCCGAGAGCCGGGGATCGGTCCCGATCTCGGTGCGCAGCGTCTGGGCCAGCGACAGCGAGCGGTCGAGCAGGGCCTCGCCCTCGGTCTCGGCCTGTGCCCGGGCCAGGTCGAGGCTGGCCAGGACCGGGAAGCTGGGGGAGGTGGTGTGGTGCTGGAACAGTGCCTGGGCGGTCCGCTCCTGGGTCTCCCGGTCGCCGACCAGGTGCAGGTAGGAGCCCTGGCGCAGCGCGGACATCGACTTGTGGGCGGAGTGCGTGACGGCGACGGTCATCGGCAGCGCCGGGTCGTCCAGCTTCAGCTTCTGCACGGCGTACAGCGCGGTCAGCGGGCGCAGCTGGGGGTGGAACCGGTGGATCGCCCCCCAGGCCTCGTCCACCAGGACCGACACGGTCGGGTGGATCTCGGCCATCGCGCGGAACAGGGTGGGCAGGTCGTACCGGACGCCGTCGTACGAGACGGCGGACAGCACGACGGTGTCGTACGGCTGTCCGTCCGCCGCCGCCTTGGCGAACGCCTCCAGCAGGCCCGGCAGGTCGGCGAAGGTCCGGGGGCAGTCCTCGCAGCACCGGCGCATCCGGGTGTAGTCCACGTCGACCGCGAGCGAACCGAGGGCGAAGTGCACCGACTGGTGGCAGCTGCGGTCGGCCAGCACCCGGCTGCCGGGGCGGGTCAGCGCGGCCAGCGCGACCCGGTTGGCCGTGCTGGTGCCCGCCGAGAGGAACAGCGTCGTGTCCGCACCGAAGCTCTGCGCGGCCAACCGCTGGGCCTCGCGGAGCGGTCCCCGGGGGCGGAAGAACGAGTCGAGCATGGTGCCGCTGTACGAGACGTCCGCCGCGAGCTGGGCCGGGCCGAAGAGGGCCTCGTACGCCTCGCGCGTACGTGAGCCCAGGATCGAGCGGCCGTGGGACAGGGGCAGGGCGTGGAACGAGGCGATGTCCCGGCGGGCGACCTTCAGCACTGCGTCAGCCAGCGGCGTGGGGCTGGTCCTGAGCGACTGTCTTGCGGCGGAGGACGATCGGGTGTCGTCCGCCTCGGTGGCGGTGCTGCTGGGTTGGGTCATGGGCGTGCACTCCAGTTAGGTAAACGGAGCACCCGGTAAGGGCGTGGGCTGAGTGCCACGTCTCATGAGACAAAACCAGCACGGCGGTATCAATCCAGATCGGGAATCCTGGCGGTACTTTCCGGAGTCCGGGCCCGGCGGGGGGCCGTGCGGACATCCGTCCGGCTCGGCGGGTCGGCCGGACGAGGTCAGCCGGTGGTTTTCTCACGGCTCTCTCAGCGGGGGGTCACGGAGATTCCAGGCGGACGGACCAGGGTCGTGGTGTGCGCGGTAGGTACGCGCGGACCGCCGACCGCCTGGCAGGAGTGACGTACCGGATGACTGACCAGCAACGCCCCCCGCGCCGGCCCCGTCTCCGCGGCCGGTCGGTGGCCCTGATCGCCGCCGTACTGGCCCTGGCCGGCGGCACCACCACGCTGGCGGCGCAGGCCACCGCCTACAACGTCCACCCGGCGGCGCAGGCCCCGGCCCAGGCCGCGGCGCACGCCGCCGCGCCGGCCGCCGCGCCGAAGGCGGCCCCGACGGCCCCGGCCACCCGCTCGGCGACGCCGTCGGCGGCCCCGACCCCGGCCCCGACCCCGGCGGTCACGCCGGTGGCCGCTGCCGCGCCTTCCAGTACCCCGACCCCGTCGCCGTCCGCCACACCGTCGGCCACCCCGACCGCGACCCCCAGCCCGACCCCCGCCGCGCAGCCCTCGGTCAAGGCGGTGAGCCTCGGTACCACCGGGACGGCCCCGGCGGACGCGGACTCGGCCAAGGTCGGCGCGCTGTTCTCGGGCAGCGTCGCGGTCGGCAACCACTTCTGCACCGCCAGCGTGGTCGACAGCCCGGGCCGCGACCTGCTGCTCACCGCCGGCCACTGCCTGAGCAGCCCCGGCAGCGCGGTGTTCGCCCCCGGCTACCGCAACGGCTCGGCACCGTACGGTACTTGGAAGGTCACTCAGGTGTTCGCCACCACCGGCTGGAGTCAGAACGGCGACACCGACCAGGACTTCGCCTTCCTGACCGTCGCGCCGCTGAACGGCAAGCAGATCGAGGACGTGGTCGGCGCCAACCAGCTCGGCCTGGACGCGAGCTTCACCGCGCAGGTCCGGCTCTACGGCTACCCGGCGAGCAGCGACCTCCCGCTGCTCTGCACCAACGCCACCACCAAGTTCAGCAGCTACCAGCGCGAGATCGCCTGCCCCGCGTACTCGGGCGGCACCAGCGGCGGGCCGTTCGTCTCCACCGACACCGGTCAGGTGATCGGCATCATCGGCGGCTACCAGCAGGGCGGCGACACCGACGACATCTCCTACAGCGCCTACTTCGACCAGACGATCGCCAACCTCTACGCCACCGCGATCAGCCACACCGGCTGACCGCCGCCGTCGACCCGCGCCGTCGACCCGCCGTCGGCGTGGCGGAGAACCGGAAGGTACGGTGCCGCACCTCTCCGGTGATCGGACAGAGGTGTCCGTTATCCGGAGCAACGGCGCCCCTGCGGGGACCGCCCCGCCACCCCGTGACGAACGGTCGGTGAACACTGCCGACCGGAGCCCCCAGAAGCCGATCCGGTCGTCAGGATCTGGCCCTGGACCGTGCAACTCCGAGGGCACGGCCGGGTACTTGGAGGGGATCCATGCCTCGTCGCCGCACCGCGACAACCGCCGCCATCGCCGTGACCACGCTCGCCGCTCTCGCCGCCACCGTCGGTCCGGCCACGGCCGCCGGTCCGGACGACCTCTCGTCCGCCCACCGGCACCGGCACGGGTCGCTGAGCTACACCGTCGGCACCCCGGTGGTCGACCGGGTCAAGGGCGGCCCCTGGACGCTGGCCCAGGGCGACCCGACGCTCGGCGCCGCGTACGACCGGAGCCTGCCGGTCTACTCCGGCGGCGGCACCGGGACGATCACCGTGGGCGGCGTGACCTACCCGAACCTGGCGGTGGACCCGGCCGGTACCGGCGCCGTCCCGGCCGCCAGCGGCGTGACCGGCAGCCCGGGCCCGCTCACCGGCTACTGCTCCAGCGGCGGGGCCACCCCCGAGACCGGCACGGTGAACCGCCAGCCCAAGGGCACGGCGCTGCCGATGCAGCCGTACTACTTCCCCTTCGTGACCAGCCAGGACGGCGGCGACACGCTCAGCGGGCTCTTCGACTACCGCCCCAAGGACGGCGACGAGGCGGTCGTCGCGGCCACCTCCACCGACCACGGCAGGACCTGGAAGTACCAGGGCGAGGCGCTGGAGCAGAACGCCGGCCTCTGCCCGGACGGCAACACCAACGACGACGGCCAGGGCCACGCCTTCGTGCTCACGGTGCCCGACTACGCCGGCACCGGCCACCGCGGCCAGGTGCTCTACACCCTCTCCCGCCCGTCCGGCGACGCCCTCGGCACCAACCTGATCGTGCACCGCCTCACGCCGAAGGACGGCAACCCGCTGGCAGGCCTGCCCGCGAGCGAGCCGGTCGGCCAGGGCGGTGCCACCACCGCGACCGCGCCCGTCACCGTCCCGGCCGGTCCGGGCGGCGCGGGCGTCACGATCACCGTCGGCAGCACCGCGGGCTTCGAGCAGCCCGGCCACTTCACCGTCGGCGGCGTCACCGTCGACTGCAACGACAACACGGCCACCGCCACCACCTTCACCGGCTGCACCACCCGCACCCCGGGCGGCGCGGTCATCGCCGCCGGTGACGCGGTGCGGGCCGACGCCGTGATCCCGGCGACCGCGCAGCAGACCTCCGGTCTGGTCGCGCCCGACGGCATCATCAGCACCCTCCCGCACTACCAGGGCGCGCCCAAGGGCAGCGTCGCGGTGCTCTACACCGAGAAGATCGTCAACTACTTCACGCCGACCGCCACCACGGCCGCCGTCACCCTCCCGGCCGCGACCCTGCCGGTCGGCGACACGTCCGCGCTGAAGCCGGTGAACGGCAGCGTGACCGTCAGCCTCGGTACGGCGGCCGGCATCGTCCAGGTCACCTGCACCGGCGCGGACGCCACCGACCTGACCGGCTGCTCCGGCGGCACCGGCGCGGTGGCCAAGGGCAGCAGCGTCGGCGCGCCCGGCGCGGCGGTCACCCCGTACGCGCAGCTGGCGAAGATCGGCGAGGGCAAGAACAAGCCCAAGTCGCTCTACGGCAACAACGAGGACTACACCGTGGTCCGTGCCGCCTACACCTACGACGGCCTGCACTTCACCGACCTCGGCCAGGTCAGCGGCCTCGCCGACCCGGCGAGCACCAGTGACAGCGTGCTGCGCTGGATCGGCTCGCGCGGCACCGTCGTCACCAACCCCGACGGCGGCTACGGCCTGTTCCTCTCCGGCGCGTACGCCTCCGACGGCGACAGCGACGCCTTCAACCAGATCTTCTACTCCTCCTCCAAGGACGGGAAGAACTGGACCGCCCCGCAGAAGCTGATCGGCACCGACTACAGCTTCTCCGCGCTCGCGCAGCAGGCCGCGACCGGCGGCGCCCTCGGCGTCTCCGGCTACTACTCCGGCCGGGTCTACGACCCGACCGTGGTCCAGAACGACAACGGCACCCTGACCATGCTGTTCGCCGGCTACTCCACCCCCAAGCCGCTGCCCGGCACCGGCGTCACCTACGGCACCGACCCGGCCGCGCAGTACACCGTGCCGGCCGCCCAGCCCGCCGAGTACCGCACCATCCTGAGCGTCACCCTGCGTCCGCACTGGGACAACTGACGCCCGGTCGCGGGGGGGCGCACCCGCGTCCCGCCGCGACGGCCCGGGCGCGACGCGCCAGACGCGCCGGAAATGGGGGGTTCGGCGCCGGGGATCGGGTGAGACTGGCATCATGCTGGGACTTCCGGACCACATCCGCGCCTTCCTGTTCGACCTCGACGGCGTGCTCACGCAGACCGCCAAGGTGCACGCCGCGGCCTGGAAGGACATGTTCGACACCTTCCTGAGAGCCGAGGCCGAGCGCACCGACGAGGAGTTCGTCCCGTTCGACCCGGTCGTCGACTACGACACCTACGTCGACGGCAAACCCCGCCTCGACGGGACCCGGGACTTCCTCGCCTCCCGCGAGATCGAGCTGCCCGAGGGGTCCCCGGCCGACCCGCCCGGCACCCGGAGCATCCAGGGGCTGAGCAGCGCGAAGAACGACACCGTGCTGCGCCTGATCCGGGAGCAGGGCGTCCAGCCCTACCCCGGCTCGGTGGAGTACCTGCACCGGCTGCGGGTGCTCGGACTGCCGCGCGCGGTGGTCTCCTCCAGCGCCAACTGCCGGGACGTGCTCCGGGCCGCGGGGATCGACGGGCTGTTCGACGTGATCGTGGACGGCGAGGTGGCCAAGCGCGACCACCTGCCGGGCAAACCCGCCCCCGACACCTACCTGGCCGCCGCCCGGGCGCTCGGGACCCCGCCCGAGCACGCCGCCGTGTTCGAGGACGCGCTGGCCGGCGTCGCCTCCGGCCGGGCCGGCGGCTTCGGCACCGTGGTCGGCGTCGACCGCACCGGGCAGGCCGCCGCGCTGCGCGAGCACGGCGCGGACCTGGTGGTCACCGACCTGGCGGACCTGATCGATCAGGGAGAGGGCGCATGACCGGCACCAACGCGTTCACCGTCGACCCGTGGAGCGTCGCCGAACACGGGCTGGACCTGAGCGGCCAGGCCCGGGCGGAGTCCGTCTTCGCGCTCTCCAACGGCCACATCGGCCTGCGCGGCAACCTGGACGAGGGCGAGCCGCACGGCCTGCCCGGCACCTACCTGAACGGGGTGTACGAGCTGCGCCCGCTGCCGTACGCGGAGAGCGGCTACGGCTACCCGGAGTCCGGGCAGAGCGTCATCAACGTCACCAACGGCAAGATCATCCGACTGCTGGTGGACGACGAGCCGTTCGACCTCCGGTACGGCGAACTCCTCAGCCACCACCGGAGCCTGGACTTCCGGGACGGCCTGCTGCGGCGCGAGGCCGAGTGGACCTCACCCGCCGGGCGGACGGTCAAGGTCACCTCGACCCGGCTGGTCTCACTGACCCAGCGCGCGGTGGCGGCGATCGAGTACCGGGTGGCGGCGGTGGACGGGCCGGTCCGGATCGTCGTCCAGTCCGAGCTGGTCGCCAACGAGCAACTGCCGACGGGCACCCACGATCCGCGCGCCTCCGCCGTGCTGGAGGCCCCGCTGCTCTCCGAGGCGCACCAGGCGGACCGGCTGAAGGCGGTGCTGGTGCACCGCACCCGCTACAGCGAACTGCGGGTCGCCGCAGGGGCGGACCACACCGTCGAGGGCCCGGACGGCTTCGACTCCGTCGCCGAGAGCTACCCGGACCAGGGGCGGATCAGCGTCACCACCGTGCTGAAGCCCGGCGAGGAACTGCGGCTGGTCAAGTACATCGCGTACGGGTGGTCGGCGACCCGCTCGCTGCCCGCCGTCCGCGACCAGGTGGCGGCGGCGCTGACCGCCGCCCGGTACACCGGGTGGGACGGACTGGTCGCCGAACAGCGTGCGTACCTGGACGACTTCTGGGCCACCAGCGACATCCGGATCGACGGCGACGTCGAACTCCAGCAGGCCGTCCGGTTCGCGCTGTTCCACGTCCTGCAGGCGGGCGCGCGCAGTGAGGAACGGGCCATCCCCGCCAAGGGGTTGACCGGCCCCGGGTACGACGGGCACAGCTTCTGGGACACCGAGACCTTCGTCCTGCCGGTCCTCACCTACTGCCTGCCCGGCGCGGTCAAGCAGGCGCTCCGCTGGCGGCACGGCACGCTGCCGATGGCCCGCGACCGGGCCGCCCAACTCGGCCTGGCCGGAGCGGTGTTCCCGTGGCGGACGATCCGCGGCGAGGAGTGCTCCGGCTACTGGCCGGCCGGTACGGCGGCCTTCCACATCGGCGCCGACATCGCGGTGGCCGTCGCCCGGTACGTCAGGTCGACCGGTGACGTGGCGTTCGAGAAGGAGTACGGGCTCGAACTGCTGGTGGAGACCGCGCGGATGTGGCGCTCGCTCGGGCACCACGACGCCGCCGGACGGTTCCGGATCGAGGGCGTCACCGGCCCGGACGAGTACAGCGCCGTCGCCGACAACAACGTCTTCACCAACCTGATGGCGCAGACCAACCTGGTGGCCGCCGCCGAATCCGCCACCCGGCACCCGATGGAGTCGGCCGCGCTCGGCGTGGACACCGAGGAGACCGCCGCCTGGCGGGACGCCGCCACCGCGATGTACATCCCGTACGACGAGAAGCTCGGCGTGCACCCGCAGGCCGACGGCTTCACCGACCACCAGGCCTGGGACTTCGACGCCACCCCGCCGGACAAGTACCCGCTGCTGCTGCACTACCCGTACTTCGACCTCTACCGGAAGCAGGTCGTCAAACAGGCCGACCTGGTGCTCGCCATGCAGCTGCGCGGCGACGCCTTCACCGACGAGCAGAAGGCCCGCAACTTCGCCTACTACGAGCGCCTGACCGTCCGGGACTCCTCGCTCTCCGCCTGCACCCAGGCCGTCATGGCGGCCGAGGTCGGCCAGCTGGAGCTGGCGTACGACTACACCGCCGAAGCCGCGCTGATGGACCTGCACGACCTGGGCGGCAACACCAGCGACGGGCTGCACATGGCCTCGCTGGCGGGCGCCTGCATCGCCCTGGTGTCCGGCTTCGGCGGTCTGCGCGACCACGGCGGCCAGCTGTTCTTCCGGCCCCGGCTGCCGGCCGGGCTGCAGGGGCTCTCGTTCGCGATGATGATCCGGGAGAGCCTGCTGCACGTGGAGATCACCCACAAGCAGACCACCTACTCGGTGCGCCGGGGCGGCGCGCTGACCCTGCTGCACGAGGGGGAGGAGCTGGTCGTCGGCCCGGGGGAGCCGGTCAGCCGTCCGATGGCCCTGGCGGAGCCGGTCGAGCGCTGCGCCCAGCCGCCGGGGCGCGAGCCGGCCCGGCGCAAGCAGCAGCCCGGGGTCCAGGTCGGCAGCGGCTCGGTGGAACACCTCCAGGCGGAGTGACCGGGGGCCGGGTGACGGCGTCTCAAGTGGTGGCGAGCGGAGGGGCGCAGGCCGGACGGGGAACGAAGATCCCCCAGACCTGACATAAAAGGTCTTACTATCGCTCTTCACACGATCGTCACTAGTCACCAGCCTGGGGAGCGACAGATGGGCGAGCAGTCCGGAGGGGTCATGCCCTCCCCTTTCCCCGCCCTTGCCGACAGCGACCTCCGGGTCTTCCAGTGGGCGGCCGCGCACGGCCGGCTCGCCCCTCAGGCGGCGGCCGAGCTCGGACTCTCCGAGAGCGAGGTGCAGCAGTCCGCGGCCGTCCTGGAGCAACTGCACCTGCTCCGCCCGCTGCCCGGAGGCCCGGACCGCGAACCCGGCCTGGTCGCCGTCCCGCCCGAACTGGCGGCGGCCAGCCTGCTCGCCCCGGCCGAGGCCGAACTGCGCAGACAGCTCGCCGACACCGAACGCGTCCGCGCCGAACTGGCCAGACTGGCCCCGCTGTACGCCCAGCTCGACGGGGGCCGGCCGGCCGAGCGGCTGGACGAGATCACCGAGCTGGACACCGTCATCGACGTCATCAACACGCTGACCGCCCGCTGTCGCAGCGAGGTGCTCACCTGCCAGCCCGGCGGCCCCCGGGCGCCGCACCTGCTGGAACAGGCCTTCAACCGAGACCTGGAGATGATCCGGCGCGGCATCCGGATGCGGACCCTCTACCAGCACACCTCGCGCCGCCACCCGCCCACCCAGGAGTACGTCCGCCGGATCAGCGCCGCCGGGGCCGAGGTCCGGACGCTGACCGCACTGTTCGGCCGGATGATCGCCTTCGACCGGGAGACCGTGATCATCCCGCACCACGACGCCTACGACGGCGCGGTGGTGGTCCGCGACCCGTCGGCCGTGGCGTACCTGTGCGGCGTCTTCGACCACTCCTGG
The DNA here is from genome assembly GCF_039529945.1 of Kitasatospora kazusensis. Lineage (NCBI taxonomy): Bacteria > Bacillati > Actinomycetota > Actinomycetes > Kitasatosporales > Streptomycetaceae > Kitasatospora > Kitasatospora kazusensis. Next base: position 66,650 of record NZ_BAAANT010000009.1, on the reverse strand, counting down.
ACGCTCGCCGACGCGTACACGCCCTCCGCGCAGGCACAGGGCGACGCCGCGCTCGACGAGATCAAACAGGCCATCGTCCGGCTGCTCGCCGAAGGCATGAAGGACGAGATGATCGCCCGCCGCCTGGGGATGTCCCTGCGGACCTGCCGAAAACACATCGCCGAGAGCATGGAGACCCTCGGTGCGAGCAGCCGCTTCCAGGCGGGGTACCTGGCGCGGGTGCGGGGGGAGCTGGCGGACCCGCTCTGACGCTCCGCTGGGGTGCTGCTGGGGGTGCAACTTTGGGCGGGGTGAGTAGGTGTTGCGCCGTACCTTCCGGTTTCGCGCAGTTCCTCGCGCCCCTAGGGGGTGCAACTTTGGGTGGGCTGCACGGGGTCAGGTGAGGAGGAGGGGGAGGGCGGTGAGGCGGCGGTGCTGGTGGCCGCCGGTCCAGGTGAGGGAGGCGGCCGGGCGGGCCAGGCGGATGGCGGGCCAGTGGTGGAGGAGGGCGGTGAGGGCCGCCGTCAGTTCCAGCTTGGCCAGGGCGGCGCCGAGGCAGTAGTGCGGGCCGGCGCCGAAGGTGAGGTGGCGGGAGCCGCCGGGGCGGGTCAGGTCGAGCCGGTCCGGGGCCGCGCGGCCGCGCGGGTCGCGGTTGGCGGCGGCGACCGAGAGCAGGACGCCGCTGCCCTCCGGGATCACCGTCCCGCCGATGGTGACGTCGGTCAGGGCGCGGCGGCGGGTGGCGAACGGGCCGGGGGTGTCCCAGCGGAGCAGCTCGTCGACGGCGCGCGGCATCAGGGCGGGGTCGGCCCGCAGCCGGGCCAGCTCGGCGGGGTGGTCGAGCAGGGCGAGCACGGCCAGGCCCAGCATCTGCACGGTGCTGTCGAAGCCCGCCAGGACGAGCATCGCCAGCAGGTCGACCAGCTCCGCCTCGGTGGCCTCGCCGCTCGCCTCCCAGGTGTGCAGGACGGTGGAGAAGGCGTCGTCGCCCGGCGCGGCCCGGCGGTCGGCGAGCTGTTCGCGGATCACCGCGTCGAGTTCGTCCACCGCCCGTTCGGTGTCCCGGTGCCGGATCAGGTCGGTCACCGAGCGGTGCAGCCGGCCGGCGGCGGCCCCCGGGATGCCGAAGACCTCGCAGAGCACCGCGAAGGCGAACGGTTCGGCGAAGTCGGCCATCAGGTCGACGGCCGCCGGGGTGCCCAGCTGCGCCAGGTGGTCGGCGGCCAGCTGCTCCGTCCGGCGGCGGTGGGCCGCCACCCGGCCCGGGGTGAAGGCGGGGGCGGCGAGCCGGCGGATCCGGGTGTGGTCCGGCGGGTCGTAGTTGACCAGGGTCATGTCCATCGCCCGGTGCGGGCGGTCCGGCTTCGGCGGGCCGCCGCGCAGCGAGAGCCGGGGGTCGAGGAAGGCGGCCCGGACGTCCGCCTCCCGGGTGACCAGCCAGACCGGCTGCCCGGCCGGTGTCCGGACCCGGGCCACCGGGCAGCGCTCCCGCAGCCCGGCCAGCACGGCGTCCGGCCGGGCGACGAAGTCGCCGCCCAGCGGGGACGTCACGGACGGGTCCCGGGCCGGCCCGGGAGGAGCAGCTCGCGGACGGCGTCGAGGGCGCGGAGCCCGGCGGCGCGGTCGGCGGCGTCGAGACCGGCCAGGGCCGCCGCCGTCGCGGAGGCCTCGGCGCTGCGCTCGGCGCGGCGGTCCAGGACGGCCCGCAGTGCGGTGGCGGCCTGCCGGGCGAACAGCGAGAGCAGGTCGAGCTCGCTCAGGCTGGACCGGGCCTGCGGCGACGGGTCGAGCACCTCCAGCACCCCGAGCACCCCGGAGGAGTGCAGCAGCGGCGCCGCCATCAGCGAGTTCGGCACGTACTTGGTCGACTCGGCCAGGTCGCGGGCGAAGCTGCCCTCGTGCGAGAGGTCGTCCACCACCATCGGCTCGCCGGTGCTCGCGACCCAGCCCGCGATGCCGCGCCCGGCCGGGAAGCGCATGCCGACCAGGAACTCCTCGCCCTGGCCGGAGACGGCCTGGAAGACCAGCTCGTCGGCGGCCTCGTCCAGCAGGAAGATCGAGCTGGCCTCCGCGCCGAAGATGGCCCGCGCGGTGTCGACGACCGACTGGAGCAGTTCTCTGGCCACCGGGTCGACGTCGGTCGGGTGGCTGGCGGTCTCGGTCATTCGGCACCCCTGTTGCTGACGGTTACGTTGGAAGCGGCCTGGTAGAGCACGGACTTGAGCTGGAAGGTGGTCATCCTCGGGTACTTGGCGAGGATCCGGGCGGCGAGCCCGGCCATGTACGGCGTGGCGAAGCTGTTGCCGGTGGTGCGGATGGTGTTGCCGCCCAGCCAGGGTACGGTGACGTTCTGGCCCGGGGCGAAGAACTCCACCGGCGGCTTGGGGTTGTACAGGTACAGCTCCTGGTCCTCCTCCTGGTGGCTGCCCACCGAGATGACCGAGGAGTACCGCCAGGGGAAGCTCTCCACCGGCGTGTTGTGCGCGGAGGCGACGATCACCGAGCGGCCGAAGAACGCCTCGTCGGAGAGCGCGCGCAGCGCGTCGGTGAACTGGGCCCGGGTGGTGGACAGGCTGAGGTTGATCACGTCGAAGCGCTGCTCGACCGCCCAGCGCAGCCCCTCCAGCAGGACGGCCCCGGTGCCGGAGAAGCGCTCGCCGAGCACCCGGACGCTGTACAGCTCGCAGTCCGGGGCCGTCCGGCGGATGATCCCGGCGCAGGCGGTGCCGTGGCCGCAGGTGTCGCCGGTCTCGGTCTCCTCGACCCGGATGCCGTCCTCGTCCTTGAGCACGACGTACGAGCCGTCGACCGTCCCGACCAGCGGGTGGTCCCGTTCGACGCCGCTGTCCACGACGCAGACCCGGATCCCGCGGCCGGTCGAGCCGCCCCAGGCCCAGTCGGGGGTGATCGGCTGGCCGTCCGCGACGATGGGGATGTCGTCCGGGCTGTGGCCGCGCAGGCCCCAGCTGAGTGCGGGGCCCTTCTCGGGCGCGGTGGTTGTGGTCATCGGCGGGACTGCTCCTCTGTGGTGTACGCGGATCTGACGGGCATCAGGGGCGCGGGGGCTGCGTGGAGCGGGGGTGACGGCGGTGCGCGGCTCTCCTCCGGCCTCCGGCCGGGAGGTGTCCCCCCCCGGCCCTGACGGGGGTTCTCTCAGCCGAGTGCGCGGGTGCGGCGGAGGCCGACCAGGTGGCCCTTGGCGGTGAAGTGCCGGGCCGCGGCGGCCGCCGCCGCGGCGGCCTCCTCGGGCCGGCCCAGGGCCAGGGCGGTGTGGGCCAGGTCCAGGGCCGCGGTGCCCTGGACGACGGGTGAGTCGGTGCGGTCGGCCTCCGCCACCGCGCGGTCCGCGAGTTCGGCCGCGTCCTGGTGGCTCCCGGCCCGCAGGCGGGCGAGGGTGCCGTGCAGGTCGGCGGAGTCGGCGAGGGGCAGTTGGTCGGCGTCGTCGGGGCCGGCCGCCGACAGCAGCTCGGACAGCTCGGCGAGGTGGGTGCGGGCCCCGGCCAGGTCACCGGAGTCCAGCAGGACCCGGGCCAGGTCGCGGGCGATGCCGCCGAGCAGGCTGGTGGCGCCGAGTTCGCGGCAGACCCGGTAGGCCTCGCGGAGCAGCTCGGCGGCCGGGGCCGGACGGTCCGCCAGCGCCTCCACGGCCGCCCGGAAGATCGGCATGAAGACCAGCGCCTCGGCGAAGCCCAGTTCGCGGCAGAGCCGGTCGGCCTCCGCCAGGCACCGCCGGGCGCCGTCCCAGTCCTCGCGCAGGGCCAGCAGCACCGCGAGCGGACAGTTCAGGGTGACCTGCGCGGCCCGCCGGTCGGCGCCGTGCTCGGCCAGCAGTTCGCGGCAGCGCGCCACGGCGGCGGGCACCGGCATCGGCCCCATCCAGAGCGAGACCCCGATCGCGCCGAGCGCGGCGGCCCGCTCGGGCTCGGCCCCGGCGAGGACGGCGTACTCCAGGGCCCGTTCGAGCAGTGCCTCGGCGGTGCCGTGCCGCCCCAGCAGCTGCTGGTGCTGGGCCAGCCGCAGGCAGGCGCGGGCCACCCCGAGGTGGTCGTCGGCGGCCTCGAACAGCGGGAGCACCTCGCCCGCCGTCCGGGCGGCGTGCCCGAGCCCCGGGCCCGGGTCCAGGACGGCGAGGCCGAGCCGGGCGTGCGCCGCGACGACCGGGTCGTCGGTGGCGGCGACCTCCTGGAGCAGCTGCCGTCCCTCCTCGGTGCGTCCGGTGGCGAGCCGGACCTCGGCGAGGCGCCAGGCGGCCGTCAGCCGGGCGGGCTCGCCGGGGCGGGCGAGTGCGACGGCGCTGTCCAGCAGTTCCCCGGCCCAGCCCAGGTCGGCGCGGGCCAGCGCGAGCGCGCCGGCGGCCGCCAGGTGGCCGGCGGCGCGGCGGCGCAGCTCCTGGGTGTGCGGGTCGAGCAGGCCGAGTTCGCTGCGGTAGCGGTGGGCCTTGGCGAGGTGGTTGCCGACCGAGCTGTCGGGCGCGCCGCGCCCGGCGAGCAGGTCGGCGGCGCGTTCGTGCCGTTCGGCGCGGACCCGCTTGGCCATGCCCTGGTACGAGACCTCCTGCACCAGGCCGCTGCTGAAGCGGTACCCGCTCTCCCGGCCGTCCGTCTCGACCAGCCGGCGGCGCATCAGCCGGTGCAGCGCGGGCGGCAGGGTGTCCAGCCCGGCCGCGTCGGGCTGGAGCTCGCCGCCCCGGCGGCCCTCGGGGCCGCTGCGGGCCAGCCCGGTCAGCTCGCCTTGGGCGAACTCCCGGCCGACCACCGAGGCCAGCGACAGGGTGGTCCGCTCGGCGGCCTCCAGGGCGTCGATCCGCGCGCCGAGCAGTGCCTGGACGGTGGGCGGGAGTTCGTCGGGGTTGCGGTTCTCGGCGACCATCGCGAACAGCTGCTCCAGGTGCAGCGGGTTGCCCTCGGCCCGGTCCAGCAGCCGGCTCACGGCGCCCTCGCCGTGCGCGGCCACCTCGGCCAGGCCGGCGGCCAGCCGGACGCTCTCGGCGGCGGTCAGCCCGGTCAGCAGGACGCTGAGCGCGCCCGTGCCCCAGTCCGGGCTGTGCTCCAGCAGCTCCAGCCGGGCCGCGCAGACGATCAGGACCCGGTGGGTGGCGAGCCCGGTGGCGAGCCGCTCCAGGACGTCGCGCAGGACGGGGCCGGCCCAGTGGAAGTCGTCCAGCACCAGGACGACCGGCCGGTCGGCGGCGAGTCCGCCGAGCAGGGCGGTCAGTGCGGCGCAGGTGTCCTCGACGGACGGGTTGGGCGTGCCGTCGTGCAGCAGCCCCTGCCGCAGCACCTCGGGGACGGTGGCCGGCCCGGCCTCGTCGAGCAGCCGGCGCAGCGCGTCCGCCAGCGGGGCCAGGCTGCCGCTCTCGCCGTACGGGCGGCAGCGTCCGGCCCCCCAGAGCGGGGCGGACCGGCGCAGCCACTCCCGGATCAGCCGGGTCTTGCCGATGCCGGCCTCGCCGTAGACCGTGACCAGCCCGGAGCCGTCCTCGGGGTGCGCCAAGGCGCCGTCCAGGGCGGCGAGTTCGTCCTCGCGGCCGATCAGGGGGGTGTCGAAGCGGCGCAGCAGCTCGGGGTCGTCGCCCTGGAGGCCGAGCAGCCGGTGGGCCCGGACCTGGTCGGACTTGCCCTTCAGGGTGAGCAGGCCGGCGTCCTGGACGACGGCGGCCGCGCCCACCGCGCGCAGGGTCTCCGGGCCGATCAGGATCTGCCCGGCCCCGGCGTTCTGCTCCAGCCGGGCGGCGATGTTGACCACCTCGCCGGAGACCAGCGCCTGCCGGGCCGAGGCGTCCGAGTTGGCGACCGCCTCCCCGGTGTTGACGCCGATCCGGACGTCCAGCCGGATGCCGAGGGCGGCCGTCAGCTCGGAGTTGAGCTCGGCGAGCGCGGTGAGCATGTCGAGGGTGGCGGCCAGCGCGCGGCGGGCGTCGTCCTCGTGCATCACCGGGATGCCGAAGACGGCCATCACCGCGTCGCCGATGAACTTCTCCACGGTGCCGCCGTGCGCCTCGATCCGTGAGGTCATCAGCTCGAAGTAGCGCAGCGTCACCGAGCGCAGCGCCTCCGGATCGAGGCGGCCGGAGAGGGCCGTGGAGCCCACCAGGTCGCAGAAGACCACGCTCACCACCTTCCGCTCGTCCGCCCGCTGCACCGGCGGGGCCGGCTGCGGTGCGGGCGGGACGGGTGCGACGGGCGCCGTGGCGCTCGGGGCGCACGGTGTGCCGCAGTGCAGGCAGAACCGGGCGCTGTCGGGCAGCTCTCCCGCGCACGAAGGGCAGTTCACGGCTGGGCCTCCTGGTGGTCGGATCAGAACAGTGCGCCGCCGGCCACCGAGCCGTGGGCCTGGACCTCAGGCTCGACGTCGTCGAGCCGGGACTTGATGTCCAGCAGCAGGGTGAGCTCCTCCTCGCTGAGGGTGGCGAAGACCTGGAGCTGCTCGTCGGTGAGTACGTCCACGGGGAATCCGGCGGCAGCCAGTACGGCGATCGTCCGGGGGTCGGGAGTCGTCATTGGTCAGGTGTCCTCTCGGCTCGGGAAGGTGTGTTCAGGTCGCCCAGGGCGATCCGGTTGAACAGTTCGGTGGCGGCGTTCACGGTGTGCAGGGCGCTGACCGCGATGGCCGTCTCCTGGGCCGGATCGAGTGGGAGCCGGTCGATGAACCGGGCCAGCTCCGCGCTGTGGCCGGTGTCCAGCACCGCGTGGTGGCTGACGGTCTGGAAGGCCGCGCCCGGCAGCCCGGTGTCCGCGGCCAGCTGTTCGGCCAGCCAGGGGGCGGGGGCGTTGCTCTCCAGCACCGTGATGTAGCCGAGCAGCGCGACGGGGTGGAAGTGTTCGATCCAGTAGTACTGCGGGCCGACCAGCCGGGCGACCACCGGCGGCGGCTGCTGCCGGAGCGGGCCGCGCGGGTCCAGTCCGGCGGCGGCCAGGTCGGCCAGCAGCCAGTCGTCGTGACCGCGTTCCTCCTCGATGTGCTCGGCCAGGTACGCGGCCAGCGGCCCGGCCACCGGGTCGTCCGGGCCGAGTTCGGCGCAGCGCCGGGCGGCGAGCTCCATCAGCGGCACCGAGGCGCGGATCACCTCGTGCATGGTGCGCAGGTAGCGGCCGTACCGCCGGGTGAGCCCCTCGGGACGCCAGAGGTTGGCCATCGCGGTGTTCAACGCGGGTGTGGCAAAGGAGAGTTTGAGGTGCAGCGCGGCGCTGCGGCTCGGTGCTCCGGTCATCGCGGGGCACCTCCTTGGTGGACCAGCTCGGCGTAGCGGGGGCTGCCGAAGCGGCGGACCAGGGCGGCCGGGCCGGCCGCGCGCTGGGTGTGGGCGGCTTGGAGGTCGAGCAGTTCGCCGACCGGTCCGGCGCCGTCCCGCTCCGCCCCGGCCAGCACCTCGGGGTGCTCGCCCAGGCTGCGGCAGCCGGAGCAGAACCCGGTGCAGTCGGCGAGGTCGCCGTACCGGGCGTACAGGTGGCCCGGGCCGACCGACCTGAGCATCCGCAGCGCGGGCGCGGTGAGCGAGCGCTGCCGGACGGCGGCCCAGTCGTCGCGGGAGAGGTGGCCGAGCAGCAGGTGGGCCGGCACGGGCCGGCGGTCCACGGTGTCCTGGTTGCAGCAGGCCAGGATCGCGCCGTCGTGCGCGATCACCGGCCAGGCCGCCATCGCGCAGGGCAGCGGCCGCCCGTCCGGCCCGGGGGTGCGGGCGAGGCCGGCCCAGGAGGCCGCGCGGCCGACCGCTCGCACCTCGTTGACCAGCATCGGGAGGTCGTCGCCGAAGGTCCGGCGGACGTCGGCCGCCAGGTCGGCCAGGTACGGGTCGTCCGAGCCCGTCCCGGTGGCGTGCAGGCTCACCGGGATGCCGTCGGCCAGCACGGTGCGCAGCACCCGGAAGACCTCGGCCCGGGGGACCTCGCGCTCGTGGAACACGTCGATGCTCGCCGAGAAGTGGTCGACGGCCTTGACCGCCGCCCGGATCCGGTCCGGAATGCGCGCCTGGCGGGCGAAGAACATGCCGCTCAGCAGCGCCGTACGGGCTCCGCTGAGGCGGGCGGCGGCGGCCAGCTCGGCCACCAGGACCGGGCGCAGCAGCGGTTCGCCGCCGGTGAGCATGACCAGCTCGGGCCGGTTCTCGGTGGTGAAGGACCGTACGAAGCGGAGCAGTTGCTCCTCGGTCGGCTCGTCGCCTCGCATGGTGGAGGAGGTCGAGCAGTGTGCGCAGCTCAGCGGGCAGCGCTGGGTGAGGGTCACCAGCAGCCCCGCGCACGGGGTCGGGCGCAGCCCGACCAGCTCGGCCAGGTTCATCGGATCACCTCCTTCTCAGCCAGCACTGTGGGGGGTCCTGGTCGGGGACGGGTTCACAGTCGCACCGAATTCGGTATATCCGCAGGTCAGTGCGGGTGCCAGGCGGCCGGCAGGCCCGCGCCGGAGGGCCTGCGGTGGCCCGCAAAGCGGCTCTGACCTGGGCTTACGCCGTCCTCGTACCGGATCGGAACCGCTCCCGGGGTGGGGGTTCCTAGCTTTCTCGGCAACGGCGGTTCGGACCGTCGGCTGGAAACCCAAGTGTGTGAGCCCGCCTCGCCGCCCGACGGGGAGTCAACCCCGTCCGGCCCGAGGCAGCCGGCTCGCCGAGTTGTGATTGGAGATCACCATGGCTGAGAACACCGAGCCCACCCGCGACGAGGCCGACGTTGTTGCCCACAGCGGTGAGGACACCCCGTGGTGCGTGATCAACACGGGTACCGCGAACGCCGAGGAGGCCGATGTCGTGGCCCACAGCGGTGAGGACGCTCCGTGGTGCGTCGTGAACACCGGCACGGCCAACTCGGAGGAGGCCGACGTCGTGGCCCACAGCGGTGAGGACACCCCGTGGTGCGTGATCAACACGGGTACCGCGAACGCCGAGGAGGCCGATGTCGTGGCCCACAGCGGTGAGGACGCTCCGTGGTGCGTCGTGAACACCGGCACGGCCAACTCGGAGGAGGCCGACGTCGTTGCGCACAGCGGCGAGGACACCCCGTGGTGCGTCGTCAACACGGGCACCGCCAACTCGGAGGAGGCCGACGTCGTCGCGCACTCCTCCGACGAGGAGAACCCGTGGTGCGTCGTGAACACCGGCACCGCCTGATTCGGACGGCTCACGGGGCCTGCCGCTCACGGCGGCAGGCCCCGTCCCCCGCACTTCCCCTGACCCCAGCCCACTCGGACCCCAGCCCACTCGCTGCCGCACCCCTTGGAGGCATCCGTGCCCGCAACGCAGTCCGCACCCGAGGCCGACCGGAGCCGCCTGATCAAGGCGGAGGGCGGTGGCTGGTGGTTCCTCGGCGACGGCGGTTTCGCCCGGCTCCGGCCCGCCCAGGTCGGCCCGGACGGCACCCTGCCGCCCAGCACCGAGCGCTACCTGCGCGAGACCGGCCTGTACGAGGGCAAGCCGTTCAGCTCGTACTCGCTGACCGTCCTGACCAGCACCGACTGCAACCTGGGTTGCGGCTACTGCTTCCAGAACACCGGCCAGGACCTCTCCGGCGGCAGTCGGCCGCCGCGGATCAAGCATGCCCGGCTCACGTCGGAGATGATCACCGAGGTGCTGGACTTCACCAAGGTCCGGATGGAGGCGTCGGGCCTCAAGCGGCTCGCGCTGATGCTGTTCGGCGGCGAACCGCTGCTCAACCCGCGCGGTGCCCGTGAACTGCTGCGCCGGGCAGCCGAGTTGGGCGAGCTGAACGCGAGCATGGTGTCCAACGGCACGCTGCTCACCCCGCTGATCGCCAAGGAGCTCAACGCGGCCGGCCTGCGCTCCGTCCAGATCACCTTCGACGGCGACCGGGACGAGCACGACGCGATCCGGATCAAGCGCTCCGGCGGCGGCACCTTCGACATGATCGTGCACAACGTCGCCAAGGCGATGGCGGCGGCCCCCTCGCTCCAGTGGCACCTGCGGATCAACGTCTCGCACCTGAACCGGCACGGCATGGACGAGCTGGTCGAGCGGCTGGCCGCCAAGTTCGACCCGGCCCGCTGCAGCCTGCAGTTCGCCCTGATCGGCGACGTCGGGGTCGGCTACGGCAACGACCTCAGCTACGGCAGCTCGCTCGCCGGGGACTTCACCCGCTGGCACGAGCGCGCCCTGGAGCTCGGCTTCTCCGTCTCCCGCCCCAAGGCGAACACGGGCTGCCAGGCCTGCTCCGTCAAGGACGGCAAGTACGGCGCCGTCATCAACGCCGACGGCGTGCTGTCCAGTTGCTGGGAGACCGCCGGACGCCCCGGCTGGGAGGTCGGCACCCTCGCGGACGGCTACATGACGGCCGAGGAGACCGAAGGACGCTGGATCGCTTGCGACGACCAGTACGAGCACGGTGAGAACGCGGCGGCTCTGGCCGCCTTTCAGGACCAGGTCGACGCAGCCCTGCTCGACCGGTTGAACGCGGCCGGACGCCTCTGACGCCCGGCCTGTCTCGGAGGTGGACCATGTCTGAGTCCGGAGTGCTGCGGACCAACCGGGACTTCCGGAGGTTCTGGACCGGCTCGGCGCTGTCGACACTGGGTTCCCAGATGTCGCTCATCGCCTTCCCGCTCCTGGTGCTGTCACTCGGCGGCGGCGCCGCGCAGGCCGGCCTGGTGGCCTCCTGCTCCCTGGTGACCAGGATGCTGCTGCGGCTGCCCGCCGGGCAGCTGGCCGACCGGATGGACCGGCGCCGGCTGATGATCGGAGCGGACCTGGTCCGCCTGGTCACCGTCGGCAGCATCCCGCTGGCCGCCGGCCTCGGGCACCTGGGGTACCCGCAGCTGCTGGCCGTGGCGGTGGTCGAGGGGATCGCCACGGCCGTCTTCAGCCCGGCCAGCACCATCGCGGTGCGCGACGTCGTGCCCGAGGAACAGCTCTCGGACGCGCTCGCCAAGGACCAGGCCGCGCTGGCCGCCGCCTCGCTGATCGGCCCGTTCCTCGGCGGCTGGCTGTTCACCGTCGACCGGATCCTGCCGTTCACCGCCGACGCGGCCTCGTACGCGGTCTCGGCCGTGCTGCTGCTCCGGATGGTCACCAAGCCCCCGGCGCCCGCCACCGGCGCGCCGGTCGACAACAGCGCGACCGCCGGTCTGCGCTGGCTCGCCAAGCAGCCCGCGCTGCTGCGCGCGCTGGCCTTCGGCGCGCTGCTCAACCTGGTGGGCTCCTCGGCCGAGGTCGCGATGGTCGTGACGCTGCGCGGCAACGGCACCGGCAGCACCTCGATCGGCCTGGTGATGGCCTGCGCCGGTATCGGCGCGGTGCTCGGCTCGCTGGCCGCGCCCACCGTGATGAAGTGGCTGAAGCCCGGTCAGCTGTTCCTGATCATCGGCACGGTCTGGTCCGGCGGTCTGGCGGCCTTCGCGGTCAGCCAGCAGCCCTGGGTGCTCGGCCCGCTGCTGGTGCTGCTGATCCTGCTCACCCCGCCGGCCGGGATCGTGGTCGGCCAGGCCCTGCTGAGCCAGTCCCCGCGCGAACTGCTCGGCCGGGTGAGCACCGCCGCCAACCTGCTGATCGCCGGCCTCGCCGCGCTCGGCCCGGTGGTGACCGGCGCCGCCCTGCAGGGCCTCGGGATCTCGCCGACCTGGCTGCTGCTGGCCGGTCTGATCGCCGCCACCACCCTGGTCGCCGCCCTGCCGATGCTCCGCGACACCACGCTCTCGCCGGAGGCCGGCAAGCCCGCAGCCGCCCCGTCCGCAGGCGACGAGCCCGCAGCTGACAAGCCCGCAGGCGGACAGCCCGAGGCCGGACAGCCCGAGGCGGAGGCCACGTCGGACTCCGCCGCACCGGCCGCCGTCTGACCGCAGGCGCGGGCGGACGGCGGACCCCGATCGAACCGAATCGAGGAACCATGACCGGATCTGTCGAGTACCCGCCCGCGCCCCGCGCCGACCTGGTCGAGGAACTGCACGGCCACCGGGTCGCCGACCCCTACCGTGCGCTGGAGGACCCGGCGGATCCACGGACGGCCGCCTGGTCGAAGGCCCAGGACCGCCTCTACGACACGGCACGGGAGGGCTGGCCGGAACTGGCCCGGCTGCACGCCCGGCTGGGCGAACTGCTCGACACCGGCTCGGTCAAGGCCCCGGTGCCGGCCGGCCCGCGCCTGTTCCGGACCGCCCAGGAGCCCGGCCGGGACCAGCCGCTGCTGGAGGTGATCGAGGACGGCCGGGCCCGTACGCTCTTCGATCCGCTGGCCTTCGACCCGACCGGCGCGACCGTGCTGGACGAGTGGTCCCCCTCGCCGGAGGGGGACCACGTCGCCGTCCAGACGTCCGTCGGCGGCACCGAGGACTCGGTGCTGCACGTGCTGGAGGTGGCCACCGGCCGGGTGCTGGACGGCCCGGTCGACCGGCTGCGCCGTTCCACGGTGGCCTGGCTGCCGGGCGGCGGGGCGTTCTACTACGTCCGCCGCCTGCCGCCCGAGCTCAACCCGGGCGAGGAGCGCTACCACCGCCGGGTCTGGCTGCACCGGCTCGGCACCGACCCGGCCGAGGACGTCCTGGTCTTCGGCGAGGGCCGCGCCGCGAACCAGTTCTACGCCGTCCGCACCGACGGCCGGCTGCTCACCGTCACGGCCACCGCCGGCACCTCGCCGCAGACCGACATCTGGGTCGCCGACCTCACCCAGGGCCCGCCGGAGCGCCCGCTGTTGCGGGTCGTCCAGCAGGACGTGGACGCCCGGACGGCCGTCCACCCGTACGGCGGCGCGCTCTACCTGCTGACCCGCCAGGACGCCCCGCACGGCCGGGTGGACCTCGTCGACGGCGACCTCCGGCGGACGGTCGTCCCCGAGGACCCGGAGGCCGTCCTGGAGGACTTCGCCGTGCTGGCCGGCCCCGAACTGGCACGGCCGCTGGCCCTGGTCACCCGCACCAGGCACGCGCTGAGCGAGATCACCGTGCACGACCTGACGACCGGGGAGCGGCTCGGCGACGTCCAGCTGCCCGGCAGCGGCACGGTCGGGGAGCTGCGGGTGCACCCCGGGCCGGGCCACGAGGCGTGGTTCGGCTACACCGACCACGTCACGCCGTCCCGGACCCTGCACTTCGACGGCCGGACCGGCCGCACCGAACTCTGGGCCGCCCCCGCGCGGACCCCGGTCTCGGGGGTGAAGACCTGCCAGGTGGTGTTCCGCTCCCACGACGGCACCCCCGTCCGGATGTTCGTGATCTCACCCGCCGGCCGCCCCGACCGCCCGCGCCCGACCGTGCTGAGCGGGTACGGCGGCTTCGGCGCCTCGATCGTCCCGGGGTACGCCCCGCAGGCGCTGGCCTGGGCCGAGGCCGGCGGCGTGTACGCCTTCGCCTGCCTGCGCGGCGGCGCCGAGGAGGGCGAGCAGTGGCACCGCGCCGGACGGCGCGAGCAGAAGCAGAACACCTTCGACGACCTCGACGCCGCAGCCGACTGGCTGGTGGCCGAGGGCTGGGCGGACCCTGCCCGGCTCGGGCTGGTCGGCAGCTCCAACGGCGGCCTGACCGTCGGCGCCGCACTCACCCAGCAACCGGAGAAGTACGCCGCCGTGGTGTGCGTCTCGCCGCTGCTGGACATGGTGCGGTACGAGCTCTCCGGGATGGGCCCCAGCTGGCGCGACGAGTACGGAAGCGCCGAGGTGCCCGAAGAGTTGGCGACACTGCTCGGCTACTCCCCGTACCACGCGGTGCGGCCGGGCGTCCGGTACCCGGCGGTGCTGCTCGGGGTCGCCGACGGGGACACCCGGGTCGATCCGCTGCACGCGCGGAAGATGTGCGCGGCGCTCCAGCACGCCACCACGGGGGAGGGCCCCGTCCTGCTGCGGCGGGAGACCGGGGTCGGGCACGGGGTGCGCGGGGTCGCCACCACGGTGGCCCTGTTCGCGGACCTGATGGCCTTCCTCGCCGCCACGTTGCAGCCGTCCGGCTGAGGGACGTCAAGGGCGCGAAGCGGCAACCGGCCGACGGATAGTCACGGTTGTCCGCCGTACGCCCGATTTGCGCCGCCGGGTGTGTTGCTGCATGCAGCATGCTGCAGCCAGCCCCCCCTTGGCGCGGGTCGGGCGGGACGGCAGGCTTCAGGTGTCAGGGGAATCCCGGGGTATACCGGCGGATTCCAGGCATTCGACCCCAAGGGGGAGCAAATGAAGCGAGTCAGTGCCGTAGTCGCCGCAGCCGCAGGTCTCTTCGTACTCGGCGTGCTGCCTGCCACCGCAGCCCATGCCGACACCGTGACCCAGCCCGCCGCCACCGTCCGGATCGACCCGGCCGCCGTCGACCTCGGTCTCTCGGCCATCGAGCCGCCGATCGAGGTCAAGGACACCGCGTGGGGCCACTGAGCACCGAGACCGCCCCCCGGCCGGCCTCGGAACGACTGCTCGACGGACTGTACTGCGGCGTGATCGCCGGCCTGGCCGCCTCGTTGACCGTGCTCCTGCTGCGGGACGGCCGCCGCCGCGTTCACCTCCGGCGGGCCCGGGAGGTGCTGTCCGACCGGGTGTCGGCGACCGTCCCCTTCCACAGCCCCCCCTGGCCGTAAACGGCCCCACCGGTTCACCGGATGCTCAGGGCCAACCCCTTGGGGGCGCGAGGAACTGCGCGAATCGGAAGTGACGGTGCCGCACCTGTGCACCTGCTCAACCAGGGCCCACCCAGGGGCGCGAGGAACTGCGCGAAACGGGAGTGACGGTCCGGTGCCTTCCGCCCTCGCGCAGTTCCCCGCGCCCCTTGGAAGGTGCAACCTCGGGCGAGCTGCACAGCTCTGGCCCGTACCTTCCGCTTTCCGGCGAGCTGCACAGCTGTTCAGCACCCCTGACCCGAAGGGCTTGAAGCGATGCTGGATCACCTGGCCACACTGCCGGTAGGCACCGCGCCGGCGCCGCGCGATCTCCGGGACGGCCACCGGCCGGGCGGGGCCGGGGGCGGGGTCCCGGTCCGTTTCCGGGTGCTGGGCGAGCTGTCGGTGGAGGCCGGCGGCCGTCCGCTGCCGCTCGGCTCGGTCCGGCAGCGCCTGGTGCTCGCGTTGCTGCTCTGCCGTCCCAACACCACCGTCTCCACCGACCTGCTGACCCAGGCGGTCTGGGGCGACGAGCCGCCGCGCTCGGCCCGCAAGAACCTCCAGGCGTACGTCTCGGCGTTGCGCAAGCTGCTGTGCCAGGCCGGCTGTCAGGACCGCCTGGTGCACCAGCCGACCGGCTACGTGCTGCGGGTCGCCCCCGGTGAGCTCGACCTGCTCCGCTTCGACGAGCTGGCCCGCGCCGGGCGGCAGGCCGTCCGTCTCGGGGCCGGCGCGCACGCCGCCCGGCTGCTCCGCGACGCGTTGGACCTGTGGAGCGGCCCGCTGCTGGTGGACCTGGCGCACAGCGAGGTGGTGGCCGAGGAGGCGGACCGCCATGCCACCCGCCGTCTCGCCGTCCAGGAGGACTGGGCGGAGGTGGAGTTGGAGCTCGGCCACGCCCCGGCGGTGGCCGAGGCGCTGACCGAGGTGGTCCGCGAGCACCCGCTGCGGGAGCGGCTCTGTGCGGCCTGGATGACCGCGTTGTTCCGCTCCGGCCGGCAGAGCGAGGCGCTCGCCGCCTACGACGACCTGCGGCAGCTGCTGGCCCGCCAGCTGGGTCTCCAGGTCAGCCCCGCGCTGGAGGCGCTCTACCGCGCGATGCTCGACGGCCGCGAGGGCCGGGTCGCGGGGGAGGCCCGTGGCGGGCCGGAGGCCGCCGGGGGTTCGGCCCGGCAGGAGCTTCCCCGTACAGTGCTCCCGGCCGACCTGCCGGATTTCACCGGCCGTCGCGAGCAGGTCGGCGAGCTGCGCGAGGCGTTGGCCGGCGAGGGGCGGATGGTCGTGCTGAGCGGCCCGGTCGGGGTGGGCAAGACCACGCTGGCCGTGCACGTCGCGCACGCGTTGCGCCGGCAGTACCCGGACGGCTGTCTCACCGTACGGCTGCGCCGTGAGGACGGCTCGCCCCGGCACCCGAGCTCCGTGCTGGCCGAACTCTGCCGGGCCACCGGCCTGCTGGGCGCCGTTCCGGAGGACGAGGAGGAGGCGGCCGCGCTCTGGCGTTCCTGGCTGACGGGCCGCCGGGTGCTGGTGCTGCTCGACGACGCACCGGACGAGGCGAGCATCCGGCACCTGCTGCCGGGCGCGGGGTCCGGCTCGGTGCTGATCACCAGCCGGAGCCGGCTGGCGGGTCTCGGCCCGTTGCACCGTCTGGAGCTCGGCCCGTACGCACCGGGCGAGGCGGTCGAGCTGCTCGGGCGGATCGTCGGCGACGACCGTGTCCCGGCGGACCGCGCGGCGGCCGAGCGGATCGTCGCGGCGATCGGGCTGCTGCCGCTGGCGGTCCGGATCAGCGGCACCAAGCTCGCGGTGCTGCGCCAGCTGACGCCCGCCGAGTACGCGGCGAGGCTGGAGCAGAGCCCCTCGCTGCTGGACGAGTTGGCGGCGGGCGATCTGGCGGTGCGCTCCCGGCTGTCCGGCTGGTGGCGCGAGCTGCCCGAGGTGGTCCGCTCGGTGGTCGGCCGGCTGGGCCGGCTGCCGACGCCGCTGTTCACCCTGGCGGAGGCGGCGGCGGCGCTGGGCTGCGGTGAGCAGGTGGCCCGCCGGGTCCTGGAGGGCCTGATCGAGGTCTGTGTGCTGGACTGTCCGATCCCCGAGGTGTCGGCGCATGCGGCGCTGTACGAACTGCCCTTGCTCACCCAGGTCTACGCGCGTGAACAGGCCGATACCGAAGGACTGTCGGGTCTGTCGGGGCAGATCTAGCGGGTGCGTCTGTTTCGTTGGTGTGCCACCCGGATGAAGGTCTGTGGGACTTTCTGACAGTCAGGTAAAAGGATCGTCGAATCTTGCACCAACTCTTGTTGACGAGATCATGTCTGGCTACGGTCAGCACCAGTTCCCGACGGTCCGCAGCGGTCTGACCACCCGTCTCCTCTGCCTGCCCGCCTCGGGGACCCGTCTGCACCCGGTACGGCCGCCCCACCCGGCCCCCGGCCCCCACAGGGCTCACCAGCCCAGCCACAGGAGGCAGTTCAGTGCGTACCCCCACTCTGTCGGCATCCACCCGCCGGACCGTCCTGGCCCTCGCCGGCACCGCTGCCCTCGCTGTCTCCAGCTTCGCCGCCGCCGTTCCGGCCGGCGCCAGCACCACCCCGACCGTCTACTCCAAGGGCGGCACCTCCTGGGTGCGCTCCTGCGCGACGCTGGCCAAGGGCGACACCATGTCCTGCCAGGCGCTGCGGGTCACCAGCACCGTCCAGGCCGTCCACCCGCTCGGCATCACGCCCAACGCCACGCCGTCCGGCTTCGGCCCGGGCGACCTGCTGAGCGCGTACAAGCTGGGTGCCAACGGCGGTGCGGGCCAGACGATAGCCATCGTCGACGCCTACAACGACCCGAGCGCCGAGTCCGACATGGCCGTCTACCGCTCCCAGTACGGCCTGCCGGCCTGCACGAAGGCCAGCGGCTGTTTCAAGCAGGTCAGCCAGACCGGTTCCTCCACCCTCCCGGCCAACAACTCCGGCTGGGCCGGCGAGATCTCGCTCGACCTCGATATGGTCTCCGCGATCGCCCCCAACGCGAAGATCGTCCTGGTCGAGGCGAAGACCGCCTCCAACGCCAACCTCGGCACCGCCGTCAACGAGGCCGTCAAGCTGGGCGCCAAGTTCGTCTCCAACAGCTACGGCGGCCCGGAGTCCTCCGCCGACGCCTCGTACGACACCTCGTACTACAACCACCCCGGCGTCGTGGTCACCGTCAGCGCGGGCGACTCGGCGTACGGCGCGCAGTACCCGGCCTCCTCCAAGTACGTCACCTCCGTCGGCGGCACCGCCCTCAAGCGCGACTCCAGCGCCCGTGGCTGGAGCGAGTCGGTTTGGAGCACCTCCAGCAGCGAGGGCACCGGCTCGGGCTGCTCGGCCTACGACGCCAAGCCCACCTGGCAGAAGGACACCGGCTGCGCCAAGCGCACCGTCTCCGACGTCTCCGCCGTCGCCGACCCGGCCACCGGTGTCGCGGTCTACCAGACCTACGGCGGCTCCGGCTGGGCGGTCTACGGCGGCACCAGCGCCTCGTCCCCGATCATCGCGGGCGTCTACGCGCTGGCCGGCACCCCCTCCACCGGCTCCACCCCGGCCTCGTTCCCGTACGCCCACACCGGCTCGCTGAACGACGTCACCACCGGCAGCAACGGCAGCTGCTCGCCGTCCTACCTCTGCACCGCGGGCGTCGGCTACGACGGCCCGACCGGCCTGGGCACCCCGAACGGCACGGCGGCCTTCGCCGGCTGACCCCGACCGGCCCGGTAGTCCCGAGGGCCCGCTCCACCCGGCGCACGCCGGGGGAGCGGGCCCTCGGCGTTCCGGCCGCGCGGCGGCGCAGCGGCCCGGTCCTCGCGGTTCGAGGCCGCTGCGGATCATCACCTGCTTCAATCGTGGTGAGCCTAGGAGGGGCCTTGGAGCAACGGGAGTTCACCCACCACGCAGACGGCGAAGCGCTGAGCTGCACCACCTTCACCCCGGTCGGCGCCGTCCGGCCCGAGCGGGTCGTGATCATGCACGGGGCCGGGGCCGGCAGCAAGCAGCGGAACCTGCCGCTGGCCCGCGAGTTCGCCGAGGCCGGGTTCCACGCGCTCGCCTTCGACTTCTCCGGTCACGGGCAGAGCACCGGGGAGCTGCCGGCGCTGAGCCTTGAGCGCCGCTTCGTGCAAGCCCGTTCCGTCGTCGCCGAGTTCGCCCCGGACGGCCCGCTGGTCCTGGTCGGCTTCAGCATGAGCGGCCAGACCATCGCCGACCTGGTCGGTGAGCTGGGCCCGAGGGTCGCCACCGTCGTGCTCGGCGCGCCCGCCGCGTACGCCGCCGAGGCCTGGAAGCTCCCGTTCGGAGCGGGGTTCACCGAGATCCTGCGCACCCCGCGCAGCTGGGCGGCGAGCCCGGTGTTCGACACCTACGCGGCGTTCGCCGGCCGGGCCGTCCTGGTCGTCCCCGAGCACGACGCGGTGATCCCGCCCGAGGTGACCGCCCGGATCGAGGCCGCGCTCGCCGAACGCGCGCAGCTCACCCGGCTCACCTTCCCCGGCTCCGAGCACATCCTCGGCGGCTGGCTGGCGGACCACCCGGCGGACCGGCGGCAGGTCGTGCAGCACTGCCTCTGAGTACGGGATCGGTGTGCCGCCGCGCCGGATTTGCCTCTGAGGCAAATTTCTTGCCCCTGGGGCACGGCGGGTGTCCACTGGGGTCATGAGTGAGGACCAGGAAGTCGAGGGCCTCGGCCCCCGACTGCGGGAACAGCGGCTGAGCAGCCGGTACACGCTGGAGACGGCGGCGGCCCGGGTGGGCCTGTCCCCAGCGTACTTGTCACGACTGGAGACGGGCCAGCGCCAGCCCTCGCTGCCGGTGCTGCTCGGGCTGGCCCGCGCGTACGGGACGAGCGTCTCCGGTCTGCTCGGCGAGCTGCCGGGCGGGCTGGACCCGGTGGTCCGGGGCGGCGCGATCGAGCCCGGCCGCGCGGGCGGCTGGGGCTATCGCCGGGCCGGCGCGCCCGGGCGGGCGATGCAGGCGCTGCACGTCCAGGTGCCGCCCAGCCTCCAGGACGCGGTGGTCCGGGTCCATCCCGGCGAGGAGTGGCTGTACGTCACCCGGGGACGGCTCCGGCTCACCCTCGGCGAGCAGGTCCACCTGCTGGACGAGGGCGACTCGGCCCACTTCGACTCGCTCACCCCGCACTGCATCGCCGCCGAGTCCCCGACCGGCGTCGAACTGCTCTTCCTGCACACCCTGCTGCAGAGCCCGGGCGGAGAACTCTGCCTCGGCGACCGGCACTGAGAGGAGAAGCCCTGATGAAGCAGACCCTGGTGGCCCCGATCCCGGCCCCGATCCCGGCCTCAACCCCTACCCCGACCCCGCACCCGCATCCGACCCCGAGCGCGGCACCCAGTACCGACGCCGGACACCGCACCGACCGGCGGGTCTGGACCCGGGCCGTGATCTACATGGTGGCCACCCACGTGTTCGCCGGATTCGTGATCCTGCTCTTCGAGGTCGGATCGCGGAAGTAACACGGCTACCGCAGCCTGAAGGGGCGTCAGCACCGTACCCACCCGCCCCGGAGGACTCATGCGCACCGTCAGGACCACTACCGCCGCCGCCGCCCTGCTGCTGGCCGCCGCCGCACTGGGCGTCCTGCCCGGCCCGGCCGCCGCCGCGAGCCGCTGCACCAAGGCGGCCTGCGACGGCAGGGATCCTTCGTCGGCCGGATGCGCGGCCGACGCGGTCACCAGGGCGTCCTTCTCGGGTGCGTCCGTCCGGGTGGAACTGCGCTACAGCCCGTCCTGCCAGGCCGCCTGGGCCCGGGCGACGGCGGCCCCGCCCGGCCAGACCCTGATGGTCGAGGACAGCGGGGGCGCCCGCAGCCGGATGACCGTCCACCAGACCCCCGCCCACACCCAGATGGTCGACGCCACCACCAAGGCCCGTGCCTGCCTCGGCCCGGCCGACAGCGACGTCCTCACCTGCACCCCCTGGGTGTGACCCGTCCCCGGGCCCGGACCGGTCGGCGGGCGGGGGTCTGCCGGGCCGCCGGTCAGCCGACGGGTTCGCCCCGGAGGAGCAGGGGCAGGCGGGCGTCGGTGTTGTCCGCCGCGCGGACGGCCTGGGAGATCCGTTGGCGCTGCCCCGGCTCCACGTGGTGGTGCAGTTCGGACAGGGGGACGAACCGGTGGCCGGCCAGGCGGGTCTTCGGCGCGGGCGGTTTCATCGTCCCGATCCGCCGCTCGTTGAGGACACCGCCGTAGAGCACCAGGTTCAGCCCCTCGACCAGCTCGCCCTTGGGGACGTAGTCCACGGCGACGATCTGCCACAGGTCGAGGGCCAGGCCCGTCGCGGCGAACACGTGCCGGGCGGCGGCCTCGTTCGGGCTCTCGTCCGCCGCCGCACTGCCTCCGGGCAGGACCAGGCCGGGCCTGCCCGCCGGCTCCACCAGCAGCGGGTCACCGGCCTCGTTGGTGACCAGCACCAGGCACCCCAGCCGGCGGGGCGGCGGCACGACCGCAATCGACTCCACCACGGCTACGCCCCTTCCTCGTCGGCCGGTGCCGGTGCCGGTGCCGACGCCGACGCCGGAGCCGGTTCAGGTGCCGGGTGCGGTGTGGGTTCGCCGGGTCCGTGCCCGGGCCGGGCGGCGTCGCTCCATGCGGTCAACGTCGTATCCTTCGTCAGTAGTTCAGTGAAACCCGCCCCGACCGGATGCCTGCCAGGACGACGGTCGGGGCGGGAGCTGTCGGGGCCGGTCAGGGCTGTTCGCGCCGGTACGACACTCCTCCGGACAGCGCGACCGAGGCTTCCCGGTCGTCGGGTCCGTGGCTTCGGTGGCCCGGCGGCCGTCCGTGGGAGTGCAGGGCCGAGCGCAGTCGGGCCCGGTGGCGGTAGCGCTCCGCCCGCTCGAAGCCGATCCGGCAGTACGGGAGTGTCACCGCTTCGCCGTCGGGGCCCCAGGCCGGGCCCGGGGCTACGAGGGTGGGGCGGTCGCAGCAGACGCAACGTCCGAGTCGCCAGAGCTTTCGGGGCGGCAAGGTGAAGTGCTGCACTGGTCGTTCGTCCTCTCCGGGAGGCACCTGGGCCGTCTCCGGCCGAGTAGCTGGACGGGTTCTTCCTGCGGGTGCGCCCGGGCGTAGTCGACGGGCAGCGCGATGCCGAACCGCCCGCAGGCACAGGCCCAGCTCGTGATCCGGTCGGCCGTCGGCTCATCGGCCCACCCGGTCCGCTCCCCGCAGTCCTCCCCGGGGCACACCGGCGGGTCGGTCATCCCCGCCGCCGCGCGTTGCGGGCCCGCTGCTGGGCGGCCCGCCGCATGAACGGCTCGGAGGCCGAGACGCACACCATCACCAGCGGGCACGCGGTGAACATGAACAACGCCGCCCGGGTGGAGAAGCCGACGCCATCGCCGAGGGTCAGCATCGTCAGCAGTCCCGAACCCACGCTGACGCCGAGCGTGACCGCCGTCGCCACCAACACATCGACGTTGGAGTCGAGTTGTTCTCCTGCGGCTTCGTCCCGGGAGGCACGATCCCGCTCGCCGGCCTTGGGTCTGCTGCGGGGGATTCCTTGCTTGAAAGGCATGGTCGCTCCTCTCTGTAGTCGTTTCGCTACCGAGGCGGCTCACTCTCCTCTAGGGTTGGGAACTGTTCAACTTGCCCGTGGGTAAAGTGGATTAGGGGTAGATCGCTTGAACCGCAAGAAGCTTGATCCTCAGTCATCTCCACGAGCGGGCTTCGGGTCGCAGCTCCGCAGCTCACGGGAAGCGCTCGGGTGGTCCCAGGACGAGCTCGGCGAGCGCATGGAGTACTCGGGTACGTACATCTCAGCGGTGGAAACGGCTCGCAAATCTCCCACGTTGAAGTTCGCACGGGCGGCCGACGCCGCCCTTGGCTCAGGTCAGACGCTTGAGCTGATGTGGCGGGGGATCAAGAACTCGGCACTCCTCGAAGGCTTCCCCGAGCACGCATCGCAGGAGGCGCGAGCAGCCGAGATCCGGATCTTCGAGCCGATCATGATCCCTGGACTTCTTCAGACTCCGGAGTACGCGTCGGCGCTCGCGTCGGCGGCAGTGCAGCGTGGAAGCATCAGCCAGGACCAAGCGGACGAGCGTGTGCGCTTTCTCGCCATGCGTCAGCGGCTCCTGAAGCGTCCGGCGCCGCCCCTCATCCACGCGACCGTGGATGAGGGTTGTATCCGGCGCCCGGTTGGAAGCGTCGAGACCATGCACATCCAGCTTGATCACCTGGCCGACATGGCGAGCCGACCTCACGTGATCCTCCAGGTAGCACCTTTCAGCCTGGCCGAGTTCGTGCCGTTCCGGGCAGTCGTGACCCTGTTGACGTTTGCTGACCGCTCAGTAGTGGGCTACACCGAGTCGGGCGAACAAGGCTACGTAGTAAGGCAGGACGAAACTGTCAGGGCTTGGGAGAGGGCCTACCATGAGCTGCAGGTGGAAGCGTTGTCGAAGGCTGCATCTCTAGCAATGATTCGCAAGGCCCGAAAGGAACTGCGCTCATGACCGACCCCATAGACCTGACCGGCGCCTCATGGTTCAAGTCCAGCCACAGCGACAACGGCGGCACCTGTGTCGAGGTGGCCCCCGACTTCCCCGGTGTCGTTCCGGTCCGTGACTCCAAGGACCCCGAGGGCCCTGCCTTGCTCTTCCCCGCCGCCGCGTTCGCCGCGTTCGTCGCGGGGGTCAAGGCGGGCGAGTTCGGCACCGTCTGACCTGGGCCGAGCTGCCATTGCCCCGAACGGCGCTGGTCGAGCGGTCCGTCGGTGTGCCAGGCTCTGTCCATGAGTTCACTCCCCGTGGGATTCGTCGGGCTGGGCGTCATGGGCGGGCCGATGGCTCTCAACCTGCTGAAGGCCGGCACGCCGCTGCTGGTCTGGAACCGCACCGCCGCCAAGGCCCAAGCCCTGGCGGCCGCCGGTGCCGAGGTGGCTCCCGACGCTGCGAGCGTGTTCGCCCGCAGTGAGGTGGTGATCCTGATGCTGCTCGACAGCGGGGGCGTGGACGCCGTCCTCGGGTGCGGTACGCCGGCCTTCGCCGAGCGCGTCGCCGGCCGGACGATCGTCAACATGGGGACGTTCGAACCGGCTTACTCCCAGGAGCTCGCGGCGCAGGTCCGCGCCGTCGGCGGCCGGTTCGTCGAGGCGCCGGTGTCCGGGTCGAGCGTCCAGGCCGCGGCCGGTGAGCTGGTCGGGCTGCTGGCGGGGGAGCCGGAGGACGTGGCGGCGGTGCGGCCGCTGCTCGAACCGATGTTCCGGCAGCTCGACTTCTGCGGGCCGGTGCCCAAGGGCCTGCTGATGAAGCTGGCCGTCAACACCTTCCTGATCACCCAGGTGACCGGGCTGGCCGAGGCGGTCCAGTTCGCGCGCCGCCAGGGGCTGGACCTGGACCAGCTGGTCTCGGTGCTGCGTGCGGGGCCGCTGGCGAGCCCGACGATGCGGCTGAAGGCGCCCAAGCTGGTCGGCGAGGACTTCTCGGTCCAGGCGTCGGTCGCCGACGCCTGGAAGGTCACCCGGCTGATCACCGATGCCGCCGCCACGGCCGGAATCGCCGCCCCGCTGCTCGACGTCTGCCGCGCGCTGTTCGCCGAGGCCGATCAACTCGGCTACGCGGACGCCGACATGGCCGCCGTGGTCAAGGCCATCGAGGTCCGGGGCCGGGCGGCCGAGTAGCCCGTCCCGGGTGCCCGCCCGCCTGCGCCCGCGTGGGTGGGCCGTCACAGCCGTACGAGGGTGCACAGCGCGTCCAGCGCTCCCGCGAACTCCCGCTCCGGCGGCGTCCCGTAGCCGATCACCAGGCCCGGCGGCGCGTCCGGCAGGGGCTCCGCCGCCTCCGCCCGGCAGAACGACAGGGAGTGCAGGGCCAAGCCCAACCAGCCTGCCTGCCACAGCAGTTCGTCTTCCGTCGGCGAGCCGGACGGCAGCCGAAGGACGGCGTGCAGGCCCGCCGCCAGGCCGGTCACCTCGACCTGCGGGGCGCGTTCGGCCAGCGCCGCGACCAACCGGTCGCGGCGTCGGCGGTAGTGCGAGCGGCAGCGCCGGACGTGCCGGTCCAGGCCGCCGGAGGTGATCAGTTCGGCCAGCGTCAGCTGGTCCAGTACTCCTGACTGGGTGTCGGCCAGCCGCTTCTGCCGGACCACCGGTTCGACCAGCTCGGCGGGCAGCACCAGCCAGCCCAGTCGCAGGCCCGGCGCCAGGCTCTTGCTGGTGGTGCCCGCGTACACGACCCGCTCCGGGTCCAGCGCCTGCAACGCGCCGACCGCGTGCCGGTCGTAGCGGAACTCGCCGTCGTAGTCGTCCTCGATCACCAGCCCGCCCGTCTCCCGGGCCCAGGCCACGGCCGCCGACCGGCGGGAGGCCCGCAGCGCCACCCCGGTCGGGAACTGGTGCGCCGAGGTCAGCACCACCGCCCCGGCGCCGGTGGCCGCCAGCAGGTCGGTCCGCGCGCCGCCGCCGTCCAGCGGCAGCGCGACGGTCGCCAGTCCGGCGGCGGCGATCACCCGCTGCTGCGGCGGCAGCCCGTACTCCTCCACCGCCACCGCGCGGACACCCCGCTCCCGCAGCGCGCCGCAGACCAGCCGGAGCCCCTGGGTGTAGCCCGCGCAGACCAGGATCCGCTCCGGGTCGGCCCGGACACCGCGCACCCGGGCCAGGTACCCGGCCAGCGCCCGCCGCAGCTCGATCCGCCCGCGCGGGTCCGAGTAGCCCAGCGCCTCGTGCGGGGCCACGGCCAGCGCCCGGCGGGCGGCGGCGAGCCAGGCGGACCGGGGGAAGAGCGAGAGGTCGGGACGGCCCGGCGTCAGGTCGTACCGGGCGGCCGGCGGGGGCGGCGGCCCGGCGGCCGGTACGGCGGACGCGGCCGGGGCGCCGCGCTCGGCGACCACCGTCCCGGAGCCCTGCCGGGCGGTCAGCCAGCCCTCCGCCGTCAGCTGCGCGTACGCCTCGGCGACGGTGTTCCGGGCGATGCCCAGATCGGCGGAGAGTGCCCGGGAGGAGGGAAGCCGGGTGCCGGGGGCGAGCCGGGCGTCACGCGCCGCCGTGCGCAGCGCGTCCTCCAGCGCGGCCCGCAGGCCCAGGCCCCGGGCCCGCCCGGCGGAGAGGTCGAGATGCAGGTCGCCACCGAAAGTGGCCCAGGATTCCATCCGGCAAATGAACCACAGAGCCGGGCCACCTCGCAGCTACGGTGGATCGCATGACGACCAACCAGCCCAGCACCGACGCCTACGTCCCCGCCCCCGAGCAGCGCCTTTCCATGCCCGAGCAGGCCGCCACCTGGTACCGCGCCATGATCGACCTGGACCGCGCCTCCCGCCCGAGCGTCGACCCGGCCCTCGCCGAGCTGGTCCGGATCCACGCCTCCAACCTCAACGGCTGCGCCTTCTGCCTCGACATGCACACCGCCGACGCCCGCAAGGGCGGCGAGCAGGAACACCGCATCTACACGCTGCCCGCCTGGCGCGAGACGCCGTACTTCACCGCATCCGAGCGGGCCGCCCTCGCCCTGACCGAGGCGATCACGCTGGTCACCCAGGGGCACGTGCCGGACGAGGTCTACGACGAGGCCGCCAAGCACTTCGACCCGCAGCAGCTGGCCCAGCTGATCGCGGTGATCGTCTCGATCAACTCCTGGAACCGGATCGCCATCACCACCCGGATGAGCCCCGCGCCCAAGCAGAGCTGACCGCGACTCCCGACGGCCGTCCGGGTCCGCTGCCCGTATCAGCCGTCCGGGTCCGGTTTCCGTATCCGCTGCCCGTATCAGCCGTCCGGGTCCGGTTTCGCCGGACGGAATCCGTCCCCGACTGACAGGCTGCCAGCATGACGACGACTCAGTACGACAAGGCCCGCCTCCTCCACGACCTGCACCGCCCCGGCACCCCGCTGGTGCTCGCCAACGTCTGGGACGCCGCGAGCGCCCGGCTGGTGGCCGAGGCCGGCGCCCCGGCGATCGCCACCGCGAGCGCGAGCGTCAGCTGGACGCTCGGCGTGCCGGACGGCGACCGGCTGGACCGGGCGCGGGCGCTGGCCCAGACCGCGCTGATCGCGGGCGCGGTCGACCTCCCGGTCACCGCCGACCTGGAGAGCGGCTTCGCCGCGACGGCCTTGGGGGTGGGCGAGACGGTCACCGAGCTGCTGGCCACCGGCGCGGTCGGGATGAACCTGGAGGACGGGCTGCGCCCGGTGGCGGAGGCGGCCGAACGGGTCGCCGCCGCCCGGGCGGCGGCCGACGCGGCAGGGGTGCCGCTCTTCCTGAACGCCCGCACCGACCTCTTCCTGCGCGGCCTCGGCGACCCGGCCGGGCGCTTCGACGCGGCGGTGGCCCGGGCCCACGCGTTCCTCGACGCGGGCGCGGACGGCATCTTCATCCCCGGCGTCGACGACGCCGAGACGATCGCCGCCCTGGCGGCGGCGATCCCCGCCCCGCTGAACGTGATGGCCGCGCCCGGCGCGCCGACCGTCGCGGAGCTGGCCAAGCTCGGCGTGGCCCGGATCAGCCTCGGCCCCGGCCTGGCCAAGGCCGCGTACGCGGCGGTCGACCGCGCCGCCCGGGAGGTCTACACGACCGGCACCTACGACGCGCTGGCCGACGGCCTGGACTACGGCCGGCTCAACGGCCTGTTCTGAGCCCGGCCTGTTCTCGGCCTGTCCTGTTCTGAGCCCGGCCTGTTCTCAGACCGTCCTGCTCCGAGCCCGGCCTGTTCCGGGCCCGGTCCGCCGGGGGCCGGTCAGCTGCTCGTGCCGGCCTGGCTGTCGAACTGCTGCATGCTGCCGCGCACGTCGGCGGCGTAGGGGGCGATCAGCGGGAGCCCGGCGAGCGTCTGGAGCGCGGCCTCGGTCTCCGCGACCTGCGGACTGGGCCCGCTGTCGGCGTGGGCGGGCGAGGCGGCCAGCGCGAGACCGGCCATGGCGAGTGCGGCAAGTGCCGTGATCTTCTTCATGGCCGGTCCAACGATCCGACCGGGCCCCGGTCACCGCCGGTCACGGCCGGTGCGGTAGCGCGAGTCACCGGGCGCAGGCTCGCGGGGGCCGGGCCCAGGGCGACCCGCTCGGTGATCCGGGTGACCGGCCGCCCCGCCCGCTGTCCGCCGAGCCCGCAGGCCCTTCACCCGGACGGGGCCCGCGGGCCGCTTCCGCCGGTCCATCAGGTCCGTGACAACGATTCGGTCAACTTCGGGGTCCGGCCGTATCGGCTGGTCGCGATCTGTGGTCGAGTCTCCCCGGCCCGCCGCCAACAATCATGCGCGGCAGGGCCGTTGGTCGGACACATGACTGGGGAGGAACTGTTGTCGGCAACCCGTACCAGGCGATGGCTCACGATCTGCGCCGTCGCGACGACCATGGGGCTCGTCGGCGTACCGGCGGGAGCCGCCGCCGGCGGCCAGGCGCCCTTCGGCGCCCGGCAGTTGGCGGCCAAGGCGAAGCAGCGGGTACAGCGGGCCGGCAGCGCCGGGGCACTGCGCCCGGCCGCCGCGACCGATGGTGACGGCGGGAGCGAGTCGGACGCCGTCCAGGAGGGGGCGGACCAGCGGGCCGAGGCCCGTACCTCGCCGGGTGTCGTCGCGCCGGGTGCCTTCGCGGCGGCCTGGGCCCAGCTCAAGGCGCTGCCGCAGGCCGGTGGCGACTGGAACCACCTGACCGGGCTCCCGTACGACTCGGACGACCCCCGCTACCGTGACATCGACTCCAACTCCAGTGCGGGGATGGGGAAGGTGACCGGCCGTACGGCGGCCGTGGCGGCCGACGACCAGGGCCACGTGTACGCCGGTACGGCGGGCGGCGGCGTCTGGCGGTCCTCGACCGGGGGCGGCCGCTGGGAGCCGATCAGCGACAAGCTGCCGACCCAGGCCACCGGCGCGCTCGCGCTCGACCCGCGCGGCCGGCTCTGGCTGGGCACCGGCGAGGCGAACACCAACTCCGACGCGTACCTCGGCGCGGGCGTCTTCGTCCTGGCGCATCCCGAGGACGGCGAGTTCAGCGCCCGCAACCGGGTCGGCGGTGCTGAGTTGGACAGCACCACCGTCCACGCCATCCGCTTCGCCGGTGACCGGGCCTGGGCCGCCACCAGCAAGGGCGTCTGGAGCCACTCGCTCAGCGGCGACCTCGGCGCGCCCTGGACACTGGAGTTCGCGCCGAACCCGGACTACCTGCCCGGCGGCCCGCTGGCGGCCGACCCGAACGCGCCCTACAAGAACATCACCTCCGACATCGCCGTCGACCCGCGCGACCCGTCGAAGGTCGTGCTGGCGGTCGGCTGGCGCGGCGGGGACACCTACAACGGCTTCTACGCCAAGGTGCAGGGCAGTTGGCAGCGGATCGCCTCGCTCGGCGACCTGCCCACCGACGCCGCGAACGTCGGCAGCGTGACCTTCGCCCGCTCCGCCGACGGCTCGCGCTACTACGCGATCGACCAGTCGCCGCAGCAGCTGGCCACCGACCCGAACAGCGGGCTGGCCGGGATCTTCGAGTCCAAGTCCGGTTCCCCGACTGGCCCCTGGACGAAGATCGCCGACTACCACCAGCTGGCCGCCTCGGGCTCGGGCCTCCAGACCCAGGGCGACCTGCCGGGCTCGCAGTCCTGGTACGACGAGTCGCTCCAGGTCGACCCGAACAACCCGGACCACGTCTACGCCGGGCTGGAGGAGATCTTCGAGACCTCCGACGCCGGTGCGAGCTGGAAGGCCGTCGGCCCGTACTGGAACTTCAACTTCAGCTGCTGGAGCATCGATCCGACCAAGCAGACCGGTGACTGCTCGCCGACCACCCACCCGGACCAGCACGGGCTCGCGGTCGGCAGCTACCACGGCTCGTCCTACCTGGTCGCGAGCAACGACGGCGGCGTCTACCGGCGTCCGCTGGTCGGCCAGACCGACGCGAGCGGGCACGCCACCGACTGGACGTCCCTCAACGACGGCACCATCGACGCCCTCCAGTACTACTCGGTCGGCATCGGCAAGGACCCCTCCGGCCACGGCGTGGCCGTGAACGGCGGCCTCCAGGACAACGGGCAGTCCATCCTGCGGCCGCACGACAAGGTGATGGGCTCCAACTTCGGCGGCGACGGCGGCGACACCCTCACCGACCCGGCCAACGGGTGCGACATCGCCCAGGAGTACGTCTACCTGGCCATCAACGTCACCCAGAACTGCGGTGTCAACGACGGCTCCTGGGTCACCGACCCGAGCAAGGCCACCTCGTTCTCGGTGGCCCCGCCCGACAACGCGCTCGGCGGTGCCGGCGCCCGCTTCATCGCCCCGCTCGCCACGGACGTCAAGAACGGCAACCTCTGGGTCGCCGGCGGCCGGCACGTCTGGGTGCAGTCCCAGGGCTACGCCATCCGTAGCAGCAGCGCCTGGAGCAGTGCCTACGACCTCGGCGACGGCCACGTCGCGACCGCCGTCGCGGCCTCCGGCGGCAAGGTGTACGCGGCCTGGTGCGGCCCCTGCAACAACCAGGGCTTCACCCGCGGCATCGCGGTCGGCAACGCGGACGGCACCGGCTGGCAGCAGCTCACGCTGCCCTCCGACGGCACCGACGGGACCGTGCCGAACCGCTACCTCAGCGGCCTGACCGTCGACCCGAAGGACTCCACGCACGTCTACCTGGCGGTGAACGGGTTCTCCCGGCACTGGACGGAGGGTCCGGGCTCCGGCCTCGGCCACGTCTTCGAGAGCCACGACTCGGGTGCCCACTGGACCGACATCTCCACCAACCTGCCCGACGTCCCGGCCGACTCCCTGGTGGTGACCCCGGACGGCGGCCTCGCCCTCGCCACCGACCTGGGCGTCGTCTACCGCCGCGCCGGCCGCACCGACTGGCAGCGCCTCGGCGAACTCCCCGCCGTCGCGGTCGACCAGCTCAAGATCGGCCCGGACCACCGCCTCTACGCGGCCACCCACGGCCGGGGCCTCTGGTCGATGTCCTTGGACGACTAGCGCCGACTCCGAAGGCCCGGCTCGCCGAAGCCGGGCCTTCGGGGCTTGCGGCCGGCGAGAAATACAACACACAGGGTGTATGCTCTCAGTGTTGTAGGCCGGAGCCGGGAGGGGTGCCGTATGGCCTGGACGGTCATCGTGGTCGAGCCTGCGCTGTCCTGGCTCCACTCGCTGCGTCAGACCGATCGGGCCTCGCTCGTGCAGATCAGCAAGGCGATCACGACGCTGCGCGAGGAAGGTCCCGCGCTCGGGCGTCCGTTGGTCGACACCGTCAAGGGGTCGAGACTGGCCAACTTGAAGGAGCTGCGGCCCGGCTCCGCCGGATCGACCGAGGTGCGTCTGCTCTTCGTGTTCGATCCGAAGCGGCGGGCCGTCTTCCTGGTCGGAGGCGACAAGTCCGGGAACTGGAAGCGCTGGTACGACACCGCGATCGACCAGGCCGAGCTGGCGTACGAAGAGCACTTGAAGGCCGAGGAGGAGACATGAGCCGACCACCGCTGAAGAATCCCAAGGCGGCGTACTGGGACGACCTGGTCGAGGACTTCGACTTCACTCCGCAGGAGCAGGCCGAGATCCAGGCCGGCGCGGCCGAGATGATCGCTGCGGTCCGCGCCCACCGGCTCGCGGAGGTCCGCAAGCGCCAGCATGCGACGCAGGTCGAGGTGGCCGCGGCGATGGGAGTCAGCCAGGCGCGGGTGTCGCGGATCGAGAAGGGGCAGCTGGAGCGCAGCGAGGTCGACACGCTCGCGGCGTACGTCCGTGCCCTGGGCGGTCGGCTGAAGATCGTGGCCGAGTTCGGTGACGAGTCCTACGTGCTGGGCTGAGCCAAGGCCCGGCCCACTCGGGCCGGGCCTTCAGCGTCCGCAGGCGTTCGTGCTGTCCGGCGGCGGGGTCAGCTCGTGCGGACCCGCAGGGTACGGACGCTGTTGCTGACGAACGACGCGATCGGCTCCGCCGCCGCCCCCTCCGCGAGCGCCAGGTCCGGGAAGCGCCCGAAGAGCTCCCGCAGTGCGGTCTCCGCCTCCAGCCGGGCCAGCCCCGCGCCCAGGCAGAAGTGCGGGCCGTGCCCGAGCGAGAGGTGCCTGGTGGGCTGCCGGGCCAGGTCGAAGCGGTCGGCGTCCGGGAAGTGGGCCGAGTCCCGCCCGACCGCGCCGTACGAGGCGAGCAGCGCCTCGCCGCGCCGGATCAGGACGCCACCGACCTCGATGTCCTCGGCCGCGTACCGCAGCGGGAACTGGCCGACGGGGGAGTCGTACCGCAGCGTCTCCTCGACCACGGCCGACCAGGAGTACGTGCCCTCCAGCACCTGCCGCAGCTGCCCGGGGTGCGCGAGCAGGGCCCGGACCGCGTTGGTGATCAGGTTGAGCGTGGTCTCGTGGCCGGCCACCAGCATCAGCAGCAGGGTGCCGACCAGCTCCTCCTCGCTCAGCCGGTCGGTCTCCGCGCGGGCCGCGATCAGGTCGGTGGTCAGGTCGTCGCCCGGCTCGGCCCGCTTGGCGGCCACCACCGAGCCGAGCAGGGCGAACAGCCCGCGCTGCGCGGCGATCGCCGCCTCCGGGGTGGCGGAGCTGCTCACCAGGGTGTCGGAGAGCTCGTGCAGTTCGTCCTGCTGGTCCAGGGCGAGGCCCAGCAGTTCGCCGATCACCTGCATCGGCAGCGGGTAGGCGAAGTGCTCGCGCAGGTCGAACCCGCCCTCCAGCACGGCCACCCGGTCGAGCAGCGCGGCGGTGAGCGCCTCGATCCGGGGCTGCAGCTCGGTGATCCGGCGTGGGGTGAACGCCTGGCTGACCAGTCCGCGCAGCCGTCGGTGGTCCTCGCCGTCGGCGGTGATCATCCCGGGGACGGTGACGAAGTTGAGCAGCGGCCAGCCCTCGGGCAGCCGTCCCTCCCGGAAGGTGTCCCAGAGCTGCGGGTTCTTGCCGACCCGGGGGTCGTTCAGCAGCTGCTGCAACGTGTCGTGGTGGGCTATCGCCCAGACCACCACCCCGCCAGGGAGCTCCACCAGGACCGCGGGGCCGGCTTCGCGGAGTCGGGCGTTCTCGGCGTGCTGGTCGCGTCCGAAGGGGTCGAGTCGGTGGGGGCGGAGACTGTCGGAGGTGTCCATGTGGGCCTTTCGGGGGCGGGCGTGCGTGGCGGGGTGAAGGCGCTGTAGAGCACCGGGAGCGAGGTCAGCGCCCGGGACCACGGCGACGGCCGCCAGGACAGTTCGTGCCCCGGTACGGCGAGTTGGAGATCGGGAAGCCGGTGGATCAGGGTCTCGACCGCCGTTTCGACGATCAGCCTGGCCGGGTGCTGGGCCGGGCAGACGTGCCGCCCGGCGCCCCAGGCCAGGTGCGCGCGGTTGCCGCCCACGCCGCCGGGGCCGTGCACCGCCGGGTCGGCGTTGGCGCCCGCCAGCCCGAGCACCAGCATGTCGCCCGCGCTGATGTACTGGCCGCCCAGCACGGTGTCGCCGGTCGCCCAGCGGCCGGGGAAGTTCTGGGTCGGCGGGTCCCGCCAGAGCACCTCGTCCAGCGCGTCCGAGACGGTCAGCCGGCCGCCGGTCAGGGTGGCCCGGAACCGGCGGTCGGTGAGCAGCAGCCGCAGCGTGTTGCCCGTCCAGTTGATGGTGGTCTCGTTGCCCGCGACCAGGATCACCACCAGGTGGTGCACCGCCTCCTCGTCGCTCAGCCCGGCGGGGTGCGCCAGCAGCCAGGAGGTCAGGTCGGCCCCCGGCTCCGCCCGGCGCCGCCGGACCAGGTCGAGCAGGATCGCCTGGAACTCGGCGTTGGCCCGGACCGACTTCTCGCTGCTGTCCACGAAGTGGCTGATCAGCTCGATCAGGTGCGGTCCGGCCTCGGCGGGCAGCCCGAGCAGCTGGGTGAAGACCAGCAGCGGCAGCCGGCGGGCGTACTGGGTGATCAGGTCGGCGGTGCCGTCCGGGCCCCAGCTGTCGATCAGCGAGTCGGCGGCGGCCTCGGTGGTCTGCCGGAGCTGCCGGTGGTCGATCTTGGCGAGCGTCTGGGCCACCGCGCCGCGCAGCCGCTGGTGGTCGGCGCCGTCCATGTTGAGCAGGGTCGGGCGCCAGGCCGTCATCGGCAGCAGCCGCGAGTCGGACTTCAGCCGGCCCTCCTTCGGTACCCGCCAGCGGCGCGAGTCCTTGGAGAACAGCTGCTCGTTCCGGGTGAGTTCGAGCAGCTCCGCGTAGCCGAGCACCAACCAGGCCTCGACGCCCGGCTCCAGCTCGATCGGTGCGACGCTGCCGTGCTGCTCGCGCATCCGGGCGTACAGCCCGTGCGGGTCCTCGGAGACCGAAGTGCCGTACAGCGGGGTGACGTTCGGCGGTGCGGCAGCCGCCGGGGTGCCGGCCGCCGGCCGGTGCGCGGGGCAGCCGGGGGGCGGGGTGGCGGTCTCTGGCAGGGGAGTTGTCATGACGGCAGCTCCAGGACGGAGGTCGAGTGCAGGTGGGCGACGAAGTCGATCAGCAGGTCGTACGCGGCCCGGCGGTCCCGGGCGTCACAGGTGAGGATCGGCACCTCGGGGAGCAGGTCGAGTGCCTGCCGGAGCTCCTCCTCGGGGTAGTCCGGGCTGTCCGGGAAGGAGTTGACGGCGATCGCGAACGGGATCCGCTGTTCCTCCAGCCGGCCCAGCACCTCGAAGCTCTCCTCGATCCGCCGGGCGTCGACCACGGCGATCGCGCCGAGCGCCCCGCGCGAGAGGTCGTCCCAGAGCGGCCAGAACCGCTGCTGCCCGGGGGTGCCGAAGAGGTAGAGGGCGAGCCGGGGGTTGAGCGTGATCCGGCCGAAGTCCAGGGCCACCGTGGTGGTCGACTTGTCCGGACGGCCGCTGAGGTCGTCCACCCCCGCCCCGGCGGCGGTCATGGTCTCCTCGGTGCGCAGCGGGGTGATCTCGCTCAACGAGCCGACCAGCGTGGTCTTTCCCACCCCGAACGGGCCGGTGATCAGGATCTTCACGGCGCCCTGCACGGTGGCCGGCAGGTACTCGGGCCGGACGGGGACGGCGGCGGGGTCCGCCGCGGCGAAGTTCGCTTCGGCGAACCCGGCGTCAGCGAAGTTGGCGGAGACCAAGGAGAACTTCCTCAAGGAGGGTGGAGGGCAGGCGCTCGGCCTGCTGGACGGGCGGTCGCACGTGGACGGCGCCGAGATCCCAGAGATCGCCGATCAGCACCTTCACCACCCCGAGCGGCAGGGCCAGGTGGGCGGCGATCTCGGCGACCGACAGCAGTTCGCGGCAGAGCGCCAGGATGCGCAGGTGCTCCCGGTTCAGGGCGTCGTCCGCGAGATCGGGCGGCTCGCCGAGCCCGGCCGCCGGTGCGGTGCTGACCAGGCTCTCCAGCGCCAGCACGTTCCGACTGGGCCGGCTGCGGCCACCCGTGATGACGTACGGGCGCACGGGGCCGCTCACGCGTGCACCCGGGGTGCGGGCCGCAGGCCGGTCCACCGGCGGCCGAGCCCGCTCAACGCGGGCCCCCGGCCGTCTGCTCGACCCGGGGCGGGCTGGTCAGGTGGGCGCCGAGCCGCTCCACCAGCACCTGCATCTGGTACGCCACCAGCCCGGCGTCCACGGCCTCGCCGGTCACCACCGCGAGGTGGGTGCCGGCCCCGGCCGCCACGATGAAGAGGTAGCCGCCGCCGTACTCGATGATGATCTGCCGGGTGCTGCTCCGCTGTCCGCCGAAGCCCACGGCGACGCCACGGGCCAGCGACTGGAGCCCGGAGCAGGCGGCGGCCAGGCGCTCGGCGTCCTCACGGGCGATCCGCTCGCTGCGGCCGATCTCCAGGCCGTCGTTGGACACCACCACGGCGTGCTGGACCTCGGGGACGTTGACGATGTCGGTGAGGAGCCAGCCGAGGTCAGGATGCGGGGTCATGGAAGTCTCCGGAGCGCTGGGGAGGTCGGGGGGCTTGAGGGGAAGCGGTGGACAGGTCCTGCGAGTCCCGCGCCGGGTTCTCACGCGGGTACTGGTGGTGCCGGGCGGCCGACCGGCCGCTCGCGGTGCCGGCCTGGAAGAGCGCCATGAACGCCTGCGCCTCCTGGGCCGACCGGGGAGGTACGGGGGCGGCGGGCTCCGCCGGCTGCGGCGCCGGGGTGGCGCCGCGCCGGTTGGTGCGGCGCGGCAGACCGGCCGCCGGGGGCTGCGGACGCGGGTCGGACGCCCGGGCCGGCCCGGGCGCGGTGACCCGCGCGGGGGCGGGGTCGGGGCCCGGGACGGGCTCGGGCGCGCGGTCGCGGACGGGGGCGCGGACGGGAAGGGCGGCCGGGGCCGGTGCGGCGGCGGGCAGCGCCGCCGGGGCGGGGCCCGGCAGCGGTTCGGTGAGCAGCGCCGTCGGCAGCAGCACCACCACCCGGACCCCGCCGTACGGGGAGGGCGCCGAACTGAGGGTGGCCCGGAAGCCGTACTGCTCGGCGAGCCGCCCGACCGCCGCGAGGCCGAGCTGCGGCACCTCGCCCAGCCGGGACACCTCCAGCGTGGAGCCGCCGGCGAGTGCGGCGGCGGCCTTCTCCACCGCCTGCTCGGGCATGCCGACGCCGCCGTCGTCGATCTCGATGACGGCACCGTTGTGCACCGGCATCAGCGTGACGAACACCTGGGTGCTGGGCGGCGAGTAGCGGGTGGCGTTGTCGAGCAGCTCGGCGACCGCGTGGATCAGGGCCTCGGCCGCGGCGCCGACCACGGCGGTCTCGATCCGGCTGCGCACCACCACCCGCTGGAAGGGCAGGATGCGGGACTGGGCGCCGCGCACCACGTCCTCCAGCGCGACCGGCTCGGGCCAGTGCCGGCCGGCCCGGGCGCCGCAGAGCACCGCCAGGGTCTGGGCCAGCCGGGCCTGTTGGGCCGCGGCGTGGTCGGCCTTGAGCAGGCCCTCCAGCAGCGCCGGGTCGTCGTGCGTGCGCTCCATCTCGTCCAGCCCGGCCTGCTGGTCGTGGGCCATCACCAGGATCCGGCGGGCCACGCTGAGGAAGGCCCGCTGGGTGGAGGCGTTCAGGTCCTGCTCGCGCTGGATGGCGGCGGTCTCGGCGCTGCGGTACGCGGCCTCGGCCTGGAACTTCTCGCTGAGTTCGTCGTACTGGCGCTGGCGGTCCTGCAGCCTGGCGGTGAGCGTGCGGGTGACCGCGAGGTACCGGGCGGCGGTCGGCACCGAGAGGGCGGCGAGTACGCCGGCTGCCGCGCCGAACCACTGAGTCATCGTCACGCCGCGAATTCTAGGGTGATGATCCTACCGAAGTGTGAACACTTCTGACATTCAGTGACCTGGTCCCGACAACTTCTCTCCGTCGGGCCGTCCTCAAGCGGAGTCCTCCTTCTACGGAGGATTTTTCAGCCGGTCGGCAGGATGCGGTGCAGCAGGAGCAGCGCGACGTCGTCCGGGCGGGAACCCAGCTCGGTGACGTTCAGCGTGAGCAGGTCGGCCAGCCGCTCCAGTCCGCCCTCGCCGGGCTCGCTGCGGCTCCACAGCTCCAACCCGCCGAGCATCCGCTGCACCGACTCGTCGTAGTCCTCGTCCCGGTCCTCGACCAGGCCGTCCGTGTACACCAGCAGCGTCTCGCCCGCCGCGAGGGCGTGCACCGAGAGCGGGTACGCGCCTCCCGGGTCCACCCCGAGCGGCGGGCCGCCCGGCAGGTGCAGCTCGACGGCCCGGCCGGCGGAGATCCGGACCGGCGCGGGGTGCCCGGCCCGGGCACCGGCCAGCGCGCCGGTGGCCGGGTCCAGGGTGAGGTAGAGGCAGGTCGCGAACAGGTCGGTGTCCAGCTCGGCGAGCAGCCGGCTGGTCCGGGCCAGCGTGGCGGCCGGGTCGTGCCCGTCGGTGGCGTACGCCCGCAGCCCGCTGCGGAGCTGGCCCATCACGGCCGTCGCCTCGGCGTTGTGCCCCTGGACGTCGCCGATCACCAGCCCGACCAGCCCGTCCGGCAGCCGCAGCAGGTCGTACCAGTCGCCGCCGATCTGCATGCCCTCGGTGCTGGGCAGGTAGCGCGCGGCACTGGCGATGCCGGGCACCCGGGGCAGGCTGCGCGGCAGCATCGCCCGCTGGAGCTCGGTGGCCCGGTGGTGGTGGGTGTCGTAGAGCCGGGCCCGCTCCAGCGACTGCGCCAGGATCCCGGCGAACGCGGAGTACATCGTGCGGTCCTCGTCGCCGAAGACCCGCTCGGTGGCGAAGGTGATCAGGCAGGAGCCGACCTGCCGCCCCGAGGCGACCAGCGGCAGCACCGCCCAGGCGGCCCCGGGCGCCCCGGCCGACGGGCCGCCCGGGCTGCTGAACAGCGGGGTGGCCTTGGTCAGCGAGTGCCGCATCACCCCGGCCGAGTCCTCGTGCAGCCGGGTCAGCTCGTTGCGGTACGGGCCGCCGTAGACCGAGGGCGAGACCGGCAGCAGCCGCCCCTCGTCCACCAGGTCGAGGACCAGGTCGGCGGCGCCCAGGGCCGGGCGCGCTATGTCGGCGAGCGCCGTGGTGACGTCCCGGACGGTGACCGCCCGGGACAGCGTCCGGGTGAGCGCGAGCAGCAGCGAGGAGCGGGCGCCCGCGAAGGGGGCGTCGTCCTCGGCGGCGCTCACCGGCCCGGCCCGGTGCCGGTCGGTGACCAGCCCCGCGATCCGGACCGGACGGCCGTGCAGGTCGAGCATCACCTCGCCGGTCTCGTCCACCGGCACGACGGCCCCGTCGGGGCGCACCACCCGGTACGTCAGCCGGTACGGGCCGCCCGCCGCGAGCGCGTCGGCCGTCCGGGCCTGCATGTCGGTCAGGTCCTCGGGGTGGATCAGCGGGGTGACGTCCGGCGCGGGGGCGGTCGCGGACTCGGAGGGCGCGGTCAGCCCGAACACCTCGTACGCGCGGGCGTCCCAGGCCGTCTCGCCGGTGACCAGATCACGCTCGAACGCCCCGGCCCCGGCGGCCCGGACGGCCAGCGACAGCAGCGGCTGCGGACCGGGACGGCTGCCCGTCCTGACCCCCTCCGGGGTGCGCTCGACGGCCTGCACGTGGTCGATCAGGTGCGCGAGCCGGTGCGCGCAGGCCTCCGCCAGCGTCTCCAGGACGTCGATGTCGCGGCGCGGGACGGTACCCCGGTGGGCCAGCGCCAGGGCCAGCGAGCCGATGGTGCCACCGTCCACCAGCAGCGGCAGAGTGGCCAGCGCGACCATCCCGGTACCCCGGCCCGCGTTGGTGTCGGGGTAGTCGCTGCCGGTCTGCTCGGGGCTGAGCAGCACCGGGCCGCGCCGCCGCAGGGCGAGCGCGGCGGGCAGGTCGCTCTCCGGGTCCACCAGGGTGTACCGCTCGTGGGCCCAGTCGGGCAGGCCGTGCGAGGCGGCGAGCCGGAGCATGCCGTCACTGTCCAGGAGGTAGAGCGCCGAACCCTCGCCGGTGATCCAGGTCGGCCCGTCGGAGAGGACGGTGCCGAGCAGCTCGGCGGCGCTGGTGCAGCGGAGCAGCAGCCGGACGCAGCGCATCGCCGTACGCGAGGAGCCGGACCTCGTCCCGTCCTCGGGCGGCAGCCACGGCGAGGTCAGGTCCAAGGGAGCTACCCGGCCCTTCCGCTCGCACCGCTGTCCTGGGGAATGCTGAACATCCTATTTCTTCGGGGGTGCGTCGGCCGTGCTGGCACGCCAGCGAAAACCGGGGGCCCGGACCGGTGCGCCGGCCGGGCAGGGCCTGC
Organism: Kitasatospora kazusensis; assembly: GCF_039529945.1. Taxonomy (NCBI): domain Bacteria; kingdom Bacillati; phylum Actinomycetota; class Actinomycetes; order Kitasatosporales; family Streptomycetaceae; genus Kitasatospora; species Kitasatospora kazusensis. The sequence continues at coordinate 27,606 of NZ_BAAANT010000009.1, read as the reverse complement.
CGGAACCGGCGGGGGAAGCAGCCGGTGCCCGCTCGGGCAGGCGGCGGGGGCGCCTGCTAGGGCGCCTACTGACCGTCGCTCTCGCCGTACGGCTGCTGGGGCCGGGCGGGGACGGGACGCAGCGAGCGCAGTCCGCGGGCCACCGCGAAGGCGCGCCGGGCGGCATCGGCGAAGCTCTCGGGCCGCGGGACGGAGGAGACGGCCGGGAGGCCGGCGGGCGACAGCGCGCGCTGGTTCGGGATGAGGCCGGTGACGGGCCGGGTGCTGCGCGCGGACTGCGTCATGTGCCCACATCCTTCTTGAGTTTCGACGGCCTGGCGGCCTGACGGTACGACTACCCAGGCGGAAGCCAGTGTCCCCGTTGGCCGGCGACGAATTGGTCTCGAAACCCATCCGAACAGGTACCGGTCGGACATCGGCCGTGCTGTGCCGCCCCCGGGGCGGCCCCGCGCGCCCGGGTGACACCCTGCGCCCCGGCCGGGCACCCCGTCAAGCGTTCGGCGTCCCGGCTCAGGCGGCCGGTGCCCCGCTTCGAACGGCCGGTGCCCCGGCTCAGGCGGCCGGCCAGGTCCGCAGACCTTCCGTCAGCACCCGCACCAGCCGCTGCTGGGTCACCGCGAGGTCGGCGGCGAGCCGGAACGCCCCGCCGGTGGCCAGTGAGGCGTAGCCGTGAGCGGCCGCGCGGACCGTCCGCGCCGCGTGTATCGCCTCGGTGCCCTCCAGGTCGTACCCGCGCAGCACCGCGATGATCACCCCGACCAGCCGGGCGGCGGCCTGCCGCAGGGCGGCGTCCTCCTGCGGGGCCTGCGGCAGCGCCGCGTACCGGTTCGGGTACCGGTCGGCGTACCCCACGTAGGCCGTCAGCAGGGCCTCGACGGCTTCGTCCCCGCTGCGCCCGAGCACGGCCTCCGCGAGCGCCTCGGCCAGCTCCTCGGTGACCCGTATCGCCACCAGGCGGCGGAGTTCGGGCAGGCCGCCGGTCACGTGCTTGTAGAGCGAGGGGGTCGCGACGCCGGCCCGGCCGGCCACGGCGGCCAGGGTGAGGGCCTCCGGGCCCTTGTCGTCGATCAGCTCCAGTGCGTGGGCGAGCACGCCGGTCGGGGTGAGTCCGACTCTGGGCATCAGAGGCTCCTCGGGGTCTCGGCGGCCTGCGCCGCCTCGGTGGTCGCGGCGTTCCGGGCCTGCTCGGTGGTCGCGGTGGTCGCGGCGTTCTCGGCGAGTTCGGCCAGGAAGGGGAGCAGCGCGTCGGCGGTGGCCTGCGGGAACTCGCCCATCGGGTAGTGCCCGGCGCCCTCGATCATCACCTTACGGCCGTTCAGCGCCCTGATCTGGCGGTCCGCGACCACGACGGGGGAGGGGAAGTCGGGGTCCTTGCTGCCCATGACCACCAGCGCCGGGCAGTTCACGGCGGCGCTCCAGCCGACGGGCGAGGAGTCGCCGGTCACGTGGCCCCGGGTGGCGACCCGGCGGCCCGGGGTGCGGAGGGCGGCGACCAGGCCGGCCACGTACTCCTCGAAGTCGGCGGGCTTGGCGCTGGGGTAGGCGATCTTCTTCAGGTACCAGCCCCAGACGGCCGGGAACCGCACCACGACCGCCCCGAGCGCCCGGACCATCCCGCGCTGGAGGGCGTTCTGCGGGAGGTTCTCGATGAAGCCGTCGAGCAGCGCGATCCCGGCCACCCGCTCGGGCGCCTGGCCGGCCGCCTTGACCACGGTGGCGCCGGTGTACGAGCTGCCGACCAGCACCGCGCGCCGGATGTCCAGGTGGTCCAGCAGGGCGAGCACGTCGTCGGCGATGGCGCCGGGGGAGTAGTCGTCCCAGACGATCGAGGACTCGCCGAAGCCGCGCAGGTCCATGGTGATCACCCGGTGCCCGGCGGCGGCCAGCAGCGGACGCAGGTGCCGGTAGGTGGCCCGGGAGTCGAGCATGCCCGGGATCAGCACGACCGGAGCGCCGGAGCCGGTCACCGTGTCGTCGAAGGCGATCCGGCCGCCGGGGAGGGTGAGGAACTGGGTGCCGGTCATGTGGGGCCTCCTGGAGCTACTGCCTGAAGTGCTTCCTGTAGCCATAAAGCTAAGGCTAATAGCCTTAGCCGTCAAGTGGGTCTCCTGGCCACCTGCTCTCGCGCAGCCCCCGCGCACCTCGCGCAGCCCCTCGGCGCGCAGGGACGGTGCAGCTCGGCCGCAGCCCGCCGGCCCCCGGCGGGCGTGTTGTACGGTGCGGCCATGCCCTTCATCAACGTCAAGCAGCTGGCCGGCCGCAGCGAGGAGCAGATCGCGGAGATCACCCGCGAGCTCACCGCCACCTACGCGCGGATCACGGGCGTGAACCCGGACAACATCTGGGTGGCCGTGGAGGAGGTCCCGGCCCGGAACTGGTCGGCCGGCGGGGTCACCTTCGCCGAGAAGGCCGCCGAGAAGGCCGCCGCGAAGGCCCGCGCCACCGAGGGCTGACCGCCGGGAGGAGCGAACCCCTCCCGGCCCCAGGAGACTTGGACCGTCCCGAGCAGGCCGCTTGGAATCAGGGGCTCCTGGGATTAACGTTTGATAACGCAGCGCGGTCGGCAACGCCGTACCCGAAACGGCACCGTGCGCCGTCGCCTAATCCACAGGGCCCGCCTTCACCGGCAGTCCCGGGAGCCGGGGAACCACGTTCCATGGGGTGAATCAGCCGGGCCCTGGCCCGGTCGTAGGAGACCTTCCTGCTCCGAACCCGTCAGCTAACCCGGTAGGCGCGAAGGAAGGAAAGGAGCGCGCCTCCCTTGGCGTCGTCGCACTCCCCCAGCACCCCGGTGGCAGCAACCCAGTTGCTCGACCACCCCTCGGATCAGCCGCCGGACGCGGCCCCCGACCACGGCTCCCGGCACCGGATGCCCCGCCAGACGCGCGGCGGCCCGCTGATCGGCGTCACCGCGATGGCCGCCTCGCTCGGCGCGACGGGCTTCGCCACCGCCGCCCCGGCCGCCGCCGCCACACCCCCGCCCCCGGCCCCGGCCGTCGCGGCCCCTGACGAATCGTCCGTGACCGCCCTCGCGGCCGACCCGGGACTCGCACTCGCCGCCCGCATCCAGCAGCAGGCCGACGGCCGGCGCACCTCCGCCGAGGAGACCGCCCGGCTGGCCGCCGCCCAGGAGGCCGAGGCCAAGCGCGCCGCCCAGCAGGCAGAGGCCCACGCGGAGGCCCAGACCCAGGTCCAGGCCCCGACCGGGGCTCAGGCCGAGGGGGAGGCCGAGCAGGCCGGGCAGGGCACCTTCGCCCTGCCGACCGGCAACTACACGCTGACCGCGCACTACGGCCAGTCCGGCGCGCACTGGGCCCACCTGCACACCGGCCTGGACTTCGCGGCCCCCACCGGCACCCCGGTGACCGCCGTCGGCGCGGGCACCGTCACCTCGGCCGGCTGGTCCGGCGCGTACGGCTACCGGGTGATCCAGGCCCTCCCCGACGGCACCGAGATCTGGTACTGCCACCTCTCCGCCATCAGCACCACCGCCGGACCCGTCACCCCGGGCACCGTCCTCGGCCGGGTCGGCGCCACCGGAAACTCCCCCGGCCTCCGGCCGGGAGGCGCCCCCGTCGGCCCCCACCTCCACCTGGAGGTCCGCCCGGACGGCGGCATCCCGGTCGACCCGCTGCCCTGGCTCCAGGAGCGCGGCGTCCAGCCGTAGGCACGCACGGCACGGACACGAGCGGGGCGCCCACCGACAGGTGGGCGCCCCGCTCGTTCAGGTGCCGAAGGCTGTCACTGAAAGTCCCCCGGCCACGCCCTACTCCGCGCTGTCCTGCTCCTGCTCCTGCTCCTGCTCCTGCTCCGCCAGGTACGCGTCGATCTCGGCGGCGTCCGGTTCCGGCGCCAGGTCGGCGTACTCCTGGACCAGCAGGGCCGGCAGCCCGGGGACCGTCCACTCGCCGAGCAGGCGCAGCGCCTCCGCGACCACCGCCGTCTCGAACCCCTCGAAGTCCCCGGACAGCTCGGCCGGCATCGGCTTCCCGAGCGCGTTCAGCCCGGCCAGGTTGCGGTAGCTGCGCTGCATCAGCCGGTTCTCCAGCAGCAGCCGGGCGCCGTCGGTGGCCATCCCGACGGACATCGACCGGTCGCGTCCCCAGCCGCTGTCCACCTCGACCCGGTCCAGCACCCCCGACTCCTCCAGCGCGCCGAACGCCGCCAGCCGCTGCTCCTGAGTCAGCTCCCGGAAGGCGTCCAGCCAGGACCGGACGGCCGCCGGGTCGGCGGTGTCCACCCCGTCCGCGCGCAGCAGCAGCGTGTACAGCCGGGGCCAGGTGACCAGGTGCGGCTGGCGCAGCAGGCCGCAGAGCAGCTCGCCCTGCCACTCCGCCTCGGCGTGCAGCCGCTCGTGCCGCTTGGCGTTCAGCCGCTTCGCCGCCCGCTGATGATCGATCAGCAACCGCACCGCCCTGCCGTACGCCTCCGGCTCCTCCCCGGGCTGCACGTACATGTACATCCGCTCGTACAGCAGTTGTTCGACCACCGGGGAGCTCAGCTCGGGGAAGCCGTCGTGCATCCGGCCGTCGCCCAGTTCGAGCAGCGTCAGCACCGCCCGCACCGCCGCCTCGGGCGCCGGCTCGTACCCCTCCTCGGCGGCCCAGGAGAGCAGGTCGGCGGCGCGGGTGTGCGGGATGAGCTGGAGGTCTTCGTCGTTCACCCTCGGTACGGTATCGGGTACCGCCCACCCGTGCCGCCGGGCGGCGGTAGGGTCGGGCGCCATGAAGCCTGAACAGACTCGGGCCGTACGCCTCACCGGCCCGCGCCTCGCGATCCGCGAGTTCCACCACACGCCCGAGGACGTCGACGCGCTGCACGCGGTGTTCGGGGACCAGGAGACCGCCAGGTTCCTCCCGTTCGCCGCCCGCGACCGCGAGACCTGCGCCGACCAGATCGCCCTCTACCTCGAAGAGGCCGAGCACCGCCCGCGCACCGTCTTCCGCCTCGCCGTCACCCTGCTGGCGGACGGCGAACCCGAGTACGCCGTGCCGATCGGCAACGCGGCCCTCGGCATCGAGGACCAGCGCGCCGGGTTCATCGGGTACGCGCTGCGCCGCGACACCTGGGGCCGGGGGTACGCGAGCGAGATCACCGGGCTGCTCAACGACTTCGCCTTCGGCACCCTCGGACTGCACCGCCTGTGGGCCCGGGTCGACCCGGAGAACACCGCCTCGTCCCGGGTGCTCACCAAGACCGGCTACCAACTGGAGGGCCGGATCCGGCACGACCTCTACCTGCACGACACCTGGCACGACTCGCTCCAGTACTCGCTGCTGGAGCACGAGTGGGTACGGCCCGCACGGTGAAGGGGGTGGGGACAACCCCACCATGAATCCGGCAGTGGGCTCCATTACGGCGGGACCGCGGATCCGGCACCTTTGAGTGGTGAGCACGGACGAGCCCGAGGAGCCCGCGATGACCAGCCTGACCGGCACCACCACCCACCGGCACCAGCCGGACCAGCTGGACCAGCCCGGCCACCCGGGCCACCCGGGCCACCCGGCCTCCTTCGAGTCCGACGCGCCGGCCTTCTGGCGGGCCCCGTTCGCGGCGGCCGGCTTCCGCGAGGTCGGGTTCGTGCTCAGCGGTCTTCCGGTCGCCGTCGCGGGCTTCGCCTTCGCCGTCACCTGCTTCGCGGCGGGGGCCGGCCTGCTGGTCACCGCCCTCGGCCTGCCGGTGCTCGCCCTGCTGCTCGCCGGGGGGCGGGGCTTCGGCGCGCTGGAGCGCTCCCGCGCCCGCACCCTGCTCGCCACCGAGGTCACCGCACCGGCGCCGGTGCGCCCGAGCCGCCCGGGCTTCTGGGGCGGGGTGACGGCCCGGCTCGCCGACGGCGCCGGCTGGCGGGCCGTGCTCTACCAGGTGCTGATGTTCCCGTGGGCGGTGATGTCGTTCGTGGTCTCGGTGACGTTCCTGGTCACGGGCTGGGTGATCGCGCTCTACCCCCTCTACCACTGGGTCTTCGCCCGGTACACGCCCTGGCCCGGCATGCAGCTCTTCGACTACTCCGAGCACGGTGTGCACCACCGGTACTTCGTCACCTCGCCGTTCCAGATCGCGGCGGTCTCGGCCATCGGCCTGGTGCTGGTCTTCCTCACCCCGCAGCTGGTCCGGGGCCTGACCAACGTCAACCGGCTGGCGATCCGGGGCCTGCTCGGTGCCCGCTGAACCGCGCCCGGCCCCTGACCTCCCGGCCCCTGAAATCCCTTACCTGCCCGGAAAGCACATCAGGCCCGGCAGAAGAATCTGCCGGACCTGATGTTCAGAGTAGCGGGGACAGGATTTGAACCTGCGACCTCTGGGTTATGAGCCCAGCGAGCTACCGAGCTGCTCCACCCCGCGTCGTTGACATCACCATATGCGATTTTGCCGCTGACAGGAAATCGGTTCTCCCGGATGCGGTCCGCCGGGCACCGTGATCCGCTGGCCGTACCGCTACGACGGCCCAGGGAGCCCCCGTGAGTACGCCAGGCATCTTGATCACCTCCCGGCCGCTCGACGAGTACTGCCACCTCTTCGGCCTCACCCGCAGCGCCCTGTGTGCCGTGCCCGGCCCCGTGCTGGACTGCCCGGGCGGCGCCGCCGGCCTGGCGGCCGAGGCCCGGGCGCTCGGCGTCCGGGTGGTCGCCGCCGACCCGGCGTACGCGGCACCGCTCACCGCCCTCACCGCGCTGGCCCGGCACGGCCGGGACGCGATGGCCGCCTCGATGACGGCCACCCCGCACCTCCACCTCTCACCGAGGTACCGCCCCTACGAGCGGTACCTGCGCAGCTGGGACCGCGCCCGCCGCCTCTTCGCCGCCGACAGCGCCGCCCACCCCGAGCGGTACGTGGCCGCAGCGCTGCCCCGACTCCCGTTCGCCGACGGCTCGTTCGCGCTCACGCTCAGCTCGTACCTGCTCTTCGCCTACCCCGGGATCTTCCCGCCCGCCGGGCAGCTCGCCGCGCTCACCGAACTCGTCCGGGTCACCGCTCCGTCCGGCGAGGCCCGGATCTACCCGCTGCACGACGGCACCGGCCGCCGCTGCCCGCACCTGGACGAGCTCCGCGCGGCGCTCGGCAGGCGCCGGATCTCCAGCGAGATCCAGCGGACGCCCCGGCCCGGCGACGGCCGCACCAGACAGGTCCTGGTCCTGCGCGCGGCCGGCCACCGCCGCCGTCCCGGCCCGGGCATCAGCCCCCGGGAGCGGGCGGCGTAGTGGCGGTCGTGACCGTCGTATCACTTGCGTTACTTGCGGCCGTGGGTGCGGCAGGCCGGGGCTGGGGGAGCTGCCGGAGGATCTCCTCGGCGACCGCCCTGCGGCGCGACCGCGGCGGCGCGGTCCGCGGATTGCGCAGCGTGTACGCCACGGCCTCCCGCAGCCGGGCCAGGTCCGGCTCCGGCAGCCCGGGGATGTGCACCGCCTCCCGGGCGGCCAGCAGCGCCTGGAGCAGCTCGAAGGGCGAGAGCGGCCGGTCGATCGCCTTGACCAGCAGGTCGATGCTCCCCGCGTCCGGGCTGCCCTGCAGCAGGGCCAGCGCCTGGACCCGCAGGCCCTCCACGCCGCTCTCGAACAGGTCCCGGACCTGTTGGGCGCTGAACCCCAGCGCGTTCGCCGCGACGGCGGTCTGGCTGACCGAGTCGGCCAGTGTCTGCCGGTCGGCGGTGGACAGCGCGCGGGCCAGCAGCAGCCGGGTGATCAGCCAGCCGGACAGGAAGCCGACCACGGTGAAGTACACCGCCAGGCCGGCGGCGAAGCTTGCTGCACCACTCGGACCTGAGCCCGCGCCGCCTGCACTGCCGCCCGCGCCGCCGGTCAACGGCGCCAGCGCGTCGCCGAGTTGGCGCAGCCGGTGCGGCAGGGAGCCGAGCTGGGTCAGCCCGGCGCCGAGCAGGATCTTCGTCAGCCAGTCCGACACCTGCTCCAGATTGGTGTTCGGGGCGTAGCTCGCGGTGGAGGTCGCCTGCTGGTCGGCGGGGTGCGCGGCCGCTCCGCTGGTGAGCAGGCGCGGGATACCGAACAGGAAGCCCAGTGCGCCGCCGAGGACGGTGAACGTCCCGGCCACCAGCAGCCCGCCGCCGAGCACGCCGACCGGATCCGGGCCGGCCGTCGCGTACAGCACCAGCCCCAACACCCCGGCGCCGAGCACCGCACCCAGCCCGACCTGCACCACGGGAGCGAGCCCGCCGTCACGTTCCAGTACCACCGACTGCCTCCCCGACCGTCCCGCCCGCTCGCACGGACGGCAGCGACTGTAACCGAACGGAGGGTGCCCGGTCAGGGAAGCGGACATGCAGACGGCCCGTGGGCTGCTCCTCGCCACCGGCCCTGTGCACGGGGCCGGCAGCCGAGGCACCGGGGATGTTCCGGTGAGCCCACGGGCCGGGTGACTGCTTTGAAGTCGCCTGAGCCGGAGGCCGGAAGGCCTCATCTCTGCACAGGCAGGGGCGGCTCTAGCGAGCAGCCACCTCACACATCCTGAAAGTACTCAACTCAGGATCACCTCCTTTCAGTGTGCTGCCACCATAGGCACCGCCCTCAGGCAGGTGCAACGGATTTTCGGGGTGATCCGGGAAAGCAGTGAGGCCCGGCAGACGAATCTGCCGGGCCTCACTGTTGCTACAAAGTAGCGGGGACAGGATTTGAACCTGCGACCTCTGGGTTATGAGCCCAGCGAGCTACCGAGCTGCTCCACCCCGCGTCGGTAAACCCAACACTACGGGAGAGTTGTCCAGAAGGGAAATCACTGTCACCACGGCACTCCCAGGACGCACAGCACTCCCAGGACTCCCGGGAGTCACGGCACCACGCTGCCGACCCGGTGCTCACCCCGGACCGGGCGCCGGGCGGTCCGGGCCCGGACCCACACGGCGAAGCAGACCAGGGCGGCGAAGCACGGCACCATCAGCAGCCCGTACACCAGCAGGAAGCCGTGGGTGCCGAGCCCGGCCGCGGCGTTCCAGGTACCGTGCAGGGCCATCGAGAGCAGCAGCCCGGTCGGTGCGGCCAGCCGGGCGAGCCAACGGCGGGCGGTGGTGAGGCCGACCGCCAGGCCGAGGCCGGTCAGCGCGGTGAAGAGCGGGTGGGCGAACGGGGAGAGCAGGCCGCGCAGGACGAAGGTGTGCACGGTGCCGTCGAAGTCCCGCAGGCTGGGGGTGGCGCCCAGGCCGATGCTGTCCAGCCGGCTCTGCTGGTCGTCGGTGAAGGCACGGCCCAGGTAGAGGGCGTTCTCGGTGAAGGCGAAGCCGCAGGCCGTGACCCCGCCGAGGACGGCCCCGGCCGCGAGCGTGCGGGGGTTCGAGCGGGCCCGTGTCCTGGTGCGGGGGCGCCGGTGGAAGTACGGGAGCGGGCGCAGCCGTGAGCGCAGCCCCCGGCGCGGGCGCAGGTGGTGGGCGGAGCGGCGCAGCGCGGCGGGGGAGCGCCGGGCCAGGACGGCGCAGGTCCGTTCGGCGCGGCAGCGGAGCCGGCGGCGGACGGGCAGCAGCAGGACGAGCAGTGCGGCGCCCTTGGCGGTCTCCTCGATCAGCGGCGTCGCGAACTCGGCCCCGAGCGTCTCGCCCCGGGAGCTGCCCTGATGGGCGATCAGGAAGTCACTGGCCCAGCCGTTCGCCATGATCGCCACGGTGGTCGCCGCGAAGGCCCCCCAGGCCAGGCAGAACAGCGTGTGCCGCAGCGGCACCCGCGCCGCCTGGTTCAGCCAGGCCAGCGCGCCGAGGACGAACGGCAGCGGCAGCATCGCCAGGCCCATCCCGACCAGCAGCCCGGTGGTGCCGGTCTGCCGCTGCACCAGTTGCAGGATCAGCACGGCGCATCCCGCGAGGGCGAGCGCGGCCAGTGCGGAGGACACCGCCGGGTGGCGCAGCCCGGCCGTCCGGCGCACCAGCCGGCCGAGCCTCCGGTACGGGCGCCGGGGCACCGCCCGGCCCGCCCGGCGCCCGCGGGGCCCCGGGATCGGCCGGGGCGCGGCGGCACACGTGGGCGGTTGTGCGGCGACGGCGGCCTCGGTGGGTGGGCTGCCACTGGACGGACTGCTCACCCGCAAAGCGTAGGGGACTCCCCCGCTCCAGCGGGAGCCCCTGACACGACCCGCACCTTTTCTGTCACACCCGGTGACACCCGCTCAGTTATGAGCTCACCCTCAGGACAGGGTTCCTCCAGGGGCGCGGGGAACTGCGCGACCAGGGCACGACGTCCGTGCACGGTTGCGCGCGCAGTTCCCCGCGCCCCTGCTGGGGTTGCAGTGAGCGCAAGGCTGCCTGCGCCCGTGATCGGATCCCCCTGAAAGGGAACCTCAGCGACGACGGAAGAGCAGGTCGTGGACCACGTGCCCCTTCGCTATCCCGGCCCGTTCGAACTTGGTGACCGGCCGCCAGTCGGGCCTGGGCGCGTAGCCCGGAACGCTGCCGGCGGGGTGGTCGGCGGGCTCCAGCCAGCCGGTGCCGTCGCCTTCGGGGTGCAGGTTCTCCAGTTCGGGCGAGCCGGAGAGGACGTCGAGCATCTGCTCGGCGTACGGCTCCCAGTCGGTCGCGCAGTGCACCAGCGACCCGGCGGCGAGCCGGGGGAGCACCAGGTCCAGGAAGGACGGCTGGATCAGTCGCCGCTTGTGGTGCTTGGGCTTGGGCCACGGGTCGGCGAAGTACACCCGCAGACCGGACAGCGAGGCGTCCGGCAGCATGTCGCGCAGCAGGATCACCGCGTCGCCGGCGGCGAGCCGGACGTTGCGCGAGTCGTCGCGCTCCAGCAGCTGGAGCAGGTTGCCGTGGCCGGGGGTGTGCACGTCGGCGGCCAGGATGCCCGTCTCCGGGTCGGCGGCGGCCATCGTGGCCGTGGTCTCGCCCATGCCGAAGCCGATCTCCAGGGTGACCGGGCGGCCGTCGAAGAGGGTCTTCAGGTCGAGCGGGCTGCCGTCGATGGCCAGCCCGTACTGCTCCCAGCCCCGGTCCAGTGCACCGGCCTGGGCGTTGGTCATCCGGCCCCGGCGGGGCTGGAAGCTGCGGATCCGGTGCTCGCTGTGCTGGGCCTCGGTGGCCCGGTGCGGGTACATCGGGGCGGGGTACCCGGCCGGGGCGGCGGAGAGCCGGGCGGACGGGGAGGGCTGGGGGCTGGGGGCGGTGGCAGTCACAATCGCCCCATTCTACGGGGGCGTGTCCGGGTGCCCGCCGGGGCGTGACGGACGCCTCACCCGCCCGCTTCGAGCGCCGCGAGCGCCCGGCGGGCGACCTCGCGTCCGATCGGCAGCGAGGCGGTGGCCGCCGGGGACGGCGCGTTCAGCACGTGCACCACCCGCCGGGTGGAGGACGCGTCGTCGGGGTCGAAGCCCGCGAAGGCGAAGTCGTCCAGCAGCGAGCCGTCCCGGGCGACGGCCTGGGCCCGGACGCCCGCCGTGGCCGGCACCAGGTCGGCGGCGGTCACGGCCGGCAGCAGCCGCTGCACGGCCGTGGTGAACGCCCGCTTGGACAGTGAGCGGTGCAACTCGCCCACCTCGTACCGCCAGTGCCGCCGGGCGATCTGCCAGGTGCCGGGGAAGGCGAGTGTCTCGGCGAGGTCGCGCGGCCGTACGGTGCGCCAGTCGTATCCCTCCCGGGCGAGGGCGGGGACGGCGTTCGGGCCGACGTGGACGTCGCCGTGCACACCCCGGGTGAGGTGGACGCCGAGGAACGGGAACGCCGGGTCCGGCACGGGGTAGACCAGCCCGCGGACCAGCTCCCGCTTCTCCTTGGTCAGTTCGTAGTACTCCCCGCGGAACGGGATGATCCGCACACCGGGGTCGCCCCCGGCCAGCCGGGCGATCCGGTCGCTCTGCAGGCCCGCGCAGTTGACCAGCACCGCGCAGCGCAGCTCGCCGGTGCCGGTGCCGGTCCGCAGCGTGAGGCCGTCCGCCCGCCGGGTCACCCCGCGCAGTTCGGTGCCGGTCCGCAGCACCGCCCCGGCCTGCTCGGCCAGCCGCGCGTAGGTGCGGGCGACGGCGGGGAAGTCGCAGATGCCGGTGGAGCCGATGTGCAGCCCGGCCAGGCCGGTCACCTCGGGCTCGTACTCGCCGATCCGTGCCGCGCCCAGCTCGGTCACCGGGATGCCGTTCTCCCGGCCGCGCTGCGCCAGTGCGTGCAGGCGCGGCAGTTCGGCGCGTTCCGTGGCGACGATCAGCTTGCCGGTCACCTCGTACGGGATGCCGTGCTCGCGGCAGAACTCGACCATCTCGGCGGCGCCGGTGGTGGCGTAACGGGCCTTCAGCGAACCCGGGCGGTAGTACACACCGCTGTGGATGACGCCGCTGTTGCGGCCGGTCTGGTGCGCGGCGAAGGTCTGTTCCTTCTCCAGCACCACGACCCGCAGCCCGGGCCGGGCCAGCGTCAGTGCGTACGCCGTGGACAGGCCGACGATCCCGCCGCCCACCACCGACACGTCGAAGTCGTAAGCCACTGCTGCCCCTCGGTCGACCGGACCCCCGCCGCCGTGATGTCCGGCGTGAAGATAGTGGCACGGGGGCGGGGGCCGGTCGAGAGGGCGGCGCTACTCCCAGGGCCAGGAGGCGTCCCGGCCCGCCTCCAGCAGCGGGACGAGCCGGAAGGCCGCGTCGGTGAGCCCGCCGAAGGTGTGCCGGTGCGCCGAGCCGGACGGGGCGTGGCCGGTCCGGTACCCGGCGAGGTTCCAGGTGTAGACGGGCACGTCGGCCGGGATCCCGGCGAGCGGGTCGCCGCCCCAGGTCCCGTACGCCTGCTCGTCGGTGACGATCACCACCCGGTCGTGGCCCCGGAAGTGCTCCTGGACGGCCCGGCCGGTCTCGGTGCCCCCGAGGTTGCCGAACCGCTCCAGCACCTTGAGGACGGGCTCGCCCTTGCCGACCGCGATCACGTTGCTGGTGCTGCCGAACTCGACCAGGTCGGCGTCGGCGGCACGGACCTTCAGCGCGGTGCCGAAGACGGCCGCCGAGTCGGCCCGGTTGAGCTGGGTCTGTGCGCTCGGCCGGTCGAACATCGAGCCGGACCGGTCCACCAGGATCAGCGTACGGCCGGGCAGCGCCGGCACGTTGGCGAGCGAGTGCCGGAGCGCGAGCTCCAGCGCGTGCCCCCAGCGCAGCGACGGTGCGTGGCGGTGCGCGGCCAGGTAGCGGAACGGGAACTGACGGGAGCGCCTGACCTCCGCCGGGTCGGCGATCCGGCGGGCCACCTCGGCGGCGACCTCGTCCGAGACCTCGGCCTGGTCGAAGTTGCGCAGGTTCCGCACCAGCGCCATCGAGCCCATCGACGGGATGACCGCCTCCCAGGCGGCGGCGTCCAGCGGGCCCTGCAGCCAGCCCGCCAGCGCCTCCCAGGTCATCCCGGCGGCGGCCAGCCGTTCGGCGCCGTCCGGGCCGGTGACCACGGCCCGGCGCTGCCCGACCGGCAGGGCGAGCAGCTCGCGGTTGGCGGTCAGCAGCGGGTCGGCCGCCGGCGGGACGGCCTCGTCCGGGTGGTGCCTGCGGTCCAGCGCGTACTTGAAGAGCGCGCCCTGCCAGGGCTTGGCCGGGTCCGGGGAGGGGTGGGTGAGCTCCAGCACGTCGCCGAAGCGGTACCCCTTGGAGGCGGTGTCGTACTTCAGCAGTGCCCGCCCGCTGTAGAGCCGCCGGACGGCGTCGGCGATGCCGCGCTTGAGCGGCTGCGGCAGCCGGCGCCCGTACCGGGAGGTCCAGTACGCGAGCAACTCGCCCGGCTCGTCCGGGCGCTGGAGGACGGCGTCGACCACCTGCCGGGAGTACCCCGGGGCGCCGGCGTCCAGCCGCGCGCGGGTGAACTCGGCGGCCCCGACCAGCGCGGCCGTCCGCATGGCCGCGCCGTGGCGCAGCCAGCGGAGCAGCCCGAGCGTCCACTCCGGGTCGCTGACGGCGAGCTTGCGGACCAGCGCGGTGAAACGGTCGTCGCGCGAGCCGCCCTGCTCGTAGAAGGTGTCCTGGCCGACCAGGTTGGCCACCGCCAGCAGGAAGAGCTCGGACTTCGCGTCCCGGAGGTGTCCGGTGCCGCCGGCCTGGTTGACGGTGCGCTGCCCGGTACTGGTCACGGGCGAGCTCGGTGCGGCCTTGGTCCGGCGGATGTTGAAACGCGACATGGTGGTGCCCCCCTGCTGGGTGGTGAAGGGAGGAGGGCACGGCGGAGCGAAGGGTGCCCGAGAACAAAGGCGGCGGTGGCATGGTCGGACTCTGCTTCAACGCACCCTGACGGGCACTCCACGGAAGTAGCCACCGCCTGCGCACCGGGCACCCCCCGGAGCTGTGCCTCCCGAGATCATGGTGGCGGCGGTGTGCGCGGATTCGAACCGCGGCTCCCCGCTGGGGGAACCCTGCCAAGAAGTAACCGCTGCCTGCGCACCGGGAGGTGCGGCAAAACCTATTCAGAATGTGGGTGTCCAGAGAACAGAAGCGGCTGAGGTGACGAAGCTGCTCTGCCGACTGAGCTACACCGGCCTTAAGCCGGTGACGGGACTCGAACCCGCGACCTGCCCATTAACAGTGGAAGTAACCTCTGCCTGCGCACCTGGACAAGAGGAACCGTATCCGGACCCCGTTCGGACCCGCATCCGGTTTTCGCCCGGGCCTACGCCGGTGTCACCAGGACCAGCCGGGCCCGTTCGGTCAGTTCCCGGACCCGGCGTTCGGCCTGGAAGGGCTCCAGCCGCCGCAGCATCTCCACCACGTAGTCGCGGCTGCGCTGGGAGGAGATCCGTCCGGCCACGTCGACCGCGCGCTCGCCGGCCGCCACGGCGGCCTCCAGGTCGCCCGCCTCGGCCTCGGCCATCGCGGAGACCACCAGCCGCAGCCCGTGCGAGCGGACGAAGCCCTCGGTCGGCCGGGCCAGCGCCTCGCGGGTGAAGGCGCGCACCTTGGCCGGAACGCCGAGGTCGCGGAAGCACTCGGCCGCGTCGGCGGCCAGCCGGTCGTAGGCGTAGAAGTCGATCCACGCCGGATCGTGGTCCCCGGCGCGTGCGCGCTCCAATGCGCCCTCCGCGGCGTTGAGCGCCGCCGCACACGCCGGAGCATTGCGGCTCTTGGCCTGGGCCCGTGCCTCCACCAGGTGGAAGAAGCTCATCGTCCGCGCCGTCGCCAGGCCCCGGTTGCGCTCCAGGGCGGCCTGCGCGAGGTCCACCGCCTCCTCCGCGAAGCCCCGGTAGCTGGCCTGCAGGCTCATCGAGGCCAGCACGTAGCCGCCCAGCGGCACGTCGGCGGCGGCCCGGGCCAGCCGCAGCGCCTGGATGTAGTACCGCTGGGCCGCCTCGTGCTGGCCGGTGTCGAAGGCCATCCACCCGGCGAGCCGGGTGAGTTCGGCGGTGGCGCCGAACAGCGCCCGGCCCACCGCGTCGCTGTACGAGGCCAGCAGCAGCGGCGCGGCCTCCAGCCGCAGGCACTCCGGCACCATCGAGGAACGCCAGTCCCCGCCGCCGTACTTGGAGTCCCAGCGGCGGGCCTCCTGGGCCGCCTCGCGCAGTTTGGCGGCGTCCGAGTGGCCCACCCGGTAGCCGGTCAGGTCGGGGGCGTCCGCCTCCCGGGCGACCGAGCCGTCGGCCGGGGTGATCAGCCAGCGCGAGACCGGCGTCGCGTACGCGGCCACCGCGAACGTGCCCGCCAGGCTGTCGCTCCACCGCCCGCCGCCCGGCCCGCGCCGCAGCTCCAGGTCGACCCGCCACAGGTCGGTGGCCGAACGGACCGCCTCCGGCACCTCGCGCGGGAAGGCCAGGCCGAGTTCGGGCGTCGGGTCGGTGTCGCCGAGGCCGATCTCGTCCAGCGGCACCGGCCGGCCCAGCTTGCTGCCGATCGCCGTCGCGATCAGGTGCGGCACCGGGCCCTGCGGGATCATGCCCTTGCTGACCCAGCGGGCCACCGAGGTCTTGTCGTAGCGGAGCGTCAGGCCGCGCTGGGAACCGAGGTCGTTGACCCGGCGGGCGAGGCCGGCGTTGCTGATCTGGGCGAGGGTGAGGAGCGTACCGAGCCGGTCGTTCGGCCCTCGTGAGCTGACGGTCATGGTGGCGGCGGCACCCCCTGGCGGCGTCCTGCGGCGTCCTGTGGCTTCTGCGGAGTTACGCGGATGGCGGCATGAGCAGAGGGCGCGGTATGTGGAGCCTCCATGCTGCTGCACCTAGAGTAGTCGGCCGCGTTCCGAGGGTTAAGGCCTCGCATTCCGGATGGCGGGAACCCGCGCCCGGCCGGGGTGCGAACGAGCCGGGCGGGGCACGGCGCGCGGTGGCCCCGGTGCCGTGAGCCGGACGGTCGTGCTCCGGTCCCGTGTCGATGTGCGCCCGGCCGTGCCCCCTGGTCCGAGCGGCAGGTGGGCGATTCGCTGGACGCTGTGGGTCGGCCCGCCGTCGAGGACCCGGCGGGCCGGGGGACACCGTTGCCTCCATCCCCGCGGGCGGCGGTGGGTCCGGGAGGGCATGCGGATGCCCTCCCGGGCAGTGCGTCGCCTTTCGGCCATCCGTCGATGTCCATGACAGGGTGGCCCGGCGGAGCGCCGGGGGCGGCCCGGGCCACGGAGGGGGAGGCCCGGCCCGCCCCGAACCTCCGCACCACCGGGCGGCACGCACGACTCCCGCCGACTCAGGTCACCGTGGGCACATCCGGTGGCACGATGTCTCCTGACGGTGCGCCACCGCATGCCGGAGGTACGGCAAGCGGTACGGCGCGCCCGGAACCTCGTCAGGTGGAGGCGCGATGCGGTGGCTCACGGGCTGGAGCGGGAGCGCGCCCGGCGCGGGCGCGCAGCGGGCGCCGAGCGCCGTCCGGCCGCTCGCCGGCACCGCCCTCTGGGGCGGGCCCAACCCCCTCTGGGCGGTGGGCGACTGGCGCCCGGACGAGATCCGCCTGGTCACCCTCCGGCCCGGCGCCCCGGCGGCCGTCAGCACCGTGCCCGACCCCGTCGCCGACGACACCGCGCAGGACACCCCCGCCACCACCCGCCTCGCCGTGCTGGGCCGCTGCGGCGCCTCCGACGCCGAACTCGCCGCCGGCCTCGCGGCGGCGCGCGGCGGCGCCGTCCGGCACCTCACCAGCTGGCCCGGCAGCTACACCGTGGTGCTGCGCTCCGGCACCCGCAGCACCCTGCTGCTCACCGACCTGGCGGGCGTACTACCGGTCTTCCACACCCCTTGGACGGGCGGCACGGCCTACGCCACGGCCGCCCTCCCGCTCGCGGACCTGATCGGCGCCCCGCTCGACACCGGCCACCTCGCCGCCCGGCTGGCCTGCCCCGAGTCGCCGGAGGCGCTCGGCACCGGCACCCCCTTCGTCGGCGTCCGGCGGGTGCCGCCGGGGCACGTGCTCGCCGTCCGGGGCGGGCACCCCTACGTCGCGCCGTACGAGCAGGGGGGCGCGCAAGGACGGCGCGCGGAGGCGCCGGCGGTGCGCGAACTCACCCGCGCGCTGCTGGAGTCGGTCCGCTGCCGGGTCCGCACCTCGGCCGTGGCCGCCGACCGTCCCGGCCTCGGCGTGGACCTCTCGTACGGCACCGCCTCGGCGACCGTCGCCCTGCTCGCCGCCGCCGTCCCGATCAGCCCCCCGGCCCGCGCCCCGGGCCCGGACGCGCCGCCCGCCGCCGAGCGGCCCAGGACGGGCGCGGTCAAGGGCTCCTGGGCCCGGCCGGGCCACCAACGGCCCGTGGAACCCCTGGCCGCCACCCGGCCCCCGCCGCCGTGCGGCTCCTCCGACACCCTCACCGCCGTGACGGTCGGCGAGGCGAGCGGCAGCGCGCTCGCCGTCGAGGTGCCCAGGCTGCGGCACATCGTCCTGCCGCCCACCCTCCCGTACGCCGAACTCGCCGACGCGCTGCCCGAGCTGCCGCCGGGACCGCTCACCGACGAACCCGGGCCGGTGCTGGTCTCCACCGCCCGGATCGGCACCCGGTTCAGCGCCGGCGGCGCCGACCACCTCACCGGCTACGGCGCCCGCCAGGTGCTCGACGGCCACCCCGCCCGGCTCGCCGACCTGATCAGGGACGGCCGCCCCCGCGAACTCCTCCCGCCCGTGGTCGCGCTGGCCGGCGCCGACCGGGCGGCGGGCGGCAGCGGCCTGCGCACCCCCGTGGCGGTGCTGCGCGCGGCCAACCGGCTGGCCCGGGCCCGGTACGCGGAGGCGCTCGACGACGCCGCCGTGAAACTCACCGTCCGGCAGGCCGGCACCGCGAAGGGGGCCGCCGCCGCCCTGGCCTGGTGCGTGCCGGGCCCGGCCGCCCGCTGGCTCTCCGACGACGCGCTCTCCGCCGTCGCGCTCCGGCTCCGGCTGGCCGCCCGCGGACCCGCGCCGACCGAACCCCCGGGCGCCCGCCTCGCCGGGCTCGCCCTGCACCGGCGGGCCGCCGAGTACCGCACCCTGGTCCAGGCCACCGAACAGTACGGCCAGCGGCTGCACGCGCCCTTCCTCGACAACCAGGTGGTCCGGGCCGCCGGACTGCTGCCCGACGAGATCCGCCTCCAGCCCGGCGCCCGGCACGCCCTGCTGCGCGCGGTGCTCACCGGCGCGGGCCGCAGCGACCTCCCCGCCGACTGGGGCCGCGGCCCGCGCCCCGACCGCGCCACCGCCGCCCGCACCGGCCTGCGGCTCGCCGCGGACGGCCTCGCCGAACTGTTCCGCGAGCCGCTGCTGGCAGAGGCCGGGCTGATCGACCTCCCCGCCGTCCGCCGGGCACTCACCCGGGCCGCCGACCCCGCAGCCGACCTTCCCCCGGGCACCCTCGCCGGCCTCGCCGACCTGGTCTCCACCGAACTCTGGCTCCGCCGCGTGCGGGCCCGCCGCCACGGCTCCTGCTGGACCGGCCTCCCCCTCCCCGAACGCCCCGCCCTGCCGCTCCGCGGAGGTTCTGGGTAGGCCCCGAGGGGTGGGGAACTGCACAGGTAGGGCCAACCCCCAGGGGGCGCGGGGAACTGCGCGAAATCGGGAGTAACGCCCCGGCGCGCTCCGCGGGGTTACCGGATGCTCACGGTTGACCTCAGGGGGCGCGGGGAACTGCGCGAAATCGGGAGTAACGGCCCGGCGCGCTCCGCCCTCGCGCAGTTCCCCGCGCCCCTTGGGACGGTGCAACTGCAGGCGAGCTGCACAGCTGTCCCGCGTCCCGGGAGAGTGCAACTGCAGGCGAGCTGCAAGCTGTCTCGCGTCATGATGGAGGCACCCGCTCAGAGGAGCCCTGATGACCGATTCCCTCCCGGTGCTCGGCGAGCCGCCGGCCGCCGCCCCGTCCGGAGTCCTGGCGGCCTGTGACGGGTCGGACGGCTCGCTCTGGGCGCTCGACCGGGCGATGACGGAGGCCGAGGTGTTCGGCCTGCCGCTGTACGTCCTGGCGGTGGTCAACCCGTCCCCGACGGGCTACCCGCCGGGGATGGTCGAGCTGGTCCGGGAGAGCATCGAGCGGCTGGTCGAGAGCATGGCGGACGGCCTGCGCCGGGCCGTCGCCACCGTGCAGGCGGCGCGCTCGCAGCGGTACGAGGGCGACCTCGTGCTGCACGTGGTGCTCGGCAACGTGATCGAGGTGCTGCTGGCCTGCACGCCGGGCCAGCACACCCTGGTGGTGGGTACCCGGGGCAACGGCGGTTTCACCCGGCTGCTGCTCGGCTCGGTCAGTTCGGCCGCGGTGCACCACGCCGCCTGCCCGGTGCTGGTGGTCCCGGCGCCGCCGGCCCGTCGTCCGTAGCGGCCGGACCTCGCGGGGGCGGGGGCACGCGGAATCGACAAACCGGACATAGGGGAATGCCCGCAGGTCGTTGACGGTTCACCCTTTCGGACCATTCACCCCCCGACAGGAGTCAGCCGTCATGAAGGTCGAGATCTACTCGGACATCGCATGCCCGTGGTGCTACATCGGCAAGCGCCGCTTCGAGCAGGCGCTCGACCGGTTCGAGGGCAAGGACGGCGTCGAGGTCGTCTACCGCCCGTACCAGCTGGTCCCGGACGCCCCGGAGACGGCGAGCCCGCACCGCGCCTGGCTGGCGGAGCGCTACGGGCCGCAGTCCGTCGCGATGGACGCCCGGGTCGCCGAGCTCGGCAAGGCCGAGGGCATCGACTACGACTTCGACGCGGCGCTGCACGCCAACACCTTCCTGGGCCACCGCCTGCTCCACCTGGCCGAGACGGAGTACGGCGCGGCGGTGCAGGGCGACCTGAAGGAGCGGCTGCTGAAGGCGCACTTCAGCGACGGCGTGGACGTGGGCGACCGCGAGCAGCTCACCGAGGTCGCCGTCGCCGCGGGCCTGGACCGGGCCCGGGTCGCGGCCTACCTCGCGGGCGAGGAGGGCACAGCGGAGGTCCGGGCGCAGCTCGCCGAGGCCCGCGAGATCGGCATCAGCGCGGTGCCGACCTTCGTCTTCGAGGGCAAGTGGGCCGTCCAGGGCGGCCAGGAGGCCGAAGCCTTCCTCCAGGTCCTCAAGCAGGTCGCAGCGGAGACCGGCACGGCCGTGCCCGCCGCGAACGCCTGCGCGGACGACGCCTGCGCGATCTGAGCGGAGGCGCTCCCCCGGGGAGCGGCCGGGCCGCTCAGCAGGTGAAGCGCGCGTCGGCCCAGTCGGCGAGGTTGATCAGGCCCCAGCCGCCGGCCGCCGGGCTGACCACCAGGCGGATCGACTGCTGCCCGTCCAGTGGCACCCGGACGGGCAGCGGCCCGTCGTCCGGGCCGACCCGGCCGGACTGCCAGAGCGTCCGGCCGTCCCCGCCCTGCACGCTGAAGACCACGTCGCCGACCCGCAGGCCGAGGTCGTCCAGCCCGGTGACGGCCTGGAACGAGGTGCAGGGCCGGTTGAGGTCGACGGTCACGGTCGACGGCGCGCGCACGCTCAGCCCGTGCCGGTGGTACTCGCCGTCCAGTGAGAGCCCGTTGCGCCGCCACAGCCAGCCGCTGTCCCGCCGGATGGTCGGCTCGCCGGGCGGTACCCGGTGGTGCCCCTGGCCGAACGGCAGGTCGTCCACCCAGAAGTCGGTCGGCGTGGCCACCGGTGGGGGTGGCGGGGGAGTCGGCGGGTCGGGGACGGGCGGCGGGGTGACGGTCGGGACCGGGACCGGCGTCGGGACCGGCGGCGGGCTGGGCACGGGGGGTAGCGGTGGGTCGGGTGTCGGGGTCGGCGCCGGCGCCGACGGCGTCGCCGCGCGGGGAGACGGCGCGGGCGCGGCGGGTACCCGGCTCGGCCGGGGCGACGGCGAGGGGGCCGGCGGGTGCGTGGCGGGGGAGGGGGTCGGGGTGGGCTCCTCGGACGGTTCGACCGGGGGCGGCACCGCGCGCGAGGGGGACACCGGCGGGGGCAGGGCGGGTGAGGAGACGGCCGGGGCCGACACCGGTTGCCGCGGCGCGGGCGCGCTGGTGAACGCGTAGGCGACGGCGGCCGCCGCGGCCACCGCGACACCGGCCGCGATGCTCGCCTTGGCCGCCGTACCCAGACCCTCACCGGCCGCCGCGGCCGCACCTCCGCCGGTGCCGCCACCGGCGGACCCGGCTGCCGCACCACCGGCTGCCGCACCGCCTACTGCCGTACCGCCTGCAGCCGAGCCACCGGCCGCCGCGCCGCCGACCACGGCGGTCGCGCCGACCGCGCCGGCACCGACGGCGGCGGCCGCCGCCGCGAAGTACCCGGCCCCGATCCAGACCAGCACGCCGCCCGGCAGGACGGCCCGCAGCCCGGTGTTGATCTCGGTCAGCTCCAGGTAGGCCGCCGTGCAGCGGTCGCACTCCTGGACATGCCGGCCCACCTCGGTCGAGGCGCGCTTGCGCAGCGACCCGCGGGCGTACGCGCCGAGCCGGTTGGCGTATGCCGCGCAGTCCTGGTCCTGGCTGCCCGAGACGTGCGCCTGCAGGAAGCCGGCGGCCAGCCGGTCCCGGGCCCGGTGGGCCTGGACGGCGGTCGCGTTCGCGGTCTTGCCGAGCAGTACGGCGACGGTCTTCGGCGACTCCCGCTCGACCTCGGTGTGCCAGAGCACCATCCGGTCGTCCTCGGGCAGTTCGACGAACGCCTGCATCACCATCCGCTGGTCCGCGAACGCCATCGCCCAGGCGTCCGCGCCCGGGTCGGCCAGGTCCAGTTCGCCGGCCGCGGCCGCGGTCTGGGCGAACGCGCCGAAGTCGTCGACCAGTTGCTCGCGCCGCTCGCTGCGGGCCCAGGCCGCGGCGACGTTGCGCACCGCCGTCAGCAGGTAGGCGCGGACGGCGAACTCCGGTCCCTTGCCCGCCCGCAGTGCCTGGAGCGTCCGGGCGAAGACCTCGCCCGCCAGGTCCTCGGCGGTGAAGTTGTCGCGGCAGCAGGTCCGGGCGTAGCGGCGGACCGATGCGGCGTGCCGGCGGTAGATCTCCTCGTACGCGGTGTCGTCGCCGGCCCGCACCAGTGCGGTCAACTCGGCGTCCGACGGCGGACGTTCGCCGTCCACCGGATCGGCCGGCGCCGGGACCATCGGGCGCTGCGGGGCGTCCTCGGCCGCCGGCCCGCCCCGGGCGGGGTCGCCGTCCGCGCCCCGGGTGGTCTCCCGCGCGGGGTCGCGGACGGGCTCACTGGCGACGAACGCCTCCGGTGTCACCCCGCCCTGCCCGGCCGGGGCCTGGCCGGGCACCCGCCCGGCGAGCGACTCCCGCAGGGGGGCGCCGGGCTGGTCCGGGACCTGCCCGGGCAGCTCCCGGCCGTAGCCGCAGTCGTTCTGCTCCTCGGCGCTCAAGCTGGCCCCCAGCACTCGGCACGGTCCGCGGTGCGGCCCCGCGCGCCGTCCGCACGGCGGACGGCACCCGCGTCCGGTGCGGCAGACGGGCGAACGGCGCGCAATGGGACAATGGCTCCAACCACGGCCAAAGAATGGCATAGCGGAGCTGGGACCGGTAGCCGGAGCGGCACCGGCCCACCCCTGAGTGCGGTGCCCCGTGGGTGCGTTCGAGCCGGAACCACCCTGATTTCAGCGGGCCCGCAGCCCGTTCAGCAGAATCCGCAGTAACCGCTCCGAGGGCGCGTCGTGCGGTTGACCCGCACCGTCCCCGGCACCGCCTCCGCCCCCGGCACCCGCGCCCTCGCCGTCGACGGCCTGCGCCTGCTGCACGTGCACCGGCACCGCGGCGGTCAGCACCAGCACCACGTCCGACACCGTCACCCCCGGCCGGAGCTCCCCGGCGGCGGCGGCCCGTGCCACCAGCGCGGCCAACAGGTGCAGCAGCAGCCGGGGATCGGCGTCGTCGCAGGCGTACCGCTCGTCGCCGGGCTCCTGCTGCTCCGCGAGCCGCAGCTCCGGCACGGTCCGGTCGGCGGCCGTCCCGAGCTCCTCCGCGTACCGGAAGGCGGACGGCGGCAGCAGCCTCCCGGCACCCGAAGCCACGGCCCGGGACAGGTAGTCGGCCAGCGCGTCCCACGGCCCGGCGCTCCCGTACAGCGACTCCCTGGCCCGGGTGGTCAGCCAGGCGACCTCCTCGGCCGCGATCCGCTGGACCAGCACCTCCTTGCTGGGGAAGCGGCGGTACACCGTGCCGACCCCGACCCCGGCCCGGCGGGCCACCTCCTCCATCGGAGCGTCGTAGCCGAGCTCGCCGAACACCTGCCGGGCGGCCCGCAGCACGCTCTCCAGGTTCCGCCTGGCATCCACCCGCAGCCGGCCGGGCCCCGGGCCGGCCGGGGCGTCCGCCGCCCCGCCCGGGGCCGGCCCGCCGAGCTCGTACGCCGCCTCGGGGGACTCGTACACCTGCTCGCCGAAGACCTGCCCGCCGTACAACCGGTGCTCCGCCGGACCGCGTTGCTCGGGCACCACTCCAGAGTTCTGGACCCGCTCCATCGGCAGCGAGAGCTCGAACGCCTGATCCTGATCCGTCATCCCCAACCTCCCCCGCAGGAGCCCGGACGGGCATCCCTGCCTGGCCACTCGCACCCCCCGGTGCGTGCCAAGGCCGCCCGGGACCGGGCGCCTTCGTGGACCAACCTTCCCCGGTTCGCCCCCGCGCAGTCGGAAACCGCAGTAGGCCGCAGCCGGTCCGTTCGGCCCCGGCGCACAATCCGACCATAGTTCAAGGAAGTTCGCGGCAGAAGTGGACCGAAACCCCAGTACAACCGGAAATCCGGACGGCTCTCGATCAGATCCGCCCGGCCGGATCCGGTACGCCCTGTGGACAAGAAGCCCCCCGGCAGGGCGTCATGGAGGCGTGAACCGGGTCACATCGACAGGGGGAGCTCCCATCAGGATCCTCATCGTCGGCGGTGGCTGCGCCGGGATGTCCGCCGCACTCCGCCTCCAGCAGACCCTGCGACCCCGACTACGGGCCGGTCAGGCCGAGATCACCGTGGTCGAGCCGCAGCCGTACCTGACGTACCACCCGCTGCTCGCCGAAGTCGCGGCCGGCTCCATCGACCCCCGGCACGTGGTCGTCCCCCTGCGCCGGGTGCTGCCCGACTGCCGGGTGCTGACCGCCCGGGTCACCCGGATCGAGCACGCCACCCGCCGGGTCTGGGTGGACGCCGCCCCGCGCGGCGAGCACGGCGTGCCCACCGAACTCGGGTACGACCTGCTGGTGGTGGCCCCCGGCTCGGTCTCCCGCACCGCCCCCGTCCCCGGCCTCGCCGAGCACGGCCTCGGCTTCGGCAGCGTCGGCGAGGCCGTCGCGCTGCGCAACCACGTGCTGGAACAGCTCGACCTGGCCTCCTCCACCCGGGACCCGGCGCTCCGCCAGTCCGCCCTGACCTTCGTCTTCGTCGGCGCCGGGTACGCGGGCGTCGGCGCGCTCGCCGAGCTGGAGGACATGGCCCGGTACGCCGCCAAGGGCTACCACAACCTGACCGCCGACGACCTGCGCTGGGTGCTCGTCGAGGCCACCGGCCGGATCCTGCCCGAGGAGTCGCCCGAGCTCGCCGCCCACACCCTGGCCGAGCTGCGCGACCGCAGCGTCGACGTCCGGCTGGCCACCACCCTGGAGTCCGCCCTCGACCGGGTGATGGTCCTCTCGGACGGCAGCCGCTTCGCCGCCCGCACCCTGGTCTGGACCGCCGGCGTCCGGCCCGCACCGCTGCTGCGCGACACCGACCTCCCGCTCGACCGGTCCGGCCGGGTCCGCTGCCTGCCCACCCTCCAGGTGCTCGGCCCGGACGGAGCGCCGCTGCCGGGCGTCTGGGCGGCCGGCGACTGCGCCGCCGTACCCGACCCCGCCGCCGAGTACTGCGCCCCGAACGCCCAGCACGCGCTGGCCCAGGCCCGGCTGCTGGCCGAGAACCTGTCCGCCGAACTGGACTCCCGCCCGCCGGCCCCGTACCGCCCCGAACGTCTGGACTGCTCGACCTCGCTCGGCCTGGGCCGGGGCGTCGCCCACACCAGGCGCGGCGGCCAGCTCACCGGACGCCGCGCCTGGTGGCTGCACCGGGCCCGCCACCTGCGGCGGCTGCCCAGCTTCGACCGCCGGGTCCGGGTGCTGACCGACTGGCTGCTCGGCGGCCTGTTCAACCGCGAGGTGGTCTCGCTCGGTTCGGTCGAACACCCGCGTGCGGAGTTCGAGGCGGCCGGGTGGGACACCCACCCCGAGCAGTGACCCGCGGGGTCCGGCCGGAGCCGAGAAGACGGCCGTAGCGGACCGGGTACTTCCGGAACGGTGCCCGGTCCTGACAGGATCAGGCGGACCGGATCATCACGGCGCGTGCAAAGATGCATACAAGGTGTGATTGAGTACCTGTAATTTGACCCAGGAAGCGGCCGTCCTTTGAACCTCATGCGCTGGAGCGCCAGGCTCACCGGAGCCGCGTGGCGAGCCGCTCTCCCCGCCGCACCCGCAGAGCCCGTCACCGTCCCGGGCCCGCGTGAGCCCACCACCGCACCGGCCCTGCTCGACCTGTGCGACCTGCACGAGCTGTACGACCTCCGGGACGTCCTGCGCCGCCTGCCCGCACCGATCGCCGTCACCTACGGCCCGCTGCACCAGCTCGGGTACGCCAACCGCGCCTACCGCGAACTGTTCGGCGAGCGCACCAACGGCCTCCCGGCGTCCGAGGCCCTGCCGGAACTCGCCGCGCTCGGCGTGCTGCCCCTGCTCGACCAGGTCATCCGCAGCGGCCGCCCGCGCAGCGTCAAGGCCCGCTGCATCCTCGGCCTCGGCGGCAGCCGCTACTACAACGTCTCCTGCGTCCCGCTCGGGGCCGAGCTCTCCACCGTCGGCCCGCCCCCCGCCCACTCGGCCGCCCACTCGGCCGACCACTCCACCGAACGCGCGCCCGGCCGCCCGCCCGGCCGTACGAACGGCCGCGCCCACGGCGCCGGCGGTACGGACCCGGCCGCCGTCCTGATCTTCGCCACCGAGATCACCGACCAGGTCCAGGCCGCCACCCGCCTGCGCGAGGCCGAACGCCGCCAACGCGAGGCGGCCGTGACCCTGCAACGCAGCCTGCTCCCGCAGAAACTCGAACAACCCGCGGACCTGCGCGTCGCCGCCACCTACCAGCCCGGCGGAGCCGAGGCCGCCGTCGGCGGCGACTGGTACGACGTCATCGGCCTCGGCGGCGGACGGACGGCCCTGGTGATCGGCGACGTGATGGGCCGCGGCCTGCGGGCCGCCGCCGTGATGGGGCAGCTGCGCACCGCCGTCCGCGCGTACGCCCGGCTCGACCTGCCACCCCACGAGGTGATGCACCTGCTGGACGGCATCGCGATGGAGATCGACGCCAACCAGATCGCCACCTGCACCTACGCGATCTGGGATCCGGCCCCCGGCACCCTCCTCTACGCCTCGGCCGGCCACCTCCCCCTCCTGCTCCGCTGCCCCGACGGCACGGTGCTGCGCGGGGAGGAGCAGAACGGCCCGCCGCTCGGCACCGGCGGCGGCACCCACCTCTCGCACACCCTGCGCCTACTCCCGGGCACGACCGGCGTCCTCTACACCGACGGCCTGGTCGAACGCCGGGACGAGGACATCGATCAGGGTCTCGACCAACTGGCCCGCACCCTCAGCGGCGCCGTGGGCGAGCCCGAAGTCGTCTGCGCGCGTCTGCTGCGGGCCATGGGCGTCACCTCCGACCACGACGACGACGTGGCCGTCCTGGCCTTCCACCTCCCGGCTGACCTGCCCGTTCCGCCGGACCCGGGTCCGTCTCTTGACTCGGCGAACACCGAGGTCTAGTGTTCTCCGAGCTGCCTGACAGGGAGAACCGGACACGCTCGGCGCGGACGGTCCCGGGGTGGCCAATCCTCTGAACCACCACTTCTCGTCCCACCTGGGCCGTGCTTTGTCACGCCTCGGTGCGAATTGCTGTGGGTGTTTATCGGGTTGCGGTCGGATTCGCTTTACGGAGCGGCCTTCGGCTAAGGTTCAAGGCGTCGGACGGGCCGTCAGGTCAGCTCCGACAGGGTCCGGAAGGCAGGAAAGACGGTCAGGGAAACCTGGTAGAGTCTGGATTGCCGAAAGGCCGAAAGAAAGCAAATCGGATGAACGAAACTCCGGAAAACGGAGCGGAAAACGTCTGCTAAGCTGGAAACACGAAAGAACGAAGCGCCCGGAGAGCCTGCGAGAGCAGCTTGAAGGAAGCGTCCGTTCCTTGAGAACTCAACAGCGTGCCAAAAGTCAACGCCAGATATGTTGACATCCCCGGCCCGGGTCCTTGATCCGGGTTGGAGATTCCTTTTGTAGTAAAAACACAGCGAGGACGCAGTGCACGGGGCCGCCCTATTCCGGTGGTTGTCGTGCCGCTCAACGCG